>DASSZI010000193.1:0-3236 GCA_035713565.1 Acidobacteriaceae bacterium | reverse complement strand
GGTTCCGGCTTTCAGCGCCACCGTGTGCTGGTCGTCGGAGATCTGATGCTGGACACCTATGTCTGGGGCGATGTGAGCCGCATCTCGCCGGAAGCTCCTGTACCGGTGTTACGGTCGGTTCGCCGCAGTCATGTACCCGGAGGCGCGGCTAATGTCGCCATGAATCTTGCTGGACTGGGAGTTCAAGTATCCCTTGCAGGTTTCTGCGGAAATGATGTGGATGCAAGTACATTGCTTGGCTTACTGCAGGCGACCGGGATCTCTGCGGATTGCGTGTGCCGCTGGCAGCGTCCGACGATTTCCAAGACGCGAATTATGGCCGGACGGCAGCAGTTGATGCGTCTCGATGTGGAGACTCCCGCAAAGGCTGACCTCTCCGAGATTGATCGCTTGCTGGAAGGCATCGGACCGGAGATTTCCTGCGCAGGGAGTGTCATTCTCTCCGATTACGCGAAAGGTGCGCTGCCGGAGCGGGTTTGCCAGTATGTGATCGCCCATGCGCGGACGCGCAACATCCCTGTTTTGGTGGACCCCAAGGGTAATGATTTTTCCAAATACCGAGGTGCCACCACGATCTGCCCAAACCTGCACGAGCTATCGGCATGCACCACTCTGCCTATTCAGGAAACCGAGGCTCTGATGGCTGCGGGCCGCGACCTGGTCGAATCTCTGGCCCTTGACTATCTCACCGTAACCATGAGCGAACGCGGCATCCGCGTGCTCCACAAAAACCCGGAGCAGGACCTGCAGGCATCCGCCCAGGCGCGCGAGGTCTACGATGTTTCCGGTGCCGGGGATACCGTCATCGCGACGCTGGCCGCCTGCGCCGCTGCAAACCTGGATATGGAGAGCACAATCCAGCTCGCAAACCTTGCGGCCGGCATCGTCGTGGGCCGGGTGGGAACAGTGCCAATTGGGCGCGCCGACCTGCAGGCTTCCTTGTCCAGTGAGGTGACGCAGAGCACAAATGAGAAAATCGTCACCCGCTCGGTTCTGGCCGAGCGAGCGGCCCAGTGGCGCAGCCGGGGAGAGAAAATCGTCTTCACCAACGGCTGCTTTGACCTGCTGCACGTCGGACACATCACTCTCCTGGAAGATGCGCGTCGCATGGGCGATCGTCTCGTCCTGGGCATCAACAGTGATGCCTCTGTACAACGGCTCAAAGGCCCTGCGCGTCCTATTGTCGGGCAGCACGAGCGCGCTCGCATCCTGGCCGCGCTTGCGTCGACAGACGCCATTGTCATCTTTGAGGAGGATACGCCGTTTGAAACCATAGAGTCGCTGCGTCCGGATGTTCTGGTAAAGGGCGGCGACTACACTGAGGCTACCGTTGTCGGCGCGGAGCTGGTCCGCAGTTGGGGCGGTCGGATTGCAATTGTTCCCACGGTGGCAGGCTTCAGCACTACGAATATCGTCAAGAAAATGGCTGCCAGCGATTTGAGAAATCAGGAGAAAGCATGATCGTCGTAACCGGCGGAGCGGGCTTTATCGGCAGCAATTTGATCCATGAGCTGAACCGCGCCGGAGAAAACGAAATCTTCTGCGTAGACAATCTCCGCAACAACAGCAGCAAATTTCTCAATCTCGAAGGAGCGGCCTTCAGCGACTACATGGACAAGGCCGAGTTCCGCCGCGCCATCGCCTCCCGCGCGCTGTCCGCCAGACGTATTCGCGCCATTCTGCATCAGGGTGCCTGCTCCAATACCCTGGAAGACGACGGCGCATACATGATGGATAACAACTTCACCTACTCCAAGGAGTTGCTCCACTTCGCGCTGCAGAACCGCATCCCTTTCGTGTACGCGTCCACCGCGGCCGTCTATGGGCTCAGCCAGCGTTTCAGGCCGGAACCGGAGAACGAGCGTCCGCTGAACGTGTACGGCTTCTCCAAGCTGGTCTTTGACAACTACATCCGGCGCTTGCTGCCGACCATTGAAAGCACCGTTGTGGGCCTGCGTTACTTCAACGTGTACGGCAGGCGCGAGCAGCACAAGGGACGAATGTCTTCCGTCATGCACCACTTCAGCGCCCAGCTCAAAGATTCCGGCGTGATCCGAATGTTTCGAGGTTCGGGCGGTTATGGGGACGGTGAACAGCGCCGCGACTTTGTCTACGTCCGGGACATCTGCCGCATGAACCTTTTTTTTGCTGGTCTGGGCGTCGAGAAAGAGCGCGCTGGTATGGGTCGCCTGCAGGAGACCTATCAGGGAATCTTCAACGCCGGAACTGCGAACAGCCGCAGCTTCAATGATGTTGCACAAGCATTGATACAGTTGAACGGACCTCGCACAGACAACGCCGCCATCGAATACATCCCCTTCCCTGCCGATCTTGCAGGACGCTACCAGCACTTTACTCAGGCCGACCTCACAATGCTGCAGCAACAGGGTGGCTATACGCGAGCCTTTACCACACTGGAAGATGGCATGGCGGAAACCTTCGCCGCTGCCTGAGCCGCGGACCATCAGCAAGACTCACACCCGTCGTGCGGTTGCTCCCGGCAGAGTCACTTGCCGGCAGTTGCTCGTTCCGTGCTGGCGGAAAGTTTTGCGGTACGCTCCTGCTTCTCCCAGGCAAAGGGACGTCCGTCAATCGCCCGCTTGATTGTTTTGAGCAGAACCAACGAAAAAACCTGACGGTAAGTGAAGCGTTGGATCCAGATGTGGAAGAGCAGCCAGCCATCGCCCGTGTTGGCAGCGTGGCGCGGCTCCAGCAGAAACGCAATGGTGGATGCGAAGAAATCGACCGTAATAAAAGCAAGAAAATAGACGATCAGCTTTTCGAAACTGGCGGTGCTGGCCGCCTCTGGATGGAAATAATGATCCACCAGGTAATGCACCACGCCAGCAACAAACATAAGGTCAATAAACGGCGAAAACAGGGGCAAGATGATCTGAAACACGATCATATTAGGTAAGGCGAACAGACCCAGGGCGCGGTTCCTCAGAAAAGAGCCGCGATGTTTCGCGACTGCCTGTAGGATTCCGAATGACCAGCGGAAGCGCTGGCGCATAAGCCCCCTCATATTGTCGGGTGCTTCCGTAAATGCAAGCGCACGATCCTCATACACGACCTTTAGGCCTTGCTGCAGCAGATTCATTGTCAAATCGGCATCTTCCGCAACCGTGTTGACGTGGTATCCTTCCGCAGCCTTGACTGCCGCAGTGCGCCAGGCACCAATTGCGCCCGGAACAACCGTTACTACGTTGAACAGATCGAGAGCGCGCCGCTCAAAA
>DASSZI010000192.1:0-9555 GCA_035713565.1 Acidobacteriaceae bacterium | reverse complement strand
GCGTCCAGTCCCGCAATCCTTCTATCTCCCAGGAACATCTGTAGAACAGGATAAAGGTCATGGCACAGGTTTGTGAACTTTGCGGCAAGAAACCGCAATTTGGCAACAACATCTCTCACGCGCATAATGTCACCCGCCGCCGCTGGAACGTGAACCTGCAGACGGTTAAGGCGAAGATCAACAGCGCCAGCAAGCGCATCCGCGTATGTACCGGCTGCATCAAGTCCGGCAAAGTCGTCAAAGCGTAATAGGAAAATTTGTCGAATCGGGGCATTCTGCAACGTAATACTTGCGGAGAGGAGATCTCCATTCGACAAATTTCAGCCGTCATTCTTCTGCTTTGCGCTACCGTCGTTGCTGCGGGCGCGAGTATTTCCGGCAGGAACGCCGCTGCATTGAGCAGCCAAAAATCCGTCCCAGCAGGTAAAAAGGCTTTACCGAAGGCTGCCGAAGCCGATCCCGATGAAACCAGTATTTCCATGCGGCACGTTATCTACCATGTGCTGCCAAACGTCGCGCTAAGCATTGAGTCTTTAGACGGCGTCATGGTTCAGGCGCGCCCAGGCCAGATCATCTCCCTCGACGATCCAGCTTCCTTCGCACTGCAGATTCACAGCGCTCAAAGCAGCATTTCGTCCGCACATCTTTCCGCACTGGTCAACAGCTACATTCTGCCGCGCGCCGGCACGCCCGTCCGCGACCTGAGCATGACGCTGAATCCTGACCAAACGGTTTCCGTCACCGGAACGTTTCATAAGCTGGTGGATCTGCACTTCACATCCAGGGCCACGCTGCAGGTCACCCCGGGCGGCAATATGCGAATGCATTTCTTCGATATGCGCGTGGGCCGCATCCTGCATGAAAGCATTCTCGACTTTCTGGGGATGAATGTCGCCAAAGTCGCGCAGCCAAGAAATCCGAGGGCCTTCCGTGTGGAAGGGAATGACATGATTTTTCCTATCTCGCAGATGTTTCCTCCTCCGCGGATCGACGGAAAGCTGCAGTCGCTTTCGATTGCGCAAGGCCGGCTCAGGTTGATTTTCGGAGGATCGCCAGCGGCTCCGTCCGCGCCTCCGCAACAGGCACGCAGCTATGTTATGTTTCACGGCGGTTCCATGCGCTTTGGCAGACTCACCATGACGCCTGTGGAAATGGAACTGGTGAACCTGAAACCAGCCAGCCACTTTGATTTCTCGATGGCCCGGTATTCGGAGCAGTTGGTCGCCGGCTATTCGAAATCGTTGCCAAACGGCGGCCTCGTCGTTCACATGGCCGGTTATAAGGATGTTCCGCCGAAGCGGCAGAAGCATTGAGGAATGCCGCAAGCATGCGATGCTCAGGCGAGAACCCATTCTGGCAATGATTTCACCGCCTCCACCGTCTTCAGCGAAACGGTGATCACCTGTCCGATGAGCCGCACGATAGCCTCCGGATCTTCGTCACGGTTTGGATCATTGACGATGCCGCTGCGTGCGTCCGTGCTGACATTCGACTGCGCCAGTCGTTAGGCCCGGATCGATCGAGTCTTTACAGACATCGTGGAAGACATCAAATTGCTCGCGGAAGGCTTGGTTCCTCTTGCGCTCTTGCTCAATGATGCGCAGAGCGCCCGCTTCAATCTGCGGGATGCGCGTGGAGAATTCCTCAACAGCCCGCTCCCATTCATCGACCGCTGGCTGGCGGTAGCTGAAGAACAGGCAGAGAACTTCAATCAGTTGCTCCGGTTGGCGAATGTCATTGTCGAAGGCTTTGCGGCCGTCGTGAAACAGCACGGCGCGTGCAGGGGTCGTGAATAGGATGTTGTCTTGCGGATATCCATCGGCAAACTTCTTCTTGATTTCCCGGTCGAGGTGGTCCGCGCCGTCCTTCGCTTCCCAATAGCCAAGCCGGATACCGAAAGCATTGATGATGGCTCCGTCTGGCTTAATCGAACTTTTTCCTGTGCGGGGAACCTCGCATTCGGCGACGAAGGTTACGTCCATTTTGGAGGAACAGGATTCGAGCAGAGCCTGCATGGCCCCGCGCAGATTGGTTTCATTGTCGAAAAGCAGGCGGGAGTATTGGGCCATGGTCTCGTAATAGACTTTGACCGCCTTGTGCGTGGGCTTCAGGGTGAACTCAGGCATGGTGTACGTGACACCAAGATAGCATCGCATGATCGGGCACGACCTACTGCGATGTCATCTCCGAACGCTCCAGCGCCATCAATAGACGGTAAGGTTTACCTTGTCCAGCCATACGTTGTAGGGGGTCTGGTTGGCGTTGCCGTCCATCTGGAAGGCTGCGTTAATCTGTCCCATTGGCCAGCCTTGCTGGGCGGAGTAGTAAAGGTCAAGCGGATAGGTGGTTCCGTTTACCTGCAGGCTGATGTAATGGACTTGCTGGCCTACGCGCTCGAATGTCCAGACAATGTGGTTCCACTGGTTGGCCGGGAAAACCGGGCACGGGGCACTGGTCTTTTGCCAGCCTGTATTGGGAGCGCCGTTCCAGACATCCCATTCGCCGACATTGGGATAGTTGCCGTTGAAGTTGCATTCCGTGCCCCAGGTCCAGCGCATATCGTTAATCGTCTGGTTCACATCGAACTCCAGAGCTTGCGGGGCCTTCGGGTTGTCAACCATTACATAAAAGTCATAGACGAAGTGCGTCGGGCTGTCGCCCCCGCCCAGTGACAACGTGTAAAGCTCGTTGGAGTATCCGGCCGGACCGCCCATGGTGAAATGGGCCGAGGAGCCACTGAGGGACGGGCTGCTGACACCTTCCGTCATGGTGGAAACCGCATTGCCGATGCCGGCGGCGCAAATCTGCCCCGCGCGGGGTGTACCCGGCGCATAGACGGCGGAACAGGGTTCCCAATTGGGAATATTTTGAAGATTCGTCACAGTCTGGTACGCGGTGCCGGTCACGTTCACTGAGAAGCTCGTGCTGACATCATGACCCTTGATGTCGGTCGCGATGACCTCGATGTTGTGATTGCCGACCGGCATCCAGAACAGCGCTGTGAACTGGTTGTAGAAGGTGAAGTAATCAGCCACGCCGTCGATGTAGACACGCATGTAGAGGATGGGCGCTTGCAGAAGGTCGGCAACGGCGGTCATCTTCATTGGGGAGGTCACGTTCGCACCGTTGGCTGGTGTCGAGACGCAGGCCGATCCTGCTGAATTGGTGCCGGGCGTGGGAGGAGGCAGCGGAGGTGCGGTGGGAAATGGCTGCGGCCCAGCTTCAACCATGGCGACAACGGGGCAACTTTGCTGACTTCCACCCGATCCAGTCCCGCCGGAACCGGTTCCGCCCGACCCGGTCCCCGAGCCAGTGCCCGAGCCGGTCCCACCCGAGCCGCCGGGGCCGGAAAGCGACGCGGTGTTAGACATGCTACTGCCGCCGCATCCGATCACAGCGAGGGAGCAGACGGAAATCACCACGATGGAGGCCAGCGAAAGGAAAACGCGCGGCAGGGCCAAAGATCTCAATGCAGAAAAAGGGATCACAGTAACTAGG
This sequence comes from Acidobacteriaceae bacterium, assembly GCA_035713565.1. Lineage (GTDB taxonomy): Bacteria > Acidobacteriota > Terriglobia > Terriglobales > Acidobacteriaceae > JAKAAZ01. The sequence continues at coordinate 6,057 of DASSZI010000192.1, read as the reverse complement.
GATGCGGCCAATTTTGGGAAAGGCTGCCCGCCGAACATGCTGGCGCTCCGGGGTCAGATACCGACCTGCTTTCTATGGTTCGGCCGCCGTTTCCCAGGCCAGAGAGTACGGCGGCCGGGCGCCTTGTTGTCGAGCGGCACGCCCCAATCTGATTGTAGGAGTGCAGTCATGGTGGGCGAGGCGGGAATCGAACCCACAACCCCCGGCTTAGAAGGCCGGTGCTCTATCCGATTGAGCTACTCGCCCGGCGTGCGTTCAGATTTCACGCGGGTTTTGCTCTATTGTAGCGTTCGCCGGGGTCTACGAGAATCGCCTTGCGAGTCGAGAATCCACCAGATTGCCAACGCCAAACGACCCGGCCTACTGCGCCTCAATCTGATTGGCGATTTTGTTGTACTCCGCCTTGGAGATGATTTTGCGGCGCTCCAGTTCGATGGAATTCTTGTAAGGCCGACCGGCGATGATTCTGTCGGCTGCGGCATGATCGATCCCAGGCAGTGTCTCCAGGTCGGCCGCGCTGGCGCGGTTGATGTTCATCGGTCCTTTTTTCTTCAATCCATCGAAGACGCCCTGGGCCATCGCTTTCGCGTCCCGTGCTGCCGTGGCCGTTGCGTTGGCGGTGTTCTGGCGTATCTGATCCGGACTGGGGCTTTGCGGTGTGCACCCGAGCAATCCGAGCAGGCCAACCAAACCGATGTTTGCGAATACGGTCGATTTCATGCCGCGATTATATCGCCGGATCGCATTTGCGTTTGACCGCGATACATAAAGAGTCGCAAGTTCTCATCCTGCTTCTGCTCTGCCAGGCTCCATCCTGGTCTGAAGCTGGTCGAAATCTGCAATTAGGGGAGGACCGGTTCTCGAGCAGCAGCAATGCGGTACACCCATGGCCCGGCTGATCCGGTACTTTGGTTCTGATTCGCGATCTCTACGATTCCGTCGACCTTGGTCCGCAGTCCCGATTTGGTGCAGACCGGGTCTGTGGCGTTGGCGTCGCCGGCCAGCAGCATGGCTTGGCAGCGGCATCCTCCAAAGTCCATGCTTTTCCGTTCGCAGGAGCGGCACGGTTCCTGCATCCAATCGTCACCTCGAAACCGAGTGAATGCCGGAGAACTTTCCCATATCGAGCGTAAGGACTGTTCCTCGACGCTTTCAAAGTTCATGTCTGGAATCACTGCCGCCGCGTGGCACGGCATCGCACGGCCAGCCGGATCAATCAGCACTAACCCGCGGCCCCACCCCCCCATGCAGGCTTTGGGGTATTTGGCATAGTAGTCAGGCAAAACAAAATCGATGCGCATCGCGCCCTTAAGCCGCTCGCGAGCTCTCGCTACAATTTCGATCGAGCTTTCAAGCTGCGCACGCGTGGGCAGCAGCCGCTCGCGATTCTCGAAAGCCCATCCGTAATACTGCACATGGGCAATCTCCAACTTGTCAGCGCGGAGCGTCTCGGCCAGTGCAATCAGTTCTTCCAGCCGGTCAAGGTTCCCGCGGTGCACCACCATGTTTACCGTGAAAGCCAGCCGATGCTGCCGAATCCATTCAGCGACCTGTAGTTTTCTGGCGTGGGCTCGAGTCCCGGCGAACCGGTCGGCGGAGTCTTCCCGGCTGTCCTGAAAGCTGAGCTGGATGTGATCCAGACCCGCCGTTGCCAGCGATCGAAGCCGCTCCTGCGAAAGACCCAGTCCCGACGTGATCAGGTTGACATACAGGCCCGCGTCACGACCCGCGCATACCAGTTCCTCCGTGTCCTTTCGCGCCAAGGGCTCTCCGCCGGTCAGGTGAAGATGCCAGCAGCCCAACGCTGCCGCCTCCTGGATGACTCTCTTCCACGTCTCGGTAGAAAGTTCCCGGCTTTCCAGCTTCGCGGGATTCGAACAATATACGCAATGCAATGGGCAGCGATGCGTCAATTCGGCGATTAAGGCCTGCGGACCGGGAATCATAGGAATTCTAGGGCCCCTTTCTCCTGCAGACGCGTCAGGAAGCTGTTCACTTCCGCCGCGATCACCGACGGATCGGCAGAAGGGAATTCTCTGGACAGCTCGGCGACCACATCCTTCAGGGTGCGCTGTCCATCGCAGAGCTCTAGAATTTTTCGGCCCGGCCCCTGCAGCCGCAGGGCACCTTCCGGAATCAGCAGTAATGAATCGGATATTGAAGCAGGCGACAGGCGACAGCCGCGCTTGAGCGCGGGGCGCGCGGTCTGCAGAGGAGCATTCATGACGTGCCAGCCAGGAATGCTCCTGGCGGCACCCAGCCAGGCGTTACATAGGAGTAATAAATTGCGTCCAGCTGGGCCCACAGAATGTCGCATTTATCGGACAAAGCTGCAATCGCCAGCTCCTGTTGCTCGCGCGTCCGCGCATGCTGCGTCACCCATGCCAGAGCGAAAGAAGCATCTTCCGGCGCTTGCGAGAGGCGCGATGTGAAGTACGCCAGCCCGGGCTCCAGCCATGGATAATGCTGGCGCATGGCATCCATGCGCAGGGAGATGAGATCGCGGGAGAACATTTCCGTCAAAGAGGAAGCGACAGCCTCAAGGAAAGTTCTGTCGCGAACCAGTTGGAGATAGCCGTCGACAGCAAACCGGACGCCGGGCAGGATTTCGCGTCCGCTGCCGACACGATCCGCGGAAAGCCCTGTGGCCTCCGCCAGCCTGATCCATTTCTCGATCCCGCCCGGCTGGCCATCTGCTCCGTCGTGATCCACAATTCGTTTGCGCCAGGCGCGGCGAAACTCAACATCCTGCGAGCGCGAAAGAATAATGGCGTCCTTGGCGGGAATTTGGCTCTGATAATAGTAGCGGTTCAGGGCCCACGCCTGCAGCTGGCCGCGTGTCAGCTTTCCTTCGTGCATCAACCGATGAAACGGATGCTTGTGATGGTAGCGTTCATGGCCGATTGCCACCAGGCGTGCGCGTAGTTCGCTCGGGCTCAGGAGATCATCGTCCATCGGAAGATTATAGTGTCAGCGCCATTCCGTCCGTTGCCAGCTCCCACCCGGCAGTGCGGATTCGATTGAACTCGGTGCTGCCTTCATCCAGCATCGGATTCGTATTGTTGATGTGGATGTAGATCTTTCGGGGACCTTTCAAGGATGCAAGCTGGTCGAGGGATCCGCCGGTGTCCGCCACCGGCAAATGGCCCATCTGCCGTGCGGTTTTGGCACCGGTCTGAATCCGGATAAGCTCGTCGTCCGACCAGAACGTCCCGTCGAAAAAGACTACGTCACAGGCCGCCATACGATCCAGCCACTCGGGCAGGATCGCGGCCGCGCCGGGGAAAAAGGCGATTTGCTTCCCGTCGTGCTCCACGAATAGACCGACGACTGCGCTCGGGGTATCCAGCCCGGCGGCCCTTGAGGGTGGTACGTAACCAGGGTAGCCGCCGCCGGTGCTGACAGGTGTGCATCGGATGCCGGTGCTTTCATTTTGAATGGTGCGCAGCTCGAAGGAACGGTCCGGGCTGATGACTTGCCAGCGAATCTGGTCAGACTGCCGCCGCAGCACTCCAAAGACTAGATTCTCTTCCACCAGCAGCATTCGAACGCTCGCGGTGGCGTATACGGCCAATGGCTGCGATTCGCGCATCAGGAGCAATCCTAAGGCTGCGTCGAGTTCAGCCGATGTAAGAACGACACCGTGGATGGGGGACGCGCGGAAGGTTGCAGAGGAGGGATGGAGAGCTTGGCAGGCGCTTATCTGGTCTCGCAGGTCTGGGCTGGCCTGGATCAGGAACCAGTGCGCAGCGTCTGCGCTAATGGCAAGCTGTGTCTGGGAGCGAGCGCTTCCGGGAAACGAACCGTCCCGTACTCGGCTGCAGTTGTAGCAACAACAGTTCCACTGCGGAAATCCTCCCCCAGCAGCCGAGCCCAGGACACGCAAATACATCCTTAGAGTTCAGGATTGCAGTAGCAATTAATCTCGCAGCTTACAGAAACTTCTTCAAACTGAGGCGTAGTCCAGTCCATGTTGGGTTCTCCCACAGAAAATTGTAGCTCGGCTTTCGCCGGTTCACAACCGTGCAAAGTTCTGGTAGCCCGATGGTTTTTGCTCCTCCGCTCAGGCTCGCCCCGCGAACTCTCCGGTTTCGGTCGTCACCTTGATTTTTTCGCCTTCCTTGATGAATGGTGGAACACGGATCTCCATTCCTGTCTCAAGCTTGACCGTCTTAGTTCCACTTCCACTTGAGGAGTCGCCCTTAGCGCCCGGTTCTGCATAGGTCACCTTCAACTCGACGAACATGGGCAGTTGCAGGCCAATAGGATTGCCGTTGTACTTGTGCAATTGGACCAGAGTGCCGTCTGTAAGATAATCAAGCCCATTTCCCAGCATGGCACCGCTCAGAGTCAGCGTTTCGTAACTCTCCTGGTCCAGGAAATAGGAGCCATCGCTATCGCTGTAAAGATACGTGGCCGGGACAAGCTGAACATCTGGTTCCTGGAATCTTTCATTGGCCTTGAATGTCTTCTCAAAAACGGCGTTGGTCAGCAAGTTGCGCACTTTAAGGTGGACGAGCGTCTGGCCGCCCCGGGCCGTTGGCTTGCTGATGTCGGAGTCGAGGCAGACGTAAGGGACATTGTCGATTTCAAACAGAGTTTTGCGCTTGATGTGAATCGCTTCCAGCAGTGCGGCCATGAATTCCTCGAGGACGGGTCAAAACACTTGTTGATGCGTTCCACTCAGTATAGGGGAGAGGCGCTCGGAGTACTGGAAGGCGCGGTACGCCCGCCGTGCCCGGCCGGCCCGTGTTTCCGGGCAGGCGCAGGATTTGAAAGGTGTACCGCCAGGGGCGTATGCTAGGCAGCGTTACGGGTGGTATCCCGCAAAGGCCGGAATGTTGGCCAACACGGAACTGCACTGGAGACATGGATGAGTCTGACTGAACCGCGCAGCGCGAATCCGGGCGCTGCTTCTTCCTCCCTGAAAATCACTATCCCAATCCTGCAGGAAAAGAAACGCAATCGTGTGCCGATCGCCGCGCTGACCGCCTATGACTATGCCATGGCGCGGCTGGTGGATGAATCCAGCATCGACCTGGTGCTGGTTGGCGACTCACTGGCCATGGTTATGCTGGGCTACGAGAGCACACTACCCGTCACCATGAACGAGATGGTGCTGTTTACCCGGGCTGTGCGGCGTGGCGTGCGGCGTGCCCTGCTTGCGGCGGACATGCCCTACGCGTCCTACCATGTGGACACGGCGGAAGGTGTGCGGAACGCATTGCGATTTGTGCAGGAAGCGGGAGCCGAAGCGGTCAAAGTGGAAGGCGGGCGCAATCGGGTGGAGCTGGTCCAGCGAATGACTGACGCGGAAATTCCCGTGATCGGGCACATCGGGTTGACCCCGCAATCGCTGCATCGAATGGGCGGTTATCGTGTGCAGGGAAAATCTCTGCAGGCTGCGGAGATGTTGCTTGCCGATGCTCGGGCGCTGGAATCCGCAGGAGCCGTGCTGCTGGTGCTCGAAGGAGTTCCGCGGGAAGTTGCGGCGCAGATCACGGAGGAACTTGCAATTCCGACGATCGGCATCGGAGCAGGGCCGGAATGCGACGGGCAAATTCTTGTGTTGCACGACTTGCTGAATCTGACGTTCGCGCCGCCAGCGAAGTTCGTTCGCCGGTATACGGACGCAGCTTCTATGGTGCGCAGCGCGGTGGAAAGCTATCGCAAGGACGTGGCAACGCGCAGCTTTCCAGCCGACAATGAAAGCTACCACTTGCCGCAGGAGACGCGCGATAGTTTTGCCCGCACTGCGCGGCAGCCCCGCAAGGCATAGAGCTCCGTTGGAATGAGAATTGTTGCCGATATTCCAGAGACCAGAAGCGCGATTCGACAACTGCGGGCGGCCCAGGCGTGCGGCGCGTCTCGCAGTGTCGGGTTCGTTCCTACAATGGGCGCTTTGCACGAAGGTCATCGATCCCTGGTGCGGGCTGCGCGGCGACGATGCGATGTGATCGTGGCCTCCATTTTTGTGAACCCGACGCAGTTCGGCCCAAATGAGGACTTCACCCGGTATCCCCGCACGCTGGAGGCCGACTGCCGGATGCTCGAAGA
>DASSZI010000191.1:0-5575 GCA_035713565.1 Acidobacteriaceae bacterium | reverse complement strand
AAATCGTGCGCTTTGTCGGTCAGCAGAACCTTCGCCTTGTACTGATGCTTGTTGAACAGCGTCACTTCCACAGTGCGCGCGTCCGAGACAACGTGAAGATTGGTAAGGATGTGGCCTTTACTGTCTAGGATGAATCCGGAGCCCTGCCCCTGCTCCGGAACCGCACCATAAAAGAAATCGAACTTCACGATCGTTGAGGTGATGTTGACGACCGAGGGAAGCGCCTTTTTGTAAACGGCAATGTTGTTCTGTTCTTCCGGCAGGAGACCCGGCGCGGCATGCGCATTGATCATCTGCATATCGCGTGGAAGCTGTGCGGATTCCTGCGGAGAACCCATGGCGCCTATCAGGCGCTCGTGCGCGCCGCCAGTGGAGGGCGCATGCGTAAGAGCGAGGTAAAAGCCGCCCAGGATGGCGACAGTCAGGAGGAATAGGCGTGCTTTCATGAGCTTCCCGATCCAGACGGTTTTAGGAAATCTATTGCAACTGCTTCTTGGAATATTGTAGTCAGTCTGAACTCGAGCGGCTCGGAGGCCGCGCGGATACAGCCCTGGCCGGGGGTGCTCGGGGCGCCAACCATGCCAGCTTATGTCAGACGAACATTGAACGAGCGGCTTGAAACGGTACGCTTTTGCGTGGGAGACGGCGGCGTGTTCTACAGGGACTTCAGTTCGGCCAGAATCTTCCGCACCGGCTGCTCCATGGCTTCCATCGTGCCGGAGTTCTCGATGACATAGTGGCAGAAAGCTCTTTTATCTGCATCTGGAATCTGCATCCGTGTTCTTTGTCGCGCGTCTTCTTCCAGTGCAGTTCGCTCCTCTGGTGCAAGCATCCTGCCACCGCTCACGCGTGCCACATAGCGGGCAATCCGTAGAGTTTCCGGCGCGGTCACTAGTATCAACCGGTGGAATCGATGGCTCAGGCCTGGGGCGGTGCCTGCGCGGTCGGCTTCAAAGATCAGGGCTGACTCCACCATGACGATGGTGCCGGGCTTTTTGCGGAAGATTTCCGACATCCGCCTCTCCTGCTCGGCAATGACCGCAGGATGAACGATGGAATTCAGATTTGTGAGCTGATTGGTCGAGAATACATACCGCGCGAGCGCAGGCCGGTTGAGCTGGCCATCGGGCAGTGTCAATTCTGGAGCATCAGGGGATTGCCCAAAATAACGAAGGATCTCCTGGTAAACGGGCTGGCCGGGCTGCATCAACTCACGGCCAATGCAATCCGCCTCCAGAATTTCCACCCCGGCCCGGGCAAACAGGCGGGCCACGGTGCTCTTGCCGCTTCCCAGTCCTCCGGTCAGGCCGACGCGCAGCATCGCGGTTTCTCCATAAACCTTCACCACCCATATCCCAGCGCGAGACCTGGGTTGCAGATTCGTTTGGTGCTACCGGGCTGCCAGCCCGCGCCGCAGTCGGGCCGCGCGCACCGTGTTGGCCATCAGCATTGCAATGGTAAGAGGACCGACCCCGCCTGGAACCGGCGTGTAATAGCTGGAAAGTTCAAAAGCGTGCGGATCAATATCACCCATGAGCACGGAACCGTTCTTTTCAAAGGCAGCCTGACGCTTCGCATCTCCGGCAAAGAACCGCTCGAATTCAGTTTGCGAGGTAAGCCGGTTCATGCCCACATCGATCAAGACCGCGCCGGGCCGAACCATTTCCGGCGTGATGATTCCAGCTTTTCCAATGGCGGCGACAAGGATGTCCGCGCTACGGCAGAAGGACGCCAGATCCTTGGTTTTGCTGTGGCAGATTGTGACCGTTGCGTTCTCATGCAGCAGCAGCATTGCCATAGGCTTTCCAACAATGTCGCTGCGGCCCAACACGACGGCATTCTGGCCTGCAACGGGAACCTTCGCGCGCCGCAGCATTTCTATAATTCCCGCGGGCGTGCACGGGGCCAGCGCCGGTTGGCCGCTTTGCAGGCGGCCCACATTCACCGGATGAAAGCCGTCCACATCCTTCTCCGGCGCGACCGCCTCCAGCAGACGCTTCGCGTCAATGTGTCGCGGCAACGGCAGTTGAATCAAAATGCCATCCACATCGTTGCGAGCGTTCAATGTACGAATCAGCGCCAGCATTTCGTCTGTGGTGACGGATTCGGGCGGCGTCAGCATCTCGCCCGCAATGCCGAGCGAAGCGCTGGTCTTCACTTTATTGCGGACGTAGACCTCGGACGCGGGATGGTTGCCGACCATCACCACAGTCAGCCCGGGACGAATGCCTTGCGCCCGCAACTGCTCGATTTGGGAGGCGACTTCCGTTTTAATCGCGGCCGCAATGGCGTTGCCGTCCAGGATTTGGGGCCTAGTCAAACTGTTCATAAGCAGTCATCTGTATGCTACTTCATGCCTTTCTGTTCAGGATGAACCCGTTCTACATATTCTCGTTGCGAAACTTCGGCATGGCTGGTATTTGTAATCTGCCTGCTTATGAGTCGAATCTGGACCTCTCTATCCATTCCAAGCGGGAAACTGGGTGCCCCATCCTTGCGCAGCAAGGGTGGGAGAAGGATTGCATTCTCTCTAATAGCTCTGCCTCTACTTGCGCTCCGCGCCACCGCGCAAAACGCGCCCACGCCTGCCGAGCCGGTTAGGGACATCACACTTGGTCAATCCATTGTCGCGCTCAATGGTCCGTGGAAGTTTCATGTCGGCGACAATCCGCAATGGGCCAATCCCGAATTCGACGACTCGCAGTGGGAAACGGTGGACCTGACACCCCGAGAAGGCAGCTTCGATCCCGTATTCGGCTACTCCGGATATGTGCCGGGCTGGACGACGAAGGGCCATCCTCACTATTGGGGTTGGGCCTGGTATCGCATGCGGGTACGCACGAAGGTTCCGCCGGGACAGAAGCTGGCGGTGGCCGGCCCTTCGAATGTAGACGACGCTTACCAGGTCTTCGCCAACGGAGCGCTCCTCGGTGGGTTCGGAAAGTTTCCGGGCAGCGGAGGGCGCCCGGTGGTTTATATCAGCCAGCCCGCGATGTTCTCGCTGCCGCAGGCAAACAGCAGCAACAGCAGAGGCGCGGCCACCCGGGCGCTCGCCTTCCGCGTCTGGATGGAACCGACCACGCTAATGCAAGAGCCGGATTCTGGCGGTATGAAGAGTGCGCCGCTGCTTGGGGAGGCCGGAGTGATGGCCGCCCAGTATCAAGCGGCGTGGCTGGTGCCGATCCGTGCCCACTCGTCCGCTGCTATCAACGGGGCGCTCTTTCTGCTGCTGGCGATAATGGCGGTCAGCCTGATCTTGTTTGACAGCGCCGACCCGGTATATCTCTGGCTGACCGGAATCTTTTTGCTTACCGCGGCCGAGGCTGCTCTTATGTGTCTGGCCGCGTGGACGCAATGGCTGGGCGGCATCACGTTCAGCGTAATGATGGACGTCTTCTTGCGGCCACTGATTCTTGGCGGCTGGGTGATGGTGTGGTGGGTCTGGTTCCGGCTGCGCCGTCTCCTCTGGGTGCCGCGGGTCGTCGCCGGGCTCACGCTGCTGGATATTCTCTCCAGTGCGCTGGGAAAAGATCTCTTCTTCACTGCGGTTCCGCATCCGGTGGGCGTGGCATTTCATCTTGTCTGGTTGGGAACCCGGCTGCTCTTCCTGTTGTTGCTGATCGGCATCGCCATTGAAGGCGTCCGGCAGCAGAGGTGGGAGGGAGGTCTGGCGCTCCCCGCAGTCGTGCTGGTCGGCATTGCGCAGTTTGAGAACGAGCTGGGCATCCTGCATATACGCACGTATTGGTTTCCCTTCGGCGCGCAGGTCTCGTTGGGAGATGTCGCAAACTTCGTTCTGGTGGCGGCGATCGCCGCCCTGCTGCTGCGCCGCGCGCTACTCTCCGTGCGCCGCCAGCGGGAGATGGCGCTCGACGTGAAGCAGGCACAGGAAGTGCAGCAGGTGCTCATCCCGATGACGCTGCCGCTGGTTCCGGGCCTGACCATCCAAAGCGAATATCGCCCGGCGCGGGAAGTCGGAGGAGATTTTTTCCAGATCATTCCCCACCCCACCGACGCGAGCGTGCTGCTTGTTGTCGGCGATGTGACCGGCCACGGACTGAAAGCCGGAATGCTGGTCGCGCTGATTGTGGGAGCGATTCGCAGCACCTCTGAGCTGAATGCAGACCCGGCTTTCCTGTTGAACGCCTTGAATCGGCGTCTCTGCGGCCGCGGCCGCGCCCATGCCACCTGCCTCGCGCTGCGCATCGCATCCGATGGCGGGGTCACGCTGGCCAATGCCGGACATCTGCCGCCGTACCTTAACGGCAAGGAATTGCCGATGGAAGGCGCGCTGCCGCTGGGCATGCTTGAAGAAGCCGAGTTTTCGCTCATGCAATTCCGGCTCGCCCCCGGCGATACGCTCGTGCTGCTGTCTGACGGAGTCGCCGAGGCGCAGGACGATCAGGGCCATCTCTTCGGCTTTGAACGGATCCAGGCTATGCTGCAGGCACGAGTCACCGCCGCCGAGATCGCCACCGCCGCGCAAACCTTCGGCCAGCAGGATGATATCTCCGTGCTCTCGGTCACGCGGCTAAGAGCGGCGGCAGCGGTCGCGTAGGCGATTACCGTCCAAAAACGGAATAAAATCGCAGGCATGCACACGACCTGGAATGACTGGTACAACGACGTGCTGGTCTGCCCCGCCTGCCGCCACTCCTTGACAGCGCAGCCGTCGAAGAGCCACGCCACTTTCCTTCACTGCAGCCACTGCCGGCGCAGCTATCCAGTACAGGACGGGATTCCAGTACTGATTGAAGGACGGGCAACGATCTGCCGCGAAATCGAAGAAAACGACTTCTCGTGACTGGCGTACCGTGCCCACATGACTAAAAGACTTGGGATGGATGCGTTTGCCGTTCCGAAGATTCAGGTGAGGCTGAAAGAAATGTTGCGCCCATCAACGTTCCAATCCGCCCGCAGAAACTTTTGCAACATCTGCCCGGGAATGTGAGTCTCAATAGGTGTAAGTTTCCGATATTGACCGTCTACGGAGGACCACTCCATGCATTCAAGCCCGATCATCGAGAAATTCCCCATGCCCGAGCTGCAGGAGCTTCGAGAGGGTCTGCAGCAAAACGGTCTGGATACTTGGCAAGCCGCGGATTTGATCCGCAGCTTCCTGGCTGGCCGGGGCTACGGAGTTTCGCGGCAGGGGGCGCGCGAAGCCGTCTCGCGCCTGGAGATGCCTAGGTGTTCCGTGGACAAAGTGCGCGCCGAACTCGAGAACCTGGCGATGGTGATGTAACCGCGCAGGGCGAACGCGAAGGCGATCAGAAAGACGTTTTGATGGCGTGAACAGCAGTCCGTTCCACGCGCTCTGAGGGTGAGCGCAAAGTGGCGCGGTGCACTTCCTGGGAGAGCGTTCCGCTGGACATGAAGCGCTCCAGAGCTTTCATGGCGCAACCTTCACCGCAAATGTGATGAACATTGGAATTGCGGGACTCAGCCTGCGCCCAGGGCACCAAAGTAAAGTGCCGCGAACTCTGACCTTCCTCAAAACAGAGAACCCTGCCTAATGTAACCATCCACCAGTGGTTCGATTCCATCTTCATTTTGCCGCAAATGTCACAACTGA
>DASSZI010000190.1:0-7266 GCA_035713565.1 Acidobacteriaceae bacterium | reverse complement strand
TGGAGCATGGTGATTCCCTGGGCGGGCTATTCGTTTTCGGAATTCATCAAGCAATGTGAACCGCTCGGTTCGGCGCGATATGTTCAATTTTTGTCTCTTGACAATCCAAAAGAGGAGCCATGGATCAACACTGTCTCCCTGCACTGGCCGTATTCGGAGGGGCTGCGTATGGATGAGGCAATGAACCCGCTGACTCTCTTTACCTTCGGTCTGTACGGCCAGGCTCTGCCCAAGCAGGATGGGGCGCCGGTTCGCATCGTGCTTCCGTGGAAATATGGTTTCAAGTCGGCGAAATCGCTGGTGGAGATTCGTTTCGTGAAAAACCAGCCGCGCACGACGTGGAATGAATCCGCGCCCAACGAGTACGGGTTCTATTCCAATGTGAACCCGAATGTGGATCATCCCCGCTGGAGCCAGAAATATGAGCGTGTCATTGGCGCACCCTTCTGGAAGGCACGGCAGCCCACGCTGATGTTTAACGGCTATGGCGATCAGGTCGCCTCCATGTACAAAGGAATGGATCTTCGGAAGAATTTCTAAATCCCGGATCATGCCAAACCGAACCATCGTAGCGCTCAAATGGATAGTTTTTCCCGCATGCCTGGTTCCGCTGGGGCTGCTGGTATATCACGGCTTTACCAACACGCTGGGGCCCGATCCTGTTGCCAGACTCACCCACAGAACAGGTTTCTGGACTCTGTATCTGCTGCTGATCTCGCTGGCCATCACTCCGCTTCGCCTGCTTAGCCCAAAACTGGCCTGGCTCATCCGCTTTCGCCGTATGACGGGTCTCTTCGCATTTTTTTACGGCACTCTTCATCTGACCGTCTGGGTGTGGCTGTTTTCCAGCTTTGACGTTCATGCCATGCTGCACGATATAGCGAAACGCCCGTACGTCACCATGGGAATGCTGGGCTGGCTTCTGATGCTGCCGCTTGCTCTGACCTCGACAAGGGGGGCGATCCGGAGGCTGGGCAAACGATGGATGGTTTTGCACCGTCTGGCATACGGAGCGGCGGTGGCGGGCGTCATCCACTACTGGTGGATTGTGAAATCCGGCGTGCGTACGCCATGGAAGGTTACGATCGTACTGGCGATTTTGTTGGGAGCGCGAATCATCTGGACGGCCAAAGAAAACGCGCGTAAGAAAAAGCTGGCTGTTGCCGTGTAGGGGATTTCGTCTTCTTTCTAAAACAGAATGCGCATCTTTCGTCTTCCTTTGATAGGATTTCACCTGGAATCCAACCCCAGGATTTAAGGGGCTGAAAACATTTCGAGGGAATGAATGCAATGAATGACCTGTCGCGTCGTAAGTTTCTGCAGACCAGCGCCATTGCGGCGGGAGGGATTTTTGCGTCCAATGCAAACGCCATCGCACTGGAGCCGCAGTCCCAACCGGCTTCCACCAAACCTGTCGGGCCGAATGATCGTCTCCGTTTCGCAATCATTGGAGTGGGGATGGAGGGCTCGGGAGTTCTGGCCAACGCTCTGGCGCTGCCGGGTGTGGAGTGCGTGGGCGCGGCGGACTTATATGACGGCCGCCACACCCTGGCGAAAGAAATCACGAAGAATCCAAACCTCCACACGACGCGGCATTATCAGGAATTGCTGGATCGCAAAGATGTCGACTGCATCCTTGCCGCTGTGCCGGACTTCTGGCATAAGCAGGTGGTTGTGGACAGTTGCAACGCGGGCAAGGACATCTATTGCGAGAAGCCGATGTCGCATACCGTGCCGGAAGGGTTTGCGATGGTTCATGCGGCGCAGGCGAACAACCGTATTGTGCAGATCGGAGCGCAGCGGGTCAGTTCCATGTTGTGCGGCAAGGCGCATGCCATGTACAAGGCTGGCGATATTGGCGATGTCACGATGGTCGAGCTTACTCTTGGACGAAATAGTCCAACAGGTGCGTGGGAGTATCCGCCTCCGCTCGATCTGTCTCCTGCGAATCTTGATTGGAATACCTGGCTGAAAGACACCCCGAAGATTCCGTTCAACCCCGACCGCTTCGCACGCTGGCGCTGCTGGCGAGATTATGGTACCGGAGTTGCCGGAGATCTGATGGTGCATCTGTTGAGCGCAATGTTGTTTACGCTCGGCTGGAATGAGCCTCCCCGTTCCGCGGTTTCGCTTGGTGGCATCTATCGCTGGAAAGATGGACGCGACATGCCGGACTTACAAACCGTCCTGTTCGACTACCATGGCATTCCGGTTTATGTCCGCCTGGATCAAAATTCAAGGACGCCCGAGCGAGCGCTCTATATGGGGCCAAAGGGTTTCATGGACACGAACCAGTTCGGCATTACCTATTCGCCGCAATCCGGGGAGAACACAGCTCCCAGCTACTATGCGGACAGCTTCCCTAAAAAAATGCGGGATGAGTACGTTCTGGACTGGTACAAGAGGCACCCCGTGCAAATCGGCAAAGAGCCCCTGACCGAACAGGTGATTTACACGGGCAATGACTGGGACGATCTGAAGCCGCATCTCTGGTCGTTTTTTGAAGCCGTTAAGAGCCGTAAGCTCAACGTGGAGAATGCGGTTTTCGGAAACCATGCCGCGATCGCGTGCCACATGGCCAATGAATCCTATTTCCGCAAGCAGCAGGTCCATTGGGATGCTGCTACGAATTCCGTCAGGACCTAGCCGCGCAGATTACATCGCAAGATTGGGAGTGCAATGAGGACGAAAAATAAGCTGTTGCATGTTGTTTTGCTGATCGCGGGTTCAGCTGGATGTGGATTCGCGCAGCTCGCGAGCATGACGGCGTCCGGAGTCAGTCCGGCACCAGTCTCGCGGTATCTTGGTCGCTGGGATCTCACGTTGAAATCGCCCGGCCATCAATATCCTTCCTGGCTGGACCTTACCGAAGACAACGGAGTTCTGAAGGCCGAGATGGTCGGCCGATGGGGAAGCGCGCGTCCTCTGCCCCAAGTTCAAGTTTCGAACGGGGTACTCACATTCACCTCTCCCAAGCAGGAAGAAAACAGCAAGACAGACATGGTCTTCACGGGCAAACTGGTCGGCGGAATGATTTCCGGAACGACTACCGGACCTGATGGCGCTCGCTGGACGTGGACTGGAGTGCGAGCACCAGCGATGGAGAACACCGCCGCGCCGAAGTGGGGAGCGCCGGTTTCCTTATTCAACGGAAAAAATCTGGACGGATGGTATCAGTATCCGAGCTCTGGATCAGCGTCAAAGCACTGGACAGTGGTGAATGGTGTGCTTATAAGTCCTGGTAACGGGCCTGAGCTTGTAAGCACAAAAAAATTCAAGAATTTCAAACTTCATCTCGAGTTCAATTGTGGACCTACGTCCAACAGCGGAGTCTATCTGCGGGGCCGATATGAAGTGCAGATCGAGAATGACTCCGTGGAGGAACCGCCTAGCCATCACACGGGCGGAGTTTACGGATTTCTCGCTCCGTCGCCGGAATTACCCCGGACCACGGGAAAGTGGCAGACGTTTGACATTACCCTGATTGGCCGCAGGGTGACGGTTGTTCAAGACGGCAAGACAGTGATCGACCATAAGGTCATCCCGGGAATCACCGGAGGAGCTCTTGACAGCCATGAAGGTGAGCCGGGTCCCATCTATCTTCAGGGGAGCGAAAAGGGACACGTCTCTTTCAGAAATATTGTGGTTACGCCAGGCGAGTAGACAGCGGAGGCCTTCTGCTCACCATGCGGCGGCAGACGCCGGAATGAAACTTATTCCGAATTTGCCAACTGCTTGTTGAGCGCGAATTCGATCTAAACGACTCGTTGCGTAGAGCGCATTCCAGATCTTCGGATGCTCTAAACCGCTCCCTAGGACCTGCCAGACGCGCGACGCATCCTATGAGATATTCATTTTCAGAGGTGCGTCTAATCTGTGTTTTGCCCCGCAATGAAAAGATTGCCTGTCCCGCCTGGGTTTGTTTCTGTGGCCCTGGCGCTGTCTATGGTTTTGTCGATCTGCAGTTGCGGCGCACCTGCAGTGCCGATCCGGTCAGCGGTCACAGCTTCGCCCATCGTCTATCTCTTCAGTCTGCTTGATGACCAGGCGCAAGATGGTCCTCGCACGTACCTGTCTGCCTCTGGTACCCAGCTTGTACCGCTGACAGAGCATAATGGCGCGAACATTGTTTCGTACATCCCGGGCTTCCGAGATCCCAGGCTGCTGCATGTGCACGGCGGGTTTTATTACAGCTATACCGCTAAAGGAGGTTTGTCTCCAACCATTGGCCTGCTCTACTCCTCGGATCTGCAGCATTGGATCTCGCTACCCACTCCGGATTGGAGCACGTTGGCAGTCAATCCTGAAAATGCGGTGTGGAATGGAGCATGGTGGAATCAAAACGGCATCTATTACATGTTTTTCGGCGAATGCAACAGCTCGGCCAATCCACTTATTTGTACTCCGTACTATGTCCGTTTCGATCCTGGCTCGAATAGCTTCGGCACACCCCATGCAATTTCTTTTACGACGAAAGCTCCCTTCAACTACACCATTGTGATGTCGGTGTTTCAGAGTGCGGGGAAGAATTGGGCAGTGTTGCAAACTCAAGACCAGACCGGTAACAGTGTCGTCGCACTTGCCTCGTTCCATTCTTTATCGCTGCCATGGACCTCGAGTTGGACCATGATTGGAGGTCAGCCGCACCATAAGGAGGGTGGAGCCGCAATTGTCCTTCCAGATGGCCGTCCGCGCGTGTATTACGTGCAAACCAGCGGCGGCCGATTATTCTACACAACGGCTAATGGGCCAGACCCCGCTACTGCCAGATGGTCCGCTCCGAAAACAATCCCTCCCTTTCAGGCGGGATACGAGCCGGCTGACTGGGTTGACATCATAGCGATTTCCGACTTCGCAACCTTGAGGTTTCTGGCAGCGCTTTAGCTTCGTAAGCTACGAGCGAGCCGAGGTTGCGTGCTGCGTCTTTCCGGGAGAACATTGACCGGTACCTTGCTGCAGAGCATGATAGATCTGTCCTGAAAGACTGCGGGGTCCATCCAAATCTATGCCATTGACCATGAGGAGAATGCGTGCCGGACAGCCAGTTCTTCGAGCCGTGTACATATTTGCGCTTGTAATTGCGCTCACTGCCGCCGGCGACGGACAGACGCCCAAACCGGGTCCCCCCGCGTTGTACCTGTTTAGCGTGTTGAACAATGCGGCGCCTGTCGGTCCACAAACCTACACCTCAGTAACGGGCACAACTCTCCAGCCACTGACGAAACCGGGCGGCGCGAACATCGTCCCAAACACGCCGCAGTTCAGAGACGGGCGATTTTTGCACGCGGGCCGAACGTATTACTACAGCTACACGCATGGTGGCGGTCCTTCACGCACCATCGGGTTGATTGCATCCTCCGACCTGCAGAACTGGACCGCGGTGGCCGCGCCTGATTGGAGCAACTTGTTCCGAAACGGCGAGAATGCGATATGGAACGGAGCGTGGTGGAATGAAAATGGCAAGTACTACATGTTTTTTGGAGTGTGCCACAGGCTGGTCCCCACCTGCCGCCCGTATTTTGTTCCATTCACTCCCGCAACGAACAGTTTTGGCTCTCCTCACGCGATCTCATTCACTACGAAAGATCCACATACCTACAACATCGTAATGTCGATTTTCCGGAGTGCAGGGAAGAACTGGGCTCTCCTGCAAACGTTGGACGCGAGTGGAAACAGCGTGGTCGCGCTAGCGTCCTTCACGTCTTTGACCCATCCCTGGAAAACGGACTGGAGCATGATAGGCGGTCAGCAACGCTACCGGGAAAGTGGAGCGGCCATCGTGCTTCCGAACGGGCACCCACAGGTTTATTACGTGCGCAATGCCGGAGGACAGCTTTTCTACACGACAGCCAACGGCAGCGATCCAGGCCATGCGACATGGTCCAACCCGCAGGCCATTCCACCGTTTACCCCTGGCTTTCAGCCTGCGGACTGGATCGACGTAGTCCCTATCTCGGACTCAGAAACTCTTGAGAATATCGCCAGAATTCAGAACTCAAAACAGCTAGCTCATTGATAAAGTAGAGGGATCAAGCCGAGCAAAAAGCCGGACGCTGCGCTTACCACTTTCAAGGGATTGCGACACAGCCTGTGCGCTTCTCCAGCACTCTTCTCACGGGTTCAAACGTGGCGCGATGCAGAGGGCACGGACCATGTTCTTCCAGCGCGCGCAGATGCTCCGGAGTTCCGTATCCCTTGTGCGATGCCAGTCCGTACTGCGGATATTCCTCATGGTAGCGATGCATCCACGCGTCGCGATGAACCTTGGCTACAATGGATGCGGCGGCGATCGAAATGCTGATCGAATCGCCGTAGATCAAAGCTTTTTGCAGGCACGGGGTATCGAGCCGCTCCGCATCCACCAGCAGAAAATCCGGCTGGGGAAGCAGTTGGGCAATCGCATGAAGCATCGCTTGATGGGACGCGCGCCGGATATTGATAGCGTCGATTGTGGCCGCATCTGCGAAGCCGATCGCGATGGCGACCGCTTTGCGGCGGATGATGACCTCGAGCCGTTCACGCTCTTCCGGGGACAATTGCTTGGAGTCACGCGCGCCGCGAATGCGTGTTTTTTCCGGCAAAATTACAGCCGCTGCGACGACCGGGCCAAACAGTGCTCCGCGTCCGACCTCATCTACACCCGCCACGGCAACAGCGCCGCTGGCATGGGCAGCCCGTTCGTGCCGGTCGCCGCAGACGAGTGCGCGCAGACGGCGCATTTTGTCCGCTTGCCGGGAAAGTGGCGTTTGGTTGGGCGTTACAGGAGCTTTGCTTAGCGGCATTTCCTTCGAGTGTATAACCGCACGAGTGGAGCAACAAAGCTTTCGCGTCTGTGGATAATCCGAAGGAATGCGCGTGCGATCCAATGTGCAGATATGAATTACCCCACATCACAGGCTCGCAACGTGGGGTAACGGAGATTAGAAGGAAACCGGAAGACTTGGGCCGGCAAAGCTACACGGCCCAAGTCTTCCGGCGCGATTACTCAACTTCGCGCAAACGGGCGGCCTTGCCGCGGAGAGCACGCAGATAGAATAGTTTGGAACGGCGTACACGGGCTGACCGGACCTTTTCTACTCTCTCGACCACTTTGCAATGCAGGGGGAAAATACGCTCGACACCCTGTCCAAAACTCATTTTTCGAACCGTAAAGCTACCTTCCGCACCGTTTTTACGAGCAATCACAATGCCTTCAAACGCCTGGACACGCTCTTTCTCGCCCTCTTTAATCTTGACCTGCACGCGGACAGTGTCGCCTGGAGCAAA
>DASSZI010000189.1:0-4115 GCA_035713565.1 Acidobacteriaceae bacterium | reverse complement strand
GGACGTGCAGCGAACGCTGAACTGGGTGCGTCTCGCGTCTCGCTATCCCGTTCGAATCCGGATACTCAATCCGCCGGCGGCGTTGCTGCGCGCAGGTCAGGTAGCTGATGTGATCATGCGTTCCGGTGAGCAAAAACGCGGCACGCTTCGTTGAAGAACCCAGCCATGGACTCGGATCCAGGAGTCAGTTCCGGCTGGCAGCGCATTGCTCCGGTACTGCGGGCGGAACTGGCGTACTCTCCGGGGAGAGCCTGGCTGGTCGGCCGCATCGTCCTTGCCTGCACGTCCGTCATGATTCTGGCGATGGTCTTCAGGATACCGGGAGCGGCGCTCGGCGCTTATTATCCGCTGCTCCTTTCGCGGGACAGTCCTCGCGCGACCCTCAGGTCTGCAACTCGGCTGGCCACAATCTGCACGCTCGGAACGGGAGAAATTCTTCTGGGCGCAATGCTTTTTTCGGGGTCTCCATTTCTGCATTTTTTCTGGGTGGCTGGGAGTGTGTTTGGGGTCTTTTATCTGATCAGCAGCTTAGAGAAGTATGACTCGGCACTCGCCCTGGGTCTTGTGATCGCGAATGGGATCACCACCTGGGATCTTCCGGTCTCGCCAGACATGCGTGTGAAGCAAACGCTGTTTACCATGCTCGCAATCCTGATGGCCTGTGTCGTTTCAGTGGGAATCGAATATTTCCTGGCGCAGGGACATCCGCCCGACGCGGTGCTTGCAGCAATCCGGCAGCGGCTCACCACGGTGGGGAACCTGCTGGGCGAATATGCTGGGGACGCGGGAAACAACAAGACACGATTTTTTCGTCTGCGGAATGAGTTGTTCCGGTTTGCCATGAAGGGGACAGGCCAAGTACGCGAACGTCTGGCGCATGCCAGCTATGAAGCTCAATACAAAGAAGCACTCTCCGCGGCTCTTGCTTTGTCTGGGAGACTCGTGGAGCTAGCCGCTAACCTTTGTGAATTAAATCCTGCTGTTACGGAGAGGGATCGCAGTTACTGCTCGCAAATCGCAGGCAGTATTGCGGCAATCGACGCAAGGCTTTCCCACCGGGAAGCTCCCGACTGGCTTGATCTCCCGGAGGAGCAAGGATCATCGATCGGTATTCTTGTAGAGATTGAGCGAAATGTGGATCTGATCGCAGAGTGCTTTCTGAACGAGGAGCAGCCCGTCCATCACCTTCTTCCTGAACCAAAGGTAGAACAAAGCGCCGCCATCTTCTCTGCCGACGCGTTCACGAGCAGGACACACGTCAAGTTTGCGATTCGTGGCAGCTTAACCGCCCTGGCCTGCTATGTGCTGTACATGAGTGTTGGCTGGACGGGGCTCAGCGCGTCCATCGCTACATGCATCCTGACCGCGCTAAAGATTACAGGGGCGTCAAGGCACAAACAGCTCATGCGGTTTGCGGGAGTAGTTCTAGGTGCGTGCGTGCTCGGTTTTGGCACTCAGGCGCTGATCCTGCCGCAGATCGATTCACTTGTCGACTTTGCGCTTCTGTTCGCGCTGGTCATCGCGCTCAGCGCGTGGGTGGGTACTTCCGGTCCGCGAATTGCGTACGCGGGGATTCAGATGGTGCTCGCCTACAATCTGGTTAACCTAAACCGATTCGCCATCAATACTTCTCTAGTGCCTGCTCGCGACACGGTACTTGGCGTGCTTCTGGGTATAGGCTCCATGTGGCTGATCTTTGACCATCTATGGGCCGAACCCTCCATCGACCTAACCCGCTCCTTGTTTTTGTCGAACCTGAAAGAGATTGCAGAATTAGACCTGCCGTCACATGCAAATGCTGCGATGCAGTTCCAGAATGTGATGGTTGCAAGTGAAAGGCTCAACCGCAACTTCGATCAGCTGCGCAGTCTGGTGGACTTTGCCGTGTTCGAAGCTTTCCCGAAAACAGAGGAAGAAATCTTCTGGAACCGGTGCGTCAAGGATATGCAGCCGCAGCTACGATCCTTCCTGTTGGTGAAGGCCGGCCTGCTGCATCATCAGGCTATCTCCGCTTCGGCAGAGACGCGGGAAATCGTTTCGTGGGTTCAGAAGCTCTCTTCCGCAATTTTGCTCGAAGCGGTGCAGACGCTGGAAGCCTATCCTGTCCAGCCTGTGCCGTTGCCCGCAGCGGATGGCACGGCTTTGAAAGTTGCAATTCACACCGCTTTAAAGGAAGGAAGTGTCCAGGGTTCGGCTGACGTCATCATCGAATCGCATCTGTGTTCTTCACTGCTGGATTTGGCGGATCACCTGCGCGCCAGCGTTCGAGCACCTAAGATTGAGTGATCGTCTGGTCGATGCGTGCGTTGGAGCTAATTTGGTGCGCGATGGCAAGTTGAAAGTTCTTTGCAATGCGTTCCGACTTCCGAACGACCACATTGGAGTGTTCAGGCGGGAGTATTTCAAGCGCAGTCTCGGCAAACAAAGCGAGCCAGCGGTCGAAGTGTTCTTGCGCAATCGGCATGGACAGGTGCGCAGCCAGAGGGTCACCGCGGTAGGTACCGGTAGTAAGAAGCACGGTGGACCAGAACTTTTTAAGCAGCGTCAGGTGAGCGGGCCAATCTTCGATGCGTGCGTTGAAGATTGGTCCGATCATTGGGTCCGCTCGAACCTTACGATAGAACTGATCGACCAACGTACTAATCTCGTCTTCTGTGATTAGGCGCGCGTAAGTCATAAATCGATAGAAGCTGGAGCTTCCGAACTGCCCCGTGTTCTGGATCTGCCCAGGAATCAACCAACTATACCAATGGTACACGAAGGCCACGCAGTCCAGAGTGAGCAGAAGATTCTGTAGCGTGCTGCGACCTACTCGGCGGGAGAGGCTAAATCGTACGAAGGAGTTTTTTGACCGGCACCGTAGGATATGGCTGCGGTATAGCAGCCGGCTCCAATAATCAACGCGGCACCGAGCAGCATCGCGGAGGTAAGCCTCTCGTCCCAGACCAGATAGGCAATCAGCGAGCCCGTCACCAGCTGACTGTAATGATATTGCGCGACATTGGCTGAGGAGGTGTGCTTGAGCGCGACGAAGAAGCAGATACTTCCCAGAACACAGAAAAGCCCGGTTGCGGCGAGAACGACGGCAAGCTTCGCAGGAACCGGCTCTGCATTCCGGGCCATGGCGCCAAAGCCGACAACCGCCATCATGAGGCCGGAAAAAAAGGTGAGGCTTTCCGGAGCCTCGGTCTGTGTCATCACCCGCGACCACACCATGTTGGCGGAAAAGCAGACGACACAGACCATGCAAGCAAGATACCCGGTCCAGTCTCCAGCCCTGCTTGAGCCGAAGGGATCGACGGCAATGCCCACACCGGCCAACCCGGTCAGAATCGCAAGCGCCTTTTTCCATTCAAGCGGCTCATCCAGAAAAAGAGCTGCAAGCAGCGTTGTCACGGACGGAGCAAGGAAGATGAGAATGTAGAAGACCGGGAGGGGCAGATGGCGCAGCGCAATCACGACGCACAGGTTGTTAGCGAGGTCCAGGCAGGAACGAAGGAGCTGCCGCCGGGAATCTTTCGGCCACAGGGTGCGAAGGTTCCTACGCCATACGCCCTGCACAACGAGAAGAGTGACCACGGAAAGTCCGACGAAGCCAATCACTTCATAGGCGGGAAGGTTCGAGGCCCCGACGATCTTAATGCTGGTGTCCGCGAATACCCAGCAGGTATATCCGGCGAGGGCAAGACCCACCGCTTCAAACTGGGATAAGGGAGAGTTCATGCGATCATTTCTTTGGATGCCCACCCAGGCTTTGTCAGCCGATCCGACGTGGTGCGGGTGAGAAAGTTCTCACTGGCGTGCATTTGCTGCTCGGGAAATGTCGTATAAAGTTTGGAGGCGCGGGTCGGGATCGAACCGACGCATAAAGGTTTTGCAGACCTCTCCCTTACCACTTGGGTACCGCGCCTCGAATCTTTTCCACTACTAGTTTGCGGCTGCTGGCGTGGGCAGGTGGGCAGCGAAACGCCGCTGGAGCGGGAGACGGGGGTCGAACCCGCGACTTCGACCTTGGCAAGGTCGCGCTCTACCACTGAGCTACTCCCGCTTTAACTGAGTTGGAGTATATCGATTTGAAGGGCCCAGGGTCAACGGCCCGGAGCTAAGCTGGTGCC
>DASSZI010000188.1:0-6048 GCA_035713565.1 Acidobacteriaceae bacterium | reverse complement strand
CAGATTTACCTCTGTTCGATCCAGGACCCTGATCTCCAGCCGGTTGTGCAGCGGGTCGGCATCGAGCAGGACGTGATCGCCGTGGACCACTTCGCCGTCAAGAATTTTGATGGCGAGCGGGTCCTGAATCAGGCGCTGGATGGCGCGTTTCAACGGACGCGCTCCGTAGGCGCGGTCATACCCCAGCAGGAACAGCTGATGCCTAGCGGCTTCGGTCAGTTCCACCGTGATACGGCGATCGGCAAGCATACGGTTCAGGTCGTCGATTCGCAGCTTCAGGATGCTGCTCAACTGCTCCTCGCCCAACGGACGGAAGATCACGATATCGTCCACGCGGTTCAGAAACTCTGGACGAAAACTTTGCCGCAGCACCTGCATCACCTCTTCCCGGGCCGCGTCGAAGGACGACTCGCTGGCCAGAGACTCGGCATTCAGCAGTTGCGCGCCCAGGTTGGAGGTCATGATGAGCACAGTGTTCTTGAAGTCCACGGTGCGACCGCGAGAGTCCGTCAGGCGTCCGTCATCGAGCACCTGCAGCAGCACGTTGAAAACATCGGGGTGCGCCTTTTCGATTTCGTCGAACAGCACAACCGAGTAGGGCCGACGGCGCACCGCTTCCGTCAACTGACCGCCCTCATCGTAGCCCACATACCCTGGAGGCGCGCCAATCAGGCGTGAAACGGCGTGCTTTTCCATGTACTCCGACATATCGATGCGGGTCATTGCTTGCTCATCATCGAACAGGAATTCCGCCAGAGCGCGGGCAGTTTCGGTCTTGCCGACGCCAGTCGGACCTAAAAAGATGAACGAGCCAATCGGCCGTTTTGGATCGCTGAGACCAGCCCGGGAGCGGCGTATGGCATTGGCGACCACGCGCAAAGCTTCGTCCTGGCCCACGACGCGCTCGCGCAGCCGGTCTTCCATCTGCACCAGCTTCTGCACTTCACCTTCCAGCATTTTGGAGATGGGAATTCCGGTCCATTTGCTCACAATGCGCGCGATGTCTTCCTCGTCCACTTCTTCCTTCAACATGCGGGCACCACCTTCGGTGCCGTCTTGGGCCGCATTCAAGCGTTTCAGTTCGGCTTCCAGCTGCGGCATCTCTCCGTACTGGATTTGCGCCACGCGCTCAAAGTTTCCGCGGCGGGTCTGCTCCTCGGCTTCCAGCCGCAGAGCTTCCGTTTTCTTTTTCACATCGGCCAAGCGCGTGATGTCTCCCCGCTCCTGCTGCCAGCGAGCACGCAGGGCGGCAATCTGCTCCTGCAGAGCAGACAACTCACGCCCTGCCTCTTCCAGGCGCTCTTTAGAGTTGGGATCCTTTTCCCGCTTCAATGCCGTTCTTTCGATTTCCAGGGAAGTGGCTCGACGCTCCAGCTCGTCGATTTCCGTAGGCACGGAACCGATCTGGATAGCAAGCGAGGCCGCCGCCTCATCCACAAGATCGATGGCCTTATCAGGCAGAAACCGGTCGGAGATGTAGCGATGGGAGAGAGTCGCGGCCGCCACAATGGCCGAGTCCTTGATGCGAACATTGTGGTGCGTCTCGTAGCGGTCTTTTAGGCCGCGCAGAATGGCCACCGTGTCTTCCACGTTGGGCTCGCCCACATAGACGATCTGAAACCGGCGCTCCAGCGCCGTGTCCTTTTCGATGTACTTGCGGTATTCATTCAGCGTGGTTGCCCCGATTGCACGCAATTCACCACGCGCCAAAGCAGGCTTCAGCATATTGGAGGCATCGATGGAACCCTCCGCCGCGCCCGCGCCGACCAGAGTGTGCAGTTCGTCAATAAAGAGAATGATGCCGCCAGCAGCGTCTTCCACATCTTTCAGTACAGCCTTCAGGCGGTCTTCAAATTCCCCGCGATACTTCGCACCCGCCAGCATGGAGCCCAGATCAAGCGAGATTACGCGCTTGTCGCGCAATACATCCGGAACGTCGCCGGAGATGATGCGCCTTGCCAGGCCTTCTACGATTGCGGTCTTCCCTACGCCGGGTTCACCGATCAATACCGGATTATTTTTGGTGCGGCGCGAGAGCACCTGCACCACGCGTCGAATTTCCTCGTCCCGTCCAATCACCGGGTCGAGTTTGCCGCGCCGGGCAAGCTCGGTCAGATCCCGGGCATAGCGCTCCAGCGCCTGGAATTTCGCTTCAGGATTCTGGTCGGTTACGCGTTGCGTACCCCGCACGGTGGTGAGAGCGCGCAAAATCGGATCGTGGGTTGCGCCAGCGGCGGTTAGGGCCAGTTGCGCCGGGTCATTTTTCTGTTGCGCAATCCCAAGCAGCAGATGCTCTGTTGAGACGTACTCGTCTTTGAAGTTTTCCGCTTCCTTAAATGCCTGCTCCACTGTCTTGAGAAATGCTCTGGAGGGCGCTGCCTGATTGGCATCGCCCGAAACTTTAGGGAGAGTCCGCACCACTTCCTGCAATTGACCACGCAGGGCATCGATCGAGACGCCGGTTTTCTGCAGCACCGGAGGCACAATGCCTTCTTTGTCGTCCATCAGCGCCAGCAGCAGGTGGGCCGGCTGCAGTTCCGGATTGCCGTTCTCGCTCGCCAGCGCGGTCGCCGATTGCACGGCATCCTGTGCTTTGACGGTCAGTTTGTCCCAGCGAATTGCCATAAATTCTCTCTCTTTTCCAGTGAATTACGAAGGCCTGTAGTCTCAGGCTCCGGCGGAGGTGGGACGTGTCAAGAACAACGACCCAAACTTTATTTCTCGCGCACTACCTGGGCCGCCCGGGAATACGATCCCAGGTTGAAGACGTTCCGGTAACCCATGCCTGCGAGCTTCTTTTTCGCCGTACCGCTCCGCATCCCGCTCTGGCAGTGCAGGAGCAAGGGCTGGTCCTTGTCCGGCACCCGGCGCGGCAGCTCGGCTTCGAGTCGATTCAGCGGCAGATTGATCGCGCTGGGCAGATGACCCGAACGGTATTCGGAAGGACTGCGGACGTCGATCAGGAGCGCTCCGCTCCTAAGCTGAGACTGTGCTTCGCCCACGGAAGCCTGTCCGGACTTTTTTAGAACAAAGAAGAGCGCGATGACCGCCAGCGCAACGCAAATTTCTATCCAGCTCATAATTCCCCGCTTCGCTGAAGCCCTTTAAAGGAAGTGAAACCCGATCCTCCAAGAACCCCTGAAAGATTCGATGCGAAACGGAGCGTATTTCGATGTGCTGACGCCGCAGCACGGCCGTCCTCCACTGGTCTGGAGGCCGTTTGCAGCGGCCTCCAGACCGATGGACGAGGACTTCGCGAACGGTGTCTCAGGCAGCCGGTTTGTTCTCGCCGGCCGACACGGCGTGTTTCATGTCGCCCGACTGAGAACCGCCGACCGAGATTTTGATCTGCTTCGGCTTGGCCTCCGCGCGCTTGCCCAGCTCAATGCTCAGAACCCCGGCATCGTAATGCGCCTTCACGCTGGAGGGATCGATGGTGTTTGGCAGGGAGAATCCCCGGGCAAAGCTTCCATACCGGCGTTCCACACGGTGATAGTTCTCCTCCTTGGTTTCTTTTTCAAATTTGCGCTCGCCGCGTACGGTCAGGGTTTGGTTTTCCAGCTGAATGTCGAAGTCCTCCTGCTTCATGCCGGGAACCTCGAGCTTCAGAACGACATGATTCGCGTCTTCATAGATATCGACAGGGGGAATGAAAGCACTGGAGGCCAGGGTTTCGTCCTCATTCCCACGATTCATCTCCTGAAAAAGGGAATTCAGGCGGTTCTGCAGCGTGTACATATCCTGGAAAGGTGTCCAACGAGTGATAGCCATGGATGATTTCTCCTCAGAGTGCCCCGTGCCGGGGCGGAAATGTAAGGGCGAGTGTGCCCTAAACAAAATATACCATATGGTGATCATAAAATGTGAGTGTTTTATTGTCATACAGCAGAATTTTTTTGAGGTGATTTTTGCAATGGCGTCCCGCCTCTGCTGTCGCCCCCGATTTCAGCCTCTCGTTTTCGTGGGTTATCCTCGCAGCAATACGCGTTTTAGGAGAAGATTGCCTATATACCTATGAGCGCACTTGCCCTGTTTCTTTTGCAGATCGCCGTCATTGTCCTGGTCACGGGACTCTGCGGGGTTCTGCTTGCCCAGCTGGGGCAGCCCCGCGTGCTGGGAGAGATGCTGGGTGGAATTCTGCTGGGGCGCTCCGTCTTCGGGTATGCGGCTCCCCACCTGATTGCACAATTGTTCCCGCCCAGTTCTCTGCATACCCTAATGCTGGTAAGCGAGCTGGGTATGGTGCTCTACCTGTTTCTTGAAGGCATGAACCTGGATTTCGAAGCAGTCTGGAAGCAGCGGCAGACCGCGCTGCGGATCAGCATAGTTTCCATGGTCGTGCCCTTCGCGCTTGGGTGTGGGATTGGCTTGATCATGTACTCCAAATTCCACGGTACGGGTGGGAACAGGGCAGCATTTCTTCTTTTTGTCGGGGTCAGCCTAAGCACCACAGCATTTCCGGTGCTGGCGCGCCTGTTGCGCGATCGCGGCACGGGAGACACCACGCTGAACATGCTGGCGCTGGTATGTGCTGCCATGGCCGATGTGATGGGCTGGATGCTGCTGGCAGTCGCGCTGATGATCAACACCTCGGGCACCTCCCCATGGGTGCTGCTGGTCAAGATGTTTTTGCTGGTCCTGTTCGGCGCATTCCTGCTCGGCATCGTGCGCCCCGCGCTCGCCAGACTGGTGCGCTGGAGAGGTGCGCCCAACATCAGCCAGCTCCTGCTCGGCGTATTTCTGGTATTCATTCTGGGCTGCGCGTTCATCACGGAGCGGCTGGGCGTCCACGCCCTGTTTGGTGCGTTCATGGCAGGGATGTGCATTCCAAGGCTGCACCACTGGCATCGCCAGCTCGAACGGACGATTCATCCGCTGGTTTCCGTGCTTTTGCTGCCGGTTTTCTTTGCCGTCACCGGCATCCATACAGAGTTTCGCGACTTGGGCGGCAGGAGCGTGCTGCTTTGGTTTCTCGTCTTGCTGGCGGTCGCAATCGCCGGCAAGGTGGGTGGTACCTACTATGCGGCGCGGAAGTCCCACCTGCCCGGACGCGAGTCACTTCTGCTGGGCTTTTTGATGAATACACGGGGACTAGTCGATCTGGTGGTCGTGAACCTCGCCTTGCAGGCAGGCGCAATCAACACTCAACTGTTCACGATCCTCGTACTCGTCGCATTGATCACCACAGCCATGACGTCGCCGTTTTTGAAGTTTCTGAAGATCCGGGAGAGGCCGGGAGTGCAGGCTCCTGCGAGGGCGGCCGGGTAATCTGAGCGCGCCGCGTTCGATCCCCTACAATCCTGTGCTCTTCTCCTCCACCAGGGCTTTAGCCTTTGAAATAAATGCGGCCAGCGGCACGGAGCCTTGATCTCCTTGGCCGCGTGTGCGGACACTGACCGCCTCGGCGGCTGCCTCTTTATCGCCCATCACGAGCAGATAGGGAATTTTCTGCATCGTTAGATCGCGAATTTTGGCATTCATTTTCTCGTTGCGGTCATCCAGGTGCACGCGCAGCCCCGCGGATTGTAACTGCGATTGCACTGCTTTCGCGTACTCCAGATGCTTTTCGCTGATCGGAACCAGGCCGACCTGGACGGGAGCAAGCCACAGCGGAAAATTTCCGGCGTAGTGTTCGATTAACACACCAAAGAAGCGCTCCACCGATCCGAACAGCGCCCGATGCACCATCACCGGCTGGTGCCGCTCCCCATCTTCACCCACGTACTCCAGATCGAAGCGGGCAGGCAGATTGAAATCGAACTGCACGGTGGAAAGCTGCCACAGACGGCCGAGCGCATCGACCAATTTGATGTCGATCTTGGGGCCATAGAACGCCGCTTCCCCGGTGATTGTCTTGAACGGAATGCCCTTGCGCCGCAGCGCATTTTCCAGCGAATGGATCGCCAGTTCCCACTTGTCGTCCGTACCCGCATAGCTTGCGCGGTCTTTCGGATCCCAAGTAGAAAGCTCCACCTTGAATTCCGCAAAGCCGAAGGTCTTCAGCACGGCTTCCGCAAAGTCGATGCACGCCACCACCTCATTTTCGAT
>DASSZI010000187.1:0-5068 GCA_035713565.1 Acidobacteriaceae bacterium | reverse complement strand
CAGAGTGTGATCTGCGCCGTAAGCCGCTGCGCAGGCGCTGAACAGGAGAACGATAGCGGAAACGTTTCGGCCCATGTAACCTCAACAGTCTTCGAAAACTGGGTCATGGGATTAAACCCGCTGAGATTCAATCCCGCTTTGGCAACTCAGTAGTGTAACGCGGGAATTTTCCGGGGGGGGGGATGCTTCAGCGCCTAATCTACGGATCTCCTGCTAGGCTGAGGAGAATGACCTCTGACGCACGGAAGCTTTCCCATTATGACGATGCAGGACAAGCCAAAATGGTGGATGTCGGCAATAAACCAGTGACCCGCCGCGAGGCCGAAGCGACCGCCTTCGTTGGTCTTTCGGCAGCCGTTCTCGCGGAACTTCCGTCCAATCCTAAAGGCAATCCCCTGGAAGTTGCGCGTTTCGCCGGAATCCAGGCAGCCAAGCGCACAGCGGAGCTGATTCCCATGTGTCATCCGCTGGCCCTGAGCTTTGTGGATTTGGCGATGGAGATGCAGGTGGATGGCGTGCTGGTTCGTGCCACAGTTTCGACCTCAGGTTCGACCGGTGTTGAGATGGAGGCGATGGTTGCAGCCTCGATTGCCGCTTTGACCATCTATGACATGTGTAAGGCCCTGGATAAGGCGATCGTCATCCGCGAAGTTGCGCTGCAACGGAAATCCGGAGGGAAAAGTGGCGATTACCAGAGAACTTAGCGATGGCTCGACTCCGGTCAGGGGTTTCCGCTCCATGGATCATTCTCCTTTGAGGTAGGAATGCAGGTAGCTGCAAACGGACCGCTCATTCTTCTTGACTCTTTCCTACCGCTGCTGGCGCTGTTGGAGCAACATGCACACCGGCTGGTGCTCGGTTCGTTCATCCTAAGCGGGGCGCTGCTGATCAGCTACGCGACGTACTCCGTCATCTTTCGGTTCGTACTGCGGAAGTCTGTCTCACAGGCACACCCCAGCATCCTTCTACGCTTCCGGCGCCCTGCTTTTTGGCTGTTTCTTATTGCGGCAACCATGCTGGCGGTTCCGGCGTTTGGAATTTCCAGTCACTTTCTGGGAATTCTGGAGCACATTCTTCACATCGTCTTTATCCTTTGCTTTTCCTGGCTGCTGATCGCCTTCATCTACATGAGTCAGGATCTGCTGATGCGCCGGTATGATGTGACGGCGGCAGACAATCTGCGCGCGCGGCAGGTTGAAACTCAGCTCTCGGTTCTGCGGCGTCTGGCGATTGGCTTTGTCGGGCTGCTCGCAACCGGCGTGATTCTCTACACCTTCAATCACACACGGGTGTGGCAGTACGGCGCCGGGCTGCTCGCCTCGGCGGGTCTTGCCTCTCTGGCGCTGGCTGCTGCGGCGAAATCCACCGTGTCGAATTTGCTGGCCGGTATTCAGATTGCGTTTACTGAGCCAATCCGCATTGACGATGTCGTCATCGTGGAGGGTCAGTGGGGCAGAATTGAAGAGATTACCACCGCCTACGTGGTCGTTTGTATCTGGAACCTGCAGCGTCTCATCGTTCCATTGAGTTACTTCATCGATCATCCTTTTCAGAACTGGACGCGCACCTCTGCCAACCTGATGGGGACGTTCTTCCTGTATGCGGACTACACCTGCCCGATTGAACCGCTGCGGGAAGAACTGACCAGGATTCTGAAATCCACGCCACTGTGGGACGGGAAAGTGAATGTTCTGCAGGTGACGGAGTTCACTCCGCAGGCAATGCAGATTCGCGCCCTGATGAGCGCTAGCGATTCCAGTAAGTTATGGGACTTGCGGTGCCTGGTGCGGGAAAAGATGATTGAGTTTCTGCAGAAGAACTATCCTGACTGCTTGCCGAAGCAGCGCGTGAACGAGTTACAGAATGCCCCGTGGCAGCAGATCGATGAAAATTTCCATCCGTCGCCGCCGCAGACGAGCAAAGGGAACCTTTAGCGTCGGGGCGGACGCTTCATCAGAATGCGAAATGTAGTCCACGCATTCGCGATAATGATCGCGCTGATTTGAATGAGGACTGATGTAACGTGACCTGCGCGGGTCTCGCGAAGAGCAGGCACTGAAAACTCCAGGACAACGCAAATTGCCATAGCGAGAAGGATCGAGATCCCGGCGATGCGGTTTGCTCGATACCAAAGCGCTCGATCGGCGCGAGTACGCTGATTTCGAAAGCCGTACACAGCATTGGGCGAGACCCATCCGAAGAGCAGCGGTGTGGCATAAAGCGTAGCGAGAATTGGAAATACAAGAAGCAGAAACATAATGGCTTTGTCTCTTCCAAAAAACGAAAAGGTCACCCGGCAACAGGGCGACCTTTTCTTGTAGGGAGAATAGTTCCAACGGAGGCAAAGCCATCAGAACTTTCTGGCGTCATACTATGGGCCATGGGTTGGGGTGTCAAGGCAATTTCCTGATTGTAGTATAAGTTATTGAATCTAAGCGACTTGAGTCGACATGGCTGCCTTCTCAGAAACGCCTCGGATATTCTCCAGATTTTCGTATTTTTCTCGTAAAATCTAGACATCCTATTGAAACAAAATGGGTTACTGAGAACTGCCCAAGATTAGGTTCAGTCTGATGGCTTCTACAGTTCAGTCCTTGAGATTCAATCGGAGAAACTCCTCGGATTCGTTCTCGGCTATTGCGGATTTTCCTCGCATCTTGCGCCACGCGATCCGGAAGCCGCCGAGAGAGATGGCTGAGACGACCGCGATCAATGCGAAGATGCCTAGCATAAAAACTACATCCAGAAAAATCTGAGCGACCATGGACGAGTCGGAGCGATAGGTAGTTCTGTTGCTCATCGTCAGATTTACTTCATAATGCACGCGCTGCAGAATCTGCTGCGCGTCTTCTGCGGAAAAGCTGCCTGACGTGACTGCCACAAGCGGGCCGGAACGACGCGACTGGATGGCTGCAGGATTACTGTGCATAAGCGCGGGGGTCCAGGAATTCTGTCCGGATCCCGGTGCGCCGGACTGCTCCGCTTTGCGAGCCGACGCAAAGTACGACTGGATGGCGCGCTGCCTATCCATCGCGATTTCCGGCGTTGGATAGTTGATGATGGTCAGAGTTCCCATTCCGTTCATCGCGTTGTACTGCGCCGTCACGGTTTCCGCACTGCGGCCGAAATCTACGAGCGAAGGCGGCAGAACGCCGCCGCTTTGCTGATACGCCAAGGGGCCCACTGCGTATTCCAGCGTTCGAGTCTCCAGGTGCTTCTGCGGGAGGTAGTTCGGTAAGGTGGGAAGCGTACCCTGATTGCCCGTCGGTGTTGGCAGCAGAGAGGCGAGATCCCGCAGTTCGGAAACGGACATCGCGGTGAGCCGGCTGAACTTTGCGTCTACGAGCATCGTGCCCTGCCAGAAAAGCACGCGCGAGCCGTCGAATGCCGCTCCGAGTCCCAACTTTTCCGGCAGCATGTTGGGACGACGGTAAAACGTGAACGCGCCAAATGCTCCCGTGGCATCTTCGAACTCGATTGCCCGGACCGTCACTTTGCTGTTATCGCGCGTGTAAGTCGAGGATTCATAGCGGCTGAATCCGTATTCCCGCAGAACCGCTCCATTGGCTGCGTCCGCGGCGGTTGGATTTGTGGATTGCTGTGGATTCCCGCTCAGATCCCAACCGGCAAATGTCCTGGGCAAAAGCTGATCCGCGTCTCCGGAAGGTTTTGCGGGAGAACCGGCAGCCGCGCTTGACGCAGATGCTTTGCGCGGAAGGGGTTTAGGGGAAACCTGGGCCGTGGCTGAAAACAGAACCGCTGAGACAAACATTGCGGCAACGAGGGGAGAAAGTGGCTTGCGAATTGCACAGGGAAGTCGAAACATGGTTTCGACCTCAGACTATCACTCTGGCTGTGCTGGTATGATCCTGCCCGGAGAGGTTTTCGCGACGCGCACGCCGCTCATGCCGTCCACATATTCGGATACGCCGCGATACAACGCCTCGGCGAGCCGCTGACGGTACTCCGGTTGCGACAACTCTTCCGCATCGAGGGGATTGGTCAGGAAAGAAATCTCCGCCAGGATGGAGGGCATGTGTGCCCCAATGAGTACGACGAACGGAGCTTGCTTGACGCCGCGATTCTTCAGACCTTCGTTTCCGGCGGCCAGTCCGGTATAGAGCGACTGCTGGACGTCTTCCGCAAACGCCCGGGACTCATCGATCTTGTCACTCAGCGTAATTCTGCGCACCAGATCGGAAAGTTCATAGACAGAACGGTTTGAAACGGCATTCTCACGTGCTGCCACATTGAGCGCTGCGGGCGATGCGGTGAAATTCAGGAAGTATGTTTCCACGCCCCGCGCGTCCGGGTCGGGGCTGGAGTTGGCATGGATGGACAGGAACAGGTCTGCGTGCGCCTGGTTGGCGAGAGCGGTCCGTTGTTCCAGCGGAACGAACTTGTCGGTGCTCCGGGTATAAATGACCTCCGCGTTCATCTGCTGTTGCAGCAGACGTCCGAGCCGCAGCGCGACTTCCAGAGCGACGTCTTTCTCCTTCAGGCCGCCGGGGCCAAGGGTGCCCGAGTCATGTCCGCCATGGCCGGGGTCAATCACGATGCGCCGAACCCGCAGGCCCAGTACCCGGGTCATGGAGTGCTGCCCGGTTTGAACCGGACCATTTTCTGAATTCCACACGGCGGAGGGTTCTTTCGCTGCGGAGAGAGATGACTGCGGGATACTTTGCGACAGAAGTTTACCTGGAGGAGCCGTTGGTGCTGGTGCATGCTCACCGGCGACCTGAAAATCCAGAATGAGCCGATCGGGCTTGGTCAAAGTGAAAGAGGAAAACTTAAGCGGCCGCACCAGCTGCAGAACCACTTCAGTCTGATCGTGGGTCAGCGCTTTGACGTTTGCAGAGCGAACCTGGAAATCCCGCTGAAACGAGATTGCATGGTTGAGCAGCGAGCCTGCCGGGCGAGCGCCGAAGACAATCAAGACAAGCTGATGACGTTCCGGAGCAGGATACATGCGGTACGCGGCTGGCCCGCTCAGGTCCACGGCTACACGGGTAAGGCTGCCCTGCGTCCAGGACCTGACGCCCTGAAGGATAGCGATTGGAGTCTGCTG
>DASSZI010000186.1:0-11298 GCA_035713565.1 Acidobacteriaceae bacterium | reverse complement strand
TGGAAGTTCAAGCGTATGGATTTGTAGAGGGGGGCGCTAGGGACCACTCCGATGCCCAGCCAGCCAGGCAAGCCGGGAACTTATCCGCCCGCCACGCCGTATCATGCTAGACAGGGGATTCCGGCAATGAATCACAGATGGAAACACTTTGGGGTGATGTTTCTGATTGGCGATGGAATGATGGCGGCAGTGCGTCCCGAGCGCGCGGCGAAAGCATGGGTCGCTGGACCGAAATTCTGGCGGCGCACTATGAAACACCTTGCACGTCACCCTCAGTTGACGCGAACAATCGGGGTCGCAGAGGCGGCGTTTGGAATCTGGTGGGCAGTTCACCAGGAGAGGGATTTTGATTAGGCAGCCTCGACGGTGGCACAGGATGAAGTGCCCGCCAAATCCATTTGCAAGGACTGCGGCCGCAAATGGAAACATCAAGGTGCCGCTGCCTCACTGATCCAAATATTTATGGGCTTTCGCGAAGCACTCAAAATTGCGCTCCAGTCTCTCTGGGCCAACAAAATGCGTTCGATCCTCACTCTCATCGGCGTGGTGATTGGGGTCGCTTCCGTCATCATGATCGTGACCATGATCAATGGTGTGAACAGGTACGTTGCGACCAAGGTCTATGGTTACGGTGCGGATGTCTTTACCGCCAGCAAAATGCCCAACGTAATCTTTAGCGGTGAAGAATACCTGAAGTACATGAAGCGGAAGAACCTGAAGATGGATGATTACCACGCGGTCACTGCGCAATGCACGGCGTGCGCACTGACCGGCGCGGAAATTTCTAAGACCGGCACCGTCGTCTCCCATCATCAGTCCGCCACAGCGGTCGGTATCAATGGCTGGTCTGCGAACATGCTGACGATGTACAACTACAACATCGCCCAGGGCCGCGCGTTTACTCCCGCCGACGAACAGCATGACGGCCGCGTCGTGGTGGTCGGCTATGACATTGTGGATAACGTGCTGGGAAGCGGAGATCCCGTTGGCAAAGAGATTCGCGTGGATGGCGATCCTTACACGGTGATCGGAGTCGTAGAACGCCAGGGCAAAACGCTGGGCCAAAGCCAGGACAACTTCGTCAGCATGCCCATTACGACTTATCAGGCCGTCTACGGTTCCAACGATTCGATCACCATTTACGGCAAAGCAGGCGGAGTAGGCGACACGCTGGAGTATGCCTCGGATCAGGTCCGTGCCATTCTGCGGGCGCAACGGCACGATCCCGTGGGCAAGCCCGACAGCTTCAGCATCGCGACCAATGACAGCTTCGTTGGATTGTTCAAGAGTTTCAGCCAGAGCTTTTTCGGCGTCGCTATCGGAATTGCTACCATTTCGCTGGTGATAGGCGGCATCGTGATCATGAATATCATGCTGGTATCGGTCACTGAGCGGACGCGCGAAATCGGTGTGCGGAAAGCCCTGGGCGCGCGGCGCCGCGATCTGATGATGCAGTTTCTGATTGAGTCCGCTGCCATGGCGCTCGTTGGCGGCGTGATCGGCGTGATCGGCGGGATCACAGTTGCCAAGCTGATTACGATTGTCATAGGTTTCCCCACTACCATCGCGTTTTGGTCGGTCCTCGTCAGCCTTCTGCTTGCGACCTCCGTTGGCATTTTCTTTGGAGTTTATCCCGCGCGCAAAGCGGCCATGCTGGATCCGATTGTGGCTTTGCGTTCAGAGTTGTGAGGCGATCGATGCACGGTGGTCAATCGGCAGAGTCCGCCCGCATGGCGATGTCTACGATTCGCAGCAATAAACTGCGCTCCGGACTGACTATCCTCGGGATCGTTATCGGCGTGGCGACGGTCATCACGCTCTCCTCGTTCATCAACGGGCTGAATGCGAACATTCAGAATTTCGTGTCCTCGTTCGGGACCAACGTCTATTGGGTGTTCCGATTTCCCGTCATCAACGTGCGTCCCACAGTCGAAATGCTGGCCCGCAAACAACTCACCATGGAGAATGCCGCTGCCATTGCCAAACTGCCCCATGTCGTTGCAGTCTCTCCGCAGATGCAATACGCCGACCATTCCCTGGGCCTTGGGAATGTCGCCGTTAAATACAAAGGCCGCAAAATCCAGCACACAATTCTTGAAGGTGACACCACGGCAGAGCCGGAAGTGGACAGCATTGAGCTGACGGAAGGCCGCTTCTTCTCGCAGTACGAGTTTGAGCAGCATTCGGATGTGGTCGTGCTGGGCCACGACACGGCCGAGGAACTGTTCCGCGGGGAGGACCCGCTCGGAAAAGAAGTGGAGATCGGCGGCGACGATTTCCGGGTCATTGGGGTCATGGGAAAGCGCAAGCAGCCCTTTGGCAGCGGCAAAAACCCAAACGACAACACCGCATACTTTCCGATGGGAACCTTTCATAAGGTGCATCCCGAGGTTAAGGATGTATGGATCAGCGTGAAATATGACGATCCGAAGAACAAGACGGCTGTCTACGATGAGATCGAGCAGACTTTGCGTGTTCAGCGAAGACAGCGCTTCAATCAGGAGGACAACTTTGCCATCTTCAGCCCTGAGGCGATCACCCGTATTTGGAACCAGCTCACGGGGGGAATCTTCATTTTTATGATCGGCGTGGCCAGCGTGGGGTTGATGGTTGGCGGAGTCGGCGTCATGAACATCATGCTTGTGTCGGTTACCGAGCGCACCCGCGAAATTGGCGTTCGCAAGGCCATTGGCGCCACCAAGCGCAACATTCTGCTGCAATTCACGATTGAGGCGATCACGCTCTGCTCGGTGGGCGGCGTCGTCGGCGTCCTCCTCGGTAGCATCCTCACGCTCGCGGTCCGTTTCATTGTGCCCTCCATCCCCGCCTTCGTTTCTACTTTCTGGGCAATCACGGGCTTCAGCGTCTCTTGCGCGATAGGACTTCTCTTCGGCATCTACCCGGCGTGGAAGGCAGCGAATCTGGATCCCATCGACGCGCTGCGATACGAGTAAAGTTACGCCTGCGACAATATTGAAGGCCACCGATGTTCCTTCAACTCAGTCTGCGCCTTGTCGCACTTGTCCCCGTACTTTTCACGCTGCTCACCATGGCTGCGCTGGCGTATTCGCTGCTGGTGTTTCGAGCCGCGCGTTCCTACAGCCGCGCATCTCGCGTTGCGCTCCAGGCATTCTCGCCTCCGGTCAGTATTCTTAAACCGGTAAAGGGCCTGGATCCCGAGATGTATGCCGCCTTTGCCAGTCATTGCCGCCAGAACTATGCCGGCGAATATGAGATTCTCTTCGGCGTGCACTCCATGGAAGACCCCGCTGCGGAAGCAGTGCAGCGTCTGCAGCAAGAATTCCCGGAGCAAAGCATTCGCATTGTCCTATGCCCCAAAGTTCTGGGAACGAATGGCAAAATCAGCAATCTTGTCCAAATGCTGGAGCAGGCGAGGTTCGATTACCTGCTAATCAACGATAGCGATATCCACGTCGCGCCGAATTATCTGAGCGGTGTCATGGCCTGCTTTGCGCTGCCGGGGAAAGAACCAAAACCGGTTGGAATGGTGACGGCCCTTTATCGCGGTCGGCCGCACGGCACGCTCGGGTCGCGCCTGGAAGCGCTGGGGATTTCAACTGATTTGATGGCGGGCGCTCTCACGTCTCGGTGGCTGGAAAAAGGCCTGCGATTCGGTCTTGGATCCACGCTGGCGTTGACCCGGGAAGCGCTCCATGCCATCGGCGGGATGCTCCCGCTGGTGGATCACCTGGCCGATGATTACGAACTGGGCGCGCGCATTGCGTACGCCGGTTTTCGGGTCGAGATCGCACCAACAGTTGTCGAAACCTCTGTGCCTGCGTATCCGTTCCGCCAGTTCCTCATCCATCAATCGCGCTGGGCGCGCGGCATTCGCGATGCCCGTCCGCTCGGTTATCTTGGATTGCTTGTGACGTTCGGCATTCCCTGGGCACTCGCCAACGTGATCTCGTCGGCGGGTTCGCTCGACAGCTTTGCGCTGCTTAGTTGCATGCTGTGCGTGCGGGTCGCTGTGGCCCTCACGATAGGCGTAGCGGTTGTCGGGGACCGTGGAGTGCTTCGCGATCTATGGCTGCTGCCGTTGCGAGATTGTATCGCGCTCGGCATCTGGTTCTGGAGCTATGCCGATGACCACGTCGACTGGCGTGGCGAGCGCTTTTCCTTGCACAAAGGCAAACTGACGCGCGATTCATAAGACGGCGAAAGTTTGGCTGTACCAGGTCAGCTTCGTTAAGTTAGGACATCCAGCTATAGTAAGTGGCAGCGTTTTTATTTGAAGGAAAAACCTTGTCAAGCCCGAGCAGTCCGGTGCCTCTTGCCCAGATCGCACCGCCCTCCGCCACGTTGATTTACGACGACTGGTACCCGGCCATGCGCAGCGACCGGCTGCGCGGCCAGCAGACGGCCACCGCCATGCTGCTGGGCATTCCCATGCTGCTGGGACGCACGCGTGAAAACAAGCTGTTTGCAATGCGCGACAGCTGTCCGCACCGGGGCATTCCGCTCTCCTGCGGCTGGTTTGACTCGTCGCGCGTCACCTGCAAATATCACGGCTGGCAGTTCGATCCGGTCAGCGGCCAGTGTACGAATATTCCGTCGCTGACTCCACAGGATGCCCTGGACTGCAGCCGGATTTATGCCACGGCGTTTCCGTGTGAGGAGCGCGACGGCTATGCCTGGGTCTATGTCCCATCGCCCGGTTCAGGCCGTGTGCGCGCCGAAGACTCAGCCGCGTTCTCTGCCGTGCCGGAGTTGCCGAAGTTCGGCCCGCGCTTCCGGTCCGCGCACCTTTCCGCTGACCTGCCGTGCAATGTCGATCACGGCATCATTGGACTGATGGATCCGGCCCACGGGCCATTCGTGCATCAGTCCTGGTGGTGGCGCAGCCGCAAAAGCATTCATGTGAAGGAGAAGCAGTTCGAGCCGATTCCGCATGGCTTTCGCATGTCCGCCCATTCACCCTCCGCGAACAGCGCGCCATACAAGTTGCTGGGTGTGTATGGTCACCCCGTCACCACCACGATTGATTTCATTCTGCCGAACCGGCGATACGAAGCGATTCGCTGCGGAGACAAGTGGTTCTCCAGCCTGACGACCGTTACGCCCACAACTGCCACTGAGAGCCGCATTGATGTTTACGCTGCATGGAACGTTTTCTACTACGTACCGTTCGTACTGCCGATTGCCAAAGCATTCGGACAGCGGTTTGTAGATCAGGATCGTGAGACGATGATCCAACAGGCGCGGGGATTAAGGTTCAACCCCTCTCTTATGTTGATCGATGATGCCGACAAGCCTGCCAAATGGTATTTCGCGCTCAAGCAAGCACGCCTGCAGAGCGCGGCGACTGGCGATCGATTCGAGCATCCTTTGCATGGGCCCCTTACGCTTCGCTGGCGAAGCTAGCGATGCGGAACTTGACAGGACTTTGACGGCTAACCAAAATGGGCGGAAAGGATCCACTGCGCCCGCTTTGCGACCCGTAGTGATTCTCCCGTTTTCAGGAAAGCACTCGTCATGACACTTCAGAGCAGTGGCCCGGATGCCCTCAACGAGCCTTTTCCGCTGACACAGGCTGACATTGATTTCTACCGGCAGAATGGATATGTAAAGCTGAAGCGCGTGCTTCCGCCCGAACTGCTCGAGCACTATCGCCAGGAAATCACACGGAAAGTTGCGGAGCTGAATACACAGCATTTGCCGCTTGAAAAGCGCTCAACATACGACAAGGCGTTCCTGCAGGTGATGAATCTGTGGACTGAAAGCCATGTAGTCCGGGAGTTTGTCAGCGGAAAACGCCTTGCCCGGATTGCTGCCGAGTTGATGGAGTGCAGCGGGGTCAGGATTTATCACGACCAGGCGCTCTACAAAGAACCCGGCGGCGGCATCACGCCATGGCACGCGGACCAATATTATTGGCCGGTCTCCAGTGACAAAGTCGTCACAGCATGGGTGCCGCTGCAAAACGTTCCGCTGGAGATGGGGCCTCTTGCGTTTTGTGAAAAGAGTCATCGCTTCCAGATCGGAAGAGACCTGGAGATCAGCGATGAGAGCGAAATGACCCTCAAACAGGCCCTGGAAACCTTCAGACTGGAAGAGTCTTCTTTTGACCTGGGAGATGTGAGTTTCCATTCGGGTTGGACATTTCACCGGGCAGGCGCGAACAAAACAGACCGTCCGCGGGAAGTGATGACGATCATTTTTATGGACGAAGAGATGAGACTTGCGAAGCCGAAAAACAAGCATCAGATTGCGGATAATGAACGCTGGTGTCCAGGCATCCACCCGGGAGAAGTTGTGGCATCGAAATTGAATCCAGTGGTGTACTCGTCCAGGAACTCGCCGGAGTAGAGAAGCGTCGCCTCCGCGCAGGAGGTGCGTCTCCCCGCTCAGTCCTCCACCGTCAGGTGGTCTACGTCGATCCGCATTTTGGAACCAAGGGTGCGGAATCGCTGCATGAAACGCGGTTTGGGACCGCCAGCCCGGGGCAGAGTTCGCATGATTGCGTTCCACTTGTTCTGCGCTTCCCACAGATCGATCTCAAAAGGCAGATCCAGCAAAACGTTCAAGACCTCCAACGCAGTCTCGAGATGTTTCGCGTCCGTATGCTGTTGCAGGTTTTTCATTTCGTGAAGCATTCGCTCGCTGCCCACAAAAGCCAGCGTTGTTGCATCCAGCACCACCCGATCGGCATGCGCCACAGCCAGCAGTCCACGTACTCGTGCCGGGTCGATCGGGTTATGCATGAACGCCGATCGCAGGTCCGCATTCAGGCTGAATTCCGCCGCCAGCGTCAATGCCTTCGGCCGGGGCATCCCGCTCAAACTCAGGTAGTGCAGCAGGGAAATGTGGTCCTCATAAATTGCGCGCAGCGTCCGTTCCATGTCCGCCAGGGTGGAATTGAGCAGGATATGCAGGATTCTGCTTTGCTCGTCGCGAAACAGGGATCGCAGGGAATAGCTGGCATCTCCAAATTCCTGCATGAAAACTCGCATAATTTCCGGCAAATCGGCGCGGTCTATGGCTTGGCGAATCCTGTTTCCAAAGCTGGAAAGATTATCTTGCCCGGCTGGATCGGACGGCCGTACGGCCGCAGACAGGTTCTGATCACCCAGATGAAGCACCGCAAATTCCATCTCCTCGCGCTCCAGCGTAATCCTCGAACTGATTTCGAGCTGGCCATAGGCGAAACGCCCGCGCCCCGAACTCAGAGTCTCGAATGACTTGCGCCGTGCTTCATAGCAGAACAACGGAGTTTCAACCGGCTGCGCTTCAAAGAGGGAAATGATTGCATAGTGCGCGCCCACATCCTGCAGGCCAACCTCGTGCAGCAGCACCTGTTTGCGATAAATTTCCGCGCCGTCCTGATGCGCCGGTAGGTTGCTCTTGGCCAGTGAAAGGCTTTGCAGAAATTCGGATTCAATCTCCACAGCGCTAGATTCAAACAACTGCCGGACAAGCTGAACGACCCGTCCCCCATAGGCGATCACCTGCACTGTCTCAATACCGGAGATTTCGTCAAAAAACCAGCCGCAACTGGTATACATTAACTGGATGTGACGCTCCATTTCCAGCAGCTTCATTGCCTGGATCCGCTGGCTCGAGGAAAGATTGTGGCGCGTCCGCGCCAGGAAAAAGGCCTCGACCGTTTCCGGACTGCGATCCAGAATGACCCGAATGTAAGCGTCGCGGGCACGGTCGGCGTCCAGGAAAACTTCTGCTGCGGAGGCCTTCCAAAGGGGGCGTACGCGATCCCGCAATTTGTTCAAAGCGTCGCGGAGTGGGCCCCGCCACTTCTGGTTTCCTCCCGGATGCCCTCCTCCGTTGCAGCCGCAATCCGAACGCCACCGTTCGACTCCATGCGCGCAGCTCCAGGATGTATGCTCATGGATCTCAGCTTCAGAAGTGGGAGGAAACATCTCCAGAAACTCTCCGTAGTTGGTGAGCTTCGCATCACTGTCGTTTTCGATCCGCTCCAGCGCGTACGCCAAAGCCATATCGCCATGCCGGTGGTGATGCCCGTAGCTCTCGCCGTCGGTTGCGATATGCGCCAGCTGGGCTGCTCGTCCGT
Source organism: Acidobacteriaceae bacterium (assembly GCA_035713565.1). Lineage (GTDB taxonomy): Bacteria > Acidobacteriota > Terriglobia > Terriglobales > Acidobacteriaceae > JAKAAZ01. The sequence continues at coordinate 3,248 of DASSZI010000186.1, read as the reverse complement.
CCTGACGAAATCCACCCAGCAGGTGCCTGGCAAAGTCGCCGCCATCGTTCAGCAACTTCTCAAAGGCGACGGCGCGTGAGGTGGGGCCGTTATAAAAAAACACCGCAATGCTGCGCTCGGGGGATGTTCGCACCAGGTAGGGCTGAGTCGAGTCCACGCTTGCATCGGGTGTGTTCCGCCAGACTGGGGAGTTCACATCGTTTTCAGTCTCAAGGACTCGCACTCGGGCACACTGGCTGGGAGCAAGAATCGTGAATCGGATTCCATGCTGCGCCAGCAGATCGAGACTCTCCAGATCGACCGCTGTTTCGGCCAGCCACATGCCTTCCGGCATGCGTCCGAACCTGTGCTGGAAGTCCGCGATGCCCCAGCGTATCTGGGTAATCCGGTCCTGTGTGGGCGCAAGCGGCAAGATGATATGGTTGTAAACCTGCGCCATTGCCGACCCATGCCCGCCAAAGCGATCCCTGCTGCTTCGATCAGCCTCCAGGATTCTACGGTACGTCAGGGGTGCCGCGCGCTCCATCCACTGCAGCAATGTCGGCCCGAAATTGAAGCTCATGCGGGAGTAGTTGTTGACGATCCGCACAATTTCATTGCGATTGTTCAAAATGCGTGCGCTCCCATTGGCCGCGTAGCACTCGTGGTTGATGCGAGCATTCCAATCGTGAAAGGGAGAGGCGCTATCCTGCGCCTCAATTGCTTCAAGCCAGGGGTTTTCCCGCGGCGGCTGATAGAAGTGGCCGTGGACGCACACAAATTTCTTCAACTCGGTCATGATCGCTTCTCGATCCTTTTAGTTCCGTTTTTTGCCGGCAGGTCGCAGGCCCGCCACAGATACCAACTGGCCACGGACCGCCATGGCCGCCAGCGGACCGCCCGCCGCTCCAGGACTGCGGGGCTCGGCAGATCGTCTGGGCTGACGGGTGCTCCCGGGCGCAGTTTGCCGAAGGTAAGTGCGAATCCTTTGCGCACTCCGTAGTCCAGAACAGGCAGCACATCGGCGCGGCCCATGCGAAAAATCAGCAGCATGTGCACCGTCCATACGCCGATGCCATGGACTGCGGTCAGCCGCGCGCACACCTCTTCGTCGGGCATGCGGTGCAGTTTCGCGAGCGGCGGAACAACGCCCAATCTGCTCTTTTCGGCCAAATCGCGCACGGAGAGCAGTTTGCTGGCGGAAAGCCCGGCCCCTCGCAGCGCTTCATCGCTGACCTGGAGGAGCCCTTCCGCAGTAGGAGTTCGATCGGCAAATAGGTTCAGGATGCGGCTGTGAATGGCTTTCGCGGCATTTCCGTGGAGTTGCTGATAGGTGATGGACTCCAGCAACGCTTCCAGTGTGGAGTGGGTCCTTTTGATGCGTAAGGCAAATGGCCCTGCGCGCTCAATCAGCTTGCCGAGGCGCGGATCCGCCGCCGCAAGCTGGCGACACGCGAGATCGGAGTCATAGCGAACTTTGCGAAGGCCGCCCGTCACTGTCTTTCAAGTCTATACACCCCGTTTTTGCGTCTGTGGCGAGGTTCCCTCAGCGCCACACGTTCCAGCCTTGCAGTGTGCGGGCTTTTATTATGTAATCGTCGTTTCCGCCGCGTGTAATTTTTCACGGCGGTATCCTGTGCTGTATCGATTTCAGCAGCATGTGCTGCTATACTCGATGTTTCGTGAACAAGAATTTTTTGCTGCACCTGAGAAAGATTTGCACGATGCCGCCGGAAAGTTCGGCTCATCCACAACGACGGCACTAGCCGCGCAACCCGCAGGGAAGTCATCGTAAAATGGCGCAGATTTTTGATCGCAGTTCGAACTCTCTTACCAGGTTCAGCCTGGTTCTCTTCGGAGTGGTCCTGATCGGAGTGGGTGTCACGCTGAATTACCTGCAACGTTCGCCGTGGGTGACCAACCAGGGAGTTCGCCCTTACCAGCCGGTCCCGTTCAGTCACAAACATCACGTGCAGGGACTCGGCCTGCAGTGCCAGTACTGTCATACTTCGGTAGAAAAATCGAGCTATGCTGGGATACCGCCGACGAAGACCTGCATGAACTGCCACGCGCAGATTTGGACCAATGCGCAACTGCTGGCGCCGGTTCGCCACAGTTGGGCGACTAACCAGTCGATCCCCTGGACAAGGGTTCACGATCTGCCCGATTTTGTTTACTTCAATCACTCCGTGCACGTGAACAAGGGAATTGGCTGCTCTACCTGCCACGGCCGCATCGATGAGATGCCTTTAACCTTCCAGGCCAGTACGCTGCAGATGGAATGGTGTCTGAACTGTCATCGCAATCCGGCCGAAAATCTTCGTCCCACTTCAGAGATTTACCAGATGGCGTGGCAGCCTCCGTCTGCGTCGCATCCAGTATGGTGCGACAACTCCGTCGCAACCCCAGGCGTGCCCACCTCTCAGTTGGTCAACTGCACCACTCATGATCCCGGCGAGGGAGGGGCGCAGGTTGCCGCACTCGAAATCCCGCCTGCTTTCCAGGTGAGTTCAGGTCCGGCGGGGAATTCCAACTCCGGCGTCGCGCCATGGTCCTCGGCGGGCAAAGGATCGGTGCAGGCAACTGTCCCGGTGAACGCGCATTACGTCAAATTCACGGCACAGGATGCCCTTGGGAAATACCTGCTTGCCCAGTATCATATCCGTCCGCCGCGGCAGCTTACCAGTTGCGATACGTGCCACCGATGAACCACAGTGTAGAACCCGGCGCGGCAACATCCGATACGCTCACGGCAATGACAGACAAGGATAAAGGTCAAGATTCGAAGATGGCGAACGAACACGAGACCGCAGCAGTTGAGAGCAGCAGGCAATCCGGAAACGCGCCTTTGATGAAAGCCGCGCAGGCCCGTTTGGCTGGAATGTCGGGCAAGCGTTACTGGCGCACCGTCGATGAACTTGCAGACACTCCCGAATTTCAGGAGTCTCTGCGCCGGGAATTTCCCCAGCATGCTTCCGAGTGGGTGGATTCCGTCTCGCGGCGCGGGTTCATGAAGTTGATGGGTGCTTCCATTGCGCTGGCAGGATTGACAGGTTGCACCAAGCAGCCCGACGAGCCTATCTATCCTTACGTAAAGCAGCCGGAGGACCTGGTCCTTGGCAAGCCGGTCTTCTTTGCCACCGCTCACCCGTTTCCCATGGGATCCGTGCCGCTGCTGGTCAAGAGCGATGCCTACCGGCCCATCAAGGTAGATGGCAATCCTGAACATCCCATGAATCACGGGACATCGGACGTCATTACGCAGGGCA
>DASSZI010000185.1:0-4978 GCA_035713565.1 Acidobacteriaceae bacterium | reverse complement strand
CCAGTGCTTCAATCAAGCAACGCTGTTTCTTACGTGTCTCTATCTTGAGCATGTACAACTGCTATGAAGCCGTTGTCTGGCTTGGTTCGGATAAGGAAGAAACAGGAAAACGTCCTCAAAATGCGCTGCTTACCACTCCATCCATAATACGAACCATGATCGACAATCTATTTACAGTTGTCTTCATGTTCGATCAAGGAAGATTTCTTCCTAACTACGTGTGGTTCGCTAAATCCTCCTATCGCGATGCATGGGAAGAATTGCAGCGATACAAAAAGGATCTATCTCAGCACCACGAATATATCGCTTTCTTTGAAGAAGAATTGAACAAATATGCTGTAGGCCTCAAAGAGCATCTCCAGGTCACAGATGCCGAAATTTCTAATCCGTCCCAATTACCTCGGTGGCCGACGATCTCACAAGCTTTAAGTCGTCGGCACGGGCATTTTAGGAATCTTAATCATGCATGTAGAACATTCCTTGTATGGCTGAATGACTGGTCATATCGAGAAGTATCCCAAATCGCACATCATTCTGCTTGGGGTGTTAGCAAAATTGGGGCTTTCTTTTTGAAAGAGAGTCTTGGCAAAGACATGCGTGATCGGATTGAAGGCGATGGTATCGAGCGTTTTCGGTCCGGGCAGATTTCGAATGCTCTGGCTACGATTTTGTGCTTTGCTTCCGAAATCAATCAGTATTACGACCTGGATCATGATGACGGATTACGGGATATCTGGAGTTATCTTGACAGTCAAAATGTAACCGTGATTCAGGAAGCATGGCACGTACGATACAAGCAGCTTCTCTCACCGCAGCCGTCTTAAAATCTCTGGTCTCACCAGGTAGAAGAAGAATACAAAGTTCACCAGCGTCATGACCCAGAAATTGTTCTGGTGGAAGCGCATGATCATGTATATGCCGTAACTGCTGCTCAGGAATGCTGCCGCCAGCGCCAGCGCCCATCCCCATCGCTTCATGCGCAGCAGGCCCAGGCTGGCCACAGCAAGAAAAGTTGCCACGGCGAGCACAGTAGTACGGGCCGCATGGGTAGCAAAATGACTGGTGAACACTCCGGCCACTCCGATCAACGCCTCCAGCAGCAGCCAAAGCGCGATGGCAGCCACGCCCGGAAGTTTCGCTGCGGATTCTGGCGGCTGATTCTTTGGAATTTCGGAGTTCATAAGGTGTGCAGATAAGCCAGCAGGCTCTGCAGTTGCTCCTCGTCCAGTTGGCTGCCAAAGGCAGGCATCATATTGCGGCCGTGCAGAATGGTGGCCGTCACGCGTTCGTCATTCGCTGGTGCTCCGCTAGGGAGATAGGGCTTTTTGAAGAGCGCCTGGAGTCCGGGACCATGCAAGGACCTTTCTGTATTCGCCGAGTGGCATACCGCGCAATGGGACTGAAAGACGGCGCGGCCCTGCATTTCTGTGGGCGTCAACTGGTTCAGCGGCTTGGATGCGGGCATGCGGCGGCAGCCGGTCCAAAACAAGGCAAAGCTGCAAGCCATCAAAACCAGCTGCGGACGAAATTTCAGTGGCGCCTCCAGATGCAATGGTACCGTCTTTACACTCTGTAATGGTCCGGGCGCCAGATCTGAATCGCCTGCTTGATCTGCTTAGGCTCCAGGTTCTCTCTCCATGCGCGCTCCGCCAGTTCCGGCAGTTCGGCGTCGGAGGCAAAGCGCAGAGCCACCAACTGCTTCACGCTCAAATCGCCGATGTGAGCGCGTTGCGCCTCCGGCAGCAGCATGGCAAGCCGTAACTGCTCTTCCAGCCGGATCACCCTGTCCTGTGCCTTGAGGGCGTAGGTGCGGCATTTGACCGCCAGAACAACCAAAGCCAGCGCGAGCACAACGTGCCAAATACTGGAGAGCCGCGGATGCGCGACGAGATGCACGATGGTCCCGATCAGCGTAATCAAGAGGACAGGCGCGAGGAAGTAATGGAATGCCGGATCCAACCGGGTATGGTTGGCATAGTTTTGCGGTTTTCGTTCGGACATACATGCACTCCTGACAAGACGTTCGCGTACTTTGAGGCGTGGATTGACCAGCGCGATTCAAAAATTCAGTTTGCCGCAGCGACAGCACCAACGATGCCGTCAATGGTATGAGTGATTCCCCGCGCCTGCGGCAGATGGCCGTTGCAAAGAATCGAGAACACCAGGATGCGCCCGCTCCTGCCTGTTACATACCCGCTGAGCGAGTTCACTTCATCCAGCGTGCCAGTTTTCGCGTATATCCGGTTATGTAGCGGCCCTGTTGCGAACCTGTCCGAGAGCGTTCCGTCAACGCCGCCGACCGGCAGCGTGCTGCGAAACTGCGCTCCCCATGCCTGGGCCGCGATATAGCGCAGCAGCGCAGTCAACGCTCGCGGCGTAATCCGGTCTTCCGAGGACAGTCCTGAGCCGTCATAGAAGAAGAAATCCCCCGGTTGAACGCCCGCTCGCAGCAGAAAGGCCCGTACAACACGTACACCTTCCACGATGGAGCCGTCTGCAGCATAGTGCTGGCCTAGTAAGCGCAGCAGGATTTCAGCATGCAAGTTCTGACTCACCTTATTAGTAACCGTAATATCCTGCAGCATCGGAACAGACGTATGGGAGGCCAGCACAACTGTACCTTGCTGCGCCGCTGGGGTCAGCTGCATGGCACCGGGTGCAGCCGGAGCGGGCGGCAACGAGAGCGGACGTAACGCACTTTCCTCGTAAATGGCCGTGTCTTGCGAGAGCCTGTGCTGGCCGCGAGCACCGCCGGTGACGGTAATCCCCCGCGCCTGAAGCATCTGCCGGAAGGCCGCTGCGGCGAACTCGGCAGGGTCCTGAATCGCAAGCGCCAGGTGCTTAGGGGAACCGCCCGCAGGCAAGGTTCCGAAGATGCGGATTTCGCGCGAACCCGGGGGCCGGTCCAGGCCGAGGGAAGGCTGCGAACCCGCCGTGGACGTGCGGCCGTTGTTGGTCACCCTGTAATACGAATTCGTCTCCTCCGGGTTCCAGGAGAAGGCGAGTGGATCGCCCGGACGTGCGCCAGGACTTACGGCAAGGTAGGTGACATTATCATTGATGGTCAACGCGGAAACAGGGGCGCCCCAACTCCACTCCAGGTCGTCCCAGGCCCATCCGGAGCCATACGGCTCAAAGGGGAACACGGAATCATCGCCTACGATGCTCCCTTGTACCCGGCGTACCCCGCGCTGCTGCAGTTGGTCGGCCAGGGCAGCGAGTGTCGCCAGCGGTGGATTCGGGCGATCCGTGCGTCCGTTATAGGGATAGGCGCGACCTGACATGCTGGCATCTCCTGCTCCCGCCAGCGTCATATCGCCGTGGACGGTACCACTCGCATCCGGCGCAACAGGCGCAGTCACTCGGGTTTCAATCGTCGCGTTTGCCCCGAACAATCCCAGGGCCGAGCTTGTGGTCAGCAGCTTGGCATTGGAAGCTGGCGCGAAAAGTTGCGCATCGTTCTTTTCATAAATCAGCCGGCCCCCCAGCGTGGTGACAGAGATGCCCCAATGCGCCTGCGATGCTATCGGAGAGCTCAGCAGCGCCTCCACCCGGGCTGCAACATTGCCGGAAGCATTGGCGCGCGTCCGGCGCGGTCTCGCTCGCGCAGCCAAGATTGGTGCCGCGCCGAGAAGTGTGAACCACAAGAGAAGGAGAACTTTGCGCATAACTGGCCGCGAGTGTAACAAATTTCTTCCGGAGCCCCTAATCTGGCGAAGCTCAAGCAGCCGAGAGGAGAGGCACCGATAAAATGACTGCATGATCGTGGCGACACGCCCGACTTTCCAATGGAAATTGCGCACGCGCACGCTTCCGCTTGGCGAACGGACATTGCTGGCAGGAGTGGTGAATGTCACGCCCGACTCGTTTTCGGACGGCGGCCAATTTCTTTCACTGGATAACGCCGTTAGCCACGCTCTCGAGTTGCTCGACCAGGGCGCGGACGTACTCGACATTGGAGGCGAGTCCACCCGCCCCGGAGTGCGGCCGCAGGTTACGTCGGAAGAAGAACTGGATCGCGTGATGCCCGTCATCGAAGCAGTCCTGCGCGAACGGCCGCGAACCATTCTTTCCATCGACACCTACAAGGCGGCCACTGCCACCGCTGCGGTCGCCGCAGGCGCGGAGATTGTCAATGATGTCAGCGGATTTCTTTGGGACGAAGCCATGGCCCCGACATGCGTCAGACTTGGTTGCGGCGTAGTGCTGACCCACACGCGCGGCCGCATGGCGGAGTGGCACACGCTGCCTCGACTCGCCAGGGAGGAAGTTGTTCCACAGGTGATGCGGGGACTGGAAGAATGTTTGCGCAACGCGCTCGCTGCGGGAGTAACGCCGGCCAGCATTATGCTCGATCCGGGCTTTGGCTTTGGCAAGCGCATGGAAGAAAATTACCCGCTGCTGGCACACCTCGACGACTTCCACCGGCTTGGGCATCCCGTTTTGGCAGGTACCTCCCGCAAGGCATTTCTGGGTCGCGCGCTGGCAGCGATTTACGGCCAAGACGCGCCGGCAAATCAGCGCGGCAACGCGACACTGGCCTCCGTCACGGCAGCCGCACTCGCCGGCGCGCACATCGTTCGCGTGCATAACGTGAAAGTAGCCCGCGAAGCGGTCGCGATTGCAGACGCGATTCGTGGTTAACTTTCCATTACGCCACCGTCCCAAACAGCGCTCCCACGCCAGCGGTGATCGCCATGGCGAGCGCGCCCCAGAACGTGACGCGAAGCGCGCCTGCCAACACCTTCGCCCCGCCGGCCTGCGCAGCCAACCCGCCTAATAACGCCAGAAATAGCAGCCAGGTCGCCGCCACAAAGGGAACAAGCCTATCCAGCGGTGTTAGCGCCGCGACCGCTAGCGGCAAAGCGGCGCCCACGGCAAAGCTCGCGGCTGAAGCCAGGGCCGCCTGCACCGGACGCGGGGTACCTGTCGTGGTAATGCCCAATTCGTCGCGGGCATGGGCTTCGAGTGCATCATG
>DASSZI010000184.1:0-29572 GCA_035713565.1 Acidobacteriaceae bacterium | reverse complement strand
CCGTTCGGCGAGTTCATGAAGAATCCGCTCTTCCGTGTAGGTGTCCACACTCGAGAGTGCGTCATCCAGGATCAGAATTTTCGGGTCGCGAATCAACGCGCGTGCGATGGCCGTACGCTGTTTCTGGCCGCCGGATAACGTGATGCCGCGTTCCCCCACAAGGGTATCGAACCCTTTAGGAAATTCCAGAATTTCATCGCGAATATGAGCGGCGCGGGTTGCATCAAAAACCGCTTCATCGTTTGCATTTGGCGCACCGAATGCGACGTTTTCCCGAATCGTTTCGCCAAACAGGAAAGTTTCCTGGGGCACAAAGCCGATGGCCTGTCGTAAGGTCGCTAGCGGATAATCCATGACAGAGCGCCCGTCGATCAACAGTGTTCCTCTCTCAGCTTCCATCAATCGGGGGATCAAGCTGACCAGGGAAGTCTTGCCTGATCCTGTGGGACCGACAATGGCGAGGCTCGTGCCTGCCGGTATCCGCAAATTGATCTTGCGCAAGACAGGGATAGCGCTTCCTGGATAGGTGAGCGTCAGATTCCGGAATTCGATGTCTCCGCGAATTTGAGTGAGAGGTGCCTGGCCAACGGGTAAAGTCGCATCCGAAATGGAAGGGTTGGCGATAAGTAGTTCATGGATGCGCCTCACGGAGGCCGTGCCGCGCTGCACCAGATTTACGACCCATCCCAAGGCGATGACCGGCCAGGTCAGCATCGTCATATAGGTTGTAAACGCGACGAAGGCTCCCACAGAGATCCGCCTGGTGACAACTTCGTGGCCGCCCACCAGCAGCACTACGACGAGTGACAGTCCCAGTAGAAATTCCAGCGTGGGCCACAGCATTCCCATCAGCCGGACCAATCGCAGAGCCCGGCGGATGTACTCGCTATTGGCCCGCTCGAAGGAACGAATTTCCGCCTCCTCCTGTGCAAAGGCACGAACCAGCCGCGCGCCCGCGACATTTTCCTGCACTTGCGCGGAGATGTCGGAGTACATTGCCTGGATGCGCTCAAAACGTTCGTGAATTTTTCGTCCGAAATACTGGACCAGGATGCTGGCCGCAGGGAGCGGCACAAACGCCAGCAGCGTGAGCCAGGGACTGATGCGGACCATAAAGATCAGCGCGCCAATCGTGAAGAGCAGCGTGTTCAGGCTGTACATGATCGCCGGCCCCAGCAGCATGCGCACGGCATTCAGATCATTCGTTGCACGCGCCATAATGTCGCCTGTGCGGTGCTCTCGGAAGTAACCGGGAGCCTGAAGTTCCAGAATGCGAAAAATGTCGTTCCGCAGATCGTATTCAATATCGCGGGAAAGGCCAATGAGCACCCAGCGCGTAAGAAAAAGGAAGATGCCTTTGGCGAGCGCTACTGCAAGCAGCAGCCCCGCATAGAACAGGATGCCGCGATAGCTGAGATGACGAGTCATGTCATCAATCGCGCGCCGAATCACTTGCGGAAACAGAACCCAGATGGCATTGCTGCACACCGCGAACAGGCCGCCTATGAGAAAACCACGCCGATAACGCCGCAGATAGGGAAACAGCGGACGCAGATTCTCCCAGATCGTCATTCGAGATCTCCAGCTTTCATTCTAGACAATCTGACAGGAATAGCCGGCGGATCACGCTGTACGCTCGACGCTATGGCAAGGGCGAATCAGGTGGGGGTGCGCAGCAGCAGGTATCCGCCCACCAGGCCGAACAGCAGATCCGGCGACCAGGCGGCAAGTACAGCAGGCAGCGTGTTCACGTTCCCCATGGCTTCAAAAAGTCCGGCGGCAACCCAGTATGCGATGGCGACCCCAATGGCCACGGCAATGCCTGTCAGAGAGCCTCGCCGCCCCATGGAAAGCGCGAATGGAACCGCAAGAATTGACATGACAAGAGTGACAAGAGGATATGCGATTTTCTTATCAAGCTGCACGCGCAGCGGAAGAGTGTCGAACCCGCTCTGGCTTAAATCGTGGATGTAGTGGGCAAGCTCCGTGAACGTCATCTCAGAAGACTGCAAGTCCTCTTTTTTGAAGTAATGAGGAGCCTCCACGATCTCAGGAAAAATCCTGGAGTTGAATGTCTTGTACGACGAGATCGTACCGCCTTGGAAGGTTCGCTCCCATCCCTTGCCGAAGATCCATTGATGTTCCTGCGGGTCCCAGGCCACGTCCGCGGCAAAGATGCGGCGCGCCAGCGTGAAACTGTTTGACTGGAATTCAAGCACGGTCAGGTTGGCAAACCGGTCGTTCGCTGAGTCAAAGAACTCGTAATAGAAAATATGCGCCGGTTCGGCGGGCTTGTTTTCGCCGAAGACCCACTCCCGGTCCGGACGCAGAAATGTGCGCGGCGGTTTTCCTTTGATTTCGCTACGGAGAGATTCCTGTTTGCGATTCGCCGTAGGCAGATAAACCTGGTCGAAGGTGAACATCAACACGGAGAGGACGCCTGCAATCAGGAAAATCGGCAGAATGACTCGATAAAGGCTAATCCCCGTGGCTTTCATCGCAGTAAGCTCGCTTGACCGGTTGAGCACTCCGATGGCCGCAAGTACCGCGATCAAGACGCTAAGCGGCGTGATGCTGTAGATCATGCTGGGGGTCAGGTTTAAGAGATATTCCCCGACGACTGCGAGAGGCGCCCGATTCCGTACGATGTCGCCTAGAAGTTCAAAGAGCGAAAAAATCAACGAAAGCAGCACGAAACTCACTTCCACCAACACAAAGCTGCCTAGAAAAGAACGCAGAACGTAATCATCAAGAATGAGAGGGAAACCCTCATACAGTGTGCGCCTGGGAATGGCGGCGAAAACAGCTTCTCCTGATGGATCAGGATTTCGCCCGAAACGCTTTTGGATGACGGCGGGCAGCGGTATGGAAGGAAAGCGCACGGCTCCCCGCGCCATTTGGCGCAGCAGCAACAGGCCAGCAAAGGCGAATATAAGATTTGCTCCCCAGACGCCGAGGGTCACCGAGATTTTGCCCTGCTTCGCAAGCGCCATTCCGGTTGACGAGAGGAAGTAGTACACAAAGACGAGAAAAATTGTGAGCACGAATCCCGTGCTTTTACCGCCTCGGCGGGAGGACAGGCCGAGCGGGATTCCCACCAGCATCAGTACAAGGCAGGCGCTGGGATACGCAAACCTTTTCTGCATTTCAATCTGATACCAGCGGCCGTCCTGCTGACGGCCTTTGCGGTACAGTTGCCGGTTTGACATGGCAAGAATGGGCACATCGCTGTGACCGATGCGAACGGTTTCCTGGCCGCTGTTCACCTGCACCGGCAGGTCGGTCTGGGCGAAGGTAGAGATGCTATAAGCGCCGCGATCGTTCGGCGGCATTTCGTGCTGCTCGCCATTCCGCAGGCGCATGCGAAGTTCATGGTGTTTGCCGCCGACCACGGTCGCCTGTTCCGCAAGGATGATCTTCGGAGAACCAGGATTCGTCAGATCGGCCAGGAACACGTGATACCAGACGGACGCCTTGCGGCCATTGCGCACATCCTGGACATAGAGAACGGCGTTGCGAAAATCTTCGTAAAATACGCGCGGCTGCACCTGGAAGGTTGCCTGCGAGTCGCGCAGGGAATTTTCTACTCGCAACATTGCAGAGGTGGCTTTCGGTGCTACGTAAAGGGAATTCGCCAGGCCAAAAATCCAGGCACCCACACTGATGATGGCTACGATTCGGACAAAGTCAAACACGCCGAAGCCGCAGGCGCGCATCGCCGTAATTTCACTGTCGGCCGCCAGGCGGCTTAATCCCAGCAGAATGCCGACGAGCACAGCCATCGGGATCGTCACCGTGAGCGAATTGGGCAGCGTAAAGGCAATCAGCTTGATCACGCTTGACAAGGATGCGCCGTCCTGGACGACGAGTTCCACAATCTGCACCAGGTTCGGCATGAACAGAACAAACGTGAATAAAAAAAGCCCAAGCAGGGTGTGGGAAAGGACTTCACCGAGAATGTAGCGAGTCAGAATGCGCACGGATGGTTTCTCTGAGGCGGGCGGGCCTTCCAGGCTCAGTGTATCGCTTCGCTCCCCGCCTCAACTTCATCCAGCCGGCTTTTCTTCCGGGACAAAGCGGTAGCCCACACCGCGCACGGTCTGCAGGTGGACCGGATGAGCAGGATCATCCTCAAGATAACGGCGCAGGCGCACAATGAAGTTGTCGATGGCGCGGGTATCGGTGTCCTCATGCAGGTGCCAGACCTGCTCCAGAATCTCACTACGGGAGATCGCCCGGCCTGGATTGCGTACCAGATGGCGCAGCAGTTCTGTTTCCATCAGAGTAAGGCGAATATGCCGGTCGGCAGCCCGCAATTCCAGCAAAGAAAAGTCGATCGTTCTGCCGTTGAAAGTGTATGCCTCGGTCGTGGAGGAGGGTTCCTCCGCAGCCTGGGCAGAAACGTCCGGGCTACGCAGTGGTGGCCGCGACCACTGAGTTCGCCGAAGAAGGCCATTCAAACGCGCCAGCAAAATGGAGAGTTGGAATGGCTTCGGCAGGTAATCGTCCGTGCCGGCCGCAAAACCTTCCAGCACGTCCTCCGGACGGCTGCGTGCTGTCAGCATCAGTACCGGTGTGTAGTTCTGCGCCTCGCGCAATGCGCGCGCAACCGCGAATCCGTCCATCCCCGGAAGCATGACGTCGAGAAGGACGGCGTCGAAGTGTTCCCCTTTTTGAAGCAGCCAATCCAGTGCGGACTCGCCATCGGCTGCCACGATTGCCTCATGGCCCTCAGCCTGAATGTTGAAGAGCAATCCCTCCGCAAGATGAGCTTCATCTTCCACGATGAGAATGCGAACGCCGGACCGCTCGCCGATTTTCAAACTAATGTTCTCCTCCATAGCTTTACCCGCTTTTACGGCTGCAGCAGACGTGGAAGCTGCAGCGTTATGGTTGCGCCGTGGCCTTCGCCTTCGCTGGCGGCCATTGCGTCGCCCCCGTGCTGGCGCGCGATTGTACGTACAAGAAAGAGGCCAAGCCCTGTGCCTTTGGCGCGCAAAACAGCCATACTTGGTACCCTGTAGAAGCGTTTGAAGACACGTTTCAGATGAACATCTGAGATTCCGATCCCTTGATCGGTTACCCGCAGAACAACCCACGCATCATGTTCTACGGTCAGATGCACTTGAATCTGCGGGCCCTTTGGCGAGTATTTCACTGCATTATCGAGTATGTTCATCACGGCCGCTCTCAAATCTTCCGGATTACCAAGGACGACGGTGGAGATATTAGCAGTTGCATCGACAAAGGTAAGTGCATCCGGCTGCAGATGATTGCGTAACGTGATGACCCGGACGCTTTCTTCCACCATGGATTTCATGTCCACGCGGACATTGACGTCATCGGCACCTCGCTGCCCCACTTCACCGGCTTTCAGCACTTGCTCCACGGTGGCGAGTAGCCGTTCGCTATCATTCAGCATGACTCGATAGAATTCCTGCCGCTTTTCTTCGCTCAGGTTGCGCCGCTGCAGCGTTTCCAGATACAGGCGGATGGAAGCGATTGGAGTTTTGAGTTCGTGCGTTACCGCATTCAGGAAACTGTCGTGCCGCTCATTGCGGCGAATCTCGCGCACAAGGAAAATCGTGTTCAGTACCACCCCGGCAATAAGAATGCCAAAAAACAGAACACCGAGAACAAGAGGGAAGACTCTGCGCCAGTTCAGAATGACCCATCCCACGTTCAGACCGATCGCGAGCGCCACCAGACAGGCGCCTAACGTGATGAAAAATGCGATGGTTCCGCGTCTGCGAGTAAAGTGCATGGTCGGGGCAAATAGGAAGCCTGACGGCAGTATAGCCGTCAGGCTTTTGGGCAGGGAGAGGGACCTCTGATGCTATGCCGGAGATACGCCTGCAGGACGCGGGTCTTTAGGGTCGAACTTGGCGATCTTGATCTGCCTCGCCAAACCGAGCTTTTTCAACAGCCAGATCCCGTAATAGTTTGGGTCGAATTCATACCAGGCCAGCCCGTGTTTTGCTGAAACCGGGTGAGCATGGTGGTTATTATGCCAGCCTTCGCCACCAGTGAGCAGCGCAACCCACCAGCTATTGCGGGAGTCATCGCGGGTTTCAAAGCGTCGTGTGCCCCACTTGTGTGTCGCCGAGTTGACCAGCCACGTGGCGTGGAGGCCGACCGTTACGCGAAGGAAGATCCCCCAGAAGACCCACGGCCAGCCGCCGATGGCGAGCAGTACGAAACCCATCGCGGTAAGCGGAACCCAGTGATATTTGCTTAGCAACACGTAAAAGCGATCTTTCGCCAGATCCGGTGCGTACCTGGCCAGCAGGGCAGTTTCAGTATGAAGCGCTTTGCCCTTCAATATCCAACCTGCGTGCGCCCACCACGTGCCTTCCGTTGGGGTGTGTGGGTCGCCGGTATGATCGCTATGCTGGTGATGGACGCGATGGGTCGCAACCCAGAACATGGGGCCGCCCTCAAGTGCCGTCGTGGCGCAGATTGCCGTCGCATACTCCAGCCATTTGGGGACTTTGTAGCCGCGGTGCGTCAGCAGGCGGTGATAACACATTCCGATGCCGACATTGATCGCCAGAACGTAGGTGACGACGAAGACCGCCAGCGCGCTCCAGCTAAACATAAACAGCGCGGCCACTGCGCCAATGTGAAAAGCTGCCAAGAATACCGCCGTTGTCCAGGTGATTCCACGATCCTGGGTCGCGCGTCCTAGCACGGGGAGTTGAGACTTGGTCGGTGCGGGCGCCATCTTTACAGGTACAGCAACCGGTGTGCCGACAAACGAGGCCTCGGCGGTGGCAATGGGAGCAGTTTCTACACTGCACGGTTCAAGCACTTGGTAGGACGTCGGGGTCACAGATACCTCAAGATTGAAAGTCATTGATCTGATCTGAGGCTACCAGTGCCCGACAGGCGAGACTGTAAGACTTTTGTAATGTCGAAGCGCCAAGCTCCGGCCCGGAATCGCCGGAGAGTCATACGGATTTGGTATGGTGGATGGCTATGAAGCATTCGCCTGCAGTTCGTTACGCATTATTCATGGGTGCAGTGGCAACTTCCTTCTTCTTTGCGCCTTTTTATTTGCAGTGTTCAGGCCAGGATAGTCACGCGAAAACGGTTCCGCTGCCCACCAGCAAGCTGCTGCGGGAGCCTGTGCCTGGCGCGCCGCGCAAAACGAACAGCCTGCCCATGGCAATGACTCTTTCCCGAGATGGACGCTATGTCGCCATGGTCAACGCCGGCTATGGCACGGCGGAGTCAAGCTATGACCAATCCATTGCGATTCTCGACACCCGATCCGGACAGCTGATCGATGTACCTGATCCGCATACACCCGGCAAATTTGCCCTCCAGACGCTCTTCTCCGGAATCGCCTTCAGCAGCGACGGTTCGCATTTGTATGTCAGCGTGGCGTCACTTACGAATCCTCTTCCCGACGGGGCGGGTGCCATTGGCAATGCGATTGCCGTGTACCACGTCCGGGATGGACACCTTGCGGAGGAGAGGATGTTTTCTGTTCCCTTGCAGCCTCTCAGCGCAGGAAAGCAGCAGAACCACATGGCGGGCTCCCGTTTGCCGTCTGGAATGGCGAATCCTTACCCATCTGGAATTGCAATCGTCCCTGGCCGGAATGGCGACGAGATCCTGATCGCCGACAATCTCTCCGATGACGCGCTGCTGATGGATGCTGCCAACGGAAAGATCCTGCATCGCTTCGATCTTTCGACCAGCAATACTGTGCCAGCCTCTTACCCAATTGCCGCGATCGCAAGCCGTGATGGCAAGCGCGCTTTCGTCGCGCTGTGGAATGCGTCTGCCGTTGCGGAGCTGGACCTGAAAAGCGGGCGTGTGCTGCAGATGCTTCTGCTTTCACCGCCGCGAGTAGTCACCGATCCGAGTTCTCATCCGGCAGCACTTGCGCTTAGCTCCGATGAATCCATCCTGTACGTCGCGCTGGCGAATCGGGACTCCGTGGCTGCTATCGCGTTGGGTGGGCCGGATAAAACAGCCATGCATGTCCGGGGGACCTTCGATACACGTCTGCCCGGCCAAATCTATTTCGGAGCGGTGCCGGATGCGCTCGCGCTCTCTCCCGACGGCAAGCACATGTATGTTGCGGACGCGAGCCTGAATGCGATCGCCGTTTTCGATCCGCGCGATCTGACACGCAAAACAAAAGCGCCGGTACATCCGCACGGATTTCTCCCGACCGAATGGTATCCGACGGCTCTCGCCGCGACAGAGAACCATCTTTATGTCGCGACCGGAAAGGGGCAGGGAACTGGTCCCAACAATTTTCCTCAGCGGGGATCATCGCCTCCATCCGCAACGAAGCCGAACAAGACTCCTCCGATTACGTACATTGCAACCCTTTTGTACGGATCGTTAGCGGACATCGAAGAGCCCCGGGCAGATCAGAATCTGTCGAAGTTCAGCCATGAAGTCATGGAGAGCAACCGGATGAGCGCCGCAAAGCAGCAGATTGCATTTCGCGGCGGCGAGAACCCGATCCATCACATCATCTACATCATCAAGGAAAACCGGTCCTACGATCAGGTATTTGGCGACTTACCGGCAGGAGATCGTGACCCCAGCCTGACCATGTATGGCGCAAGTATTACGCCGAACGAGCACAAGCTTGCGGAACAGTTCGGCATCCTCGACAACTTTTACGATTCTGGAGAGGTTTCGGGGGATGGCCATGTCTGGTCGACCGCAGCCATCACCAGCGATTACACGGAGAAGACGTGGCAGCAAAGCTACCGCGGACGTCAGCGCACCTATGACTATGAAGGCATCGTCGCGGACGGTTACCCGCTGCATGAGAAGATCTCTGATGTCGATGAGCCGGCCAGCGGCTATCTCTGGACGAACATCGCAAAACATGGGAAGACGTATTACCACTTTGGAGAATATGTAGCGACAAAGTTTTGCGATGACTCCGGCCAGGAACCGAAGGACCCAAAGCCGACTCTGGGCACCCCTGAACCGGCCCCCACGGTTTGCGCTCGCAGTTATATCCATCAGGGTGAGGCTATCCCGGCAAACTACGGCGGAGGAGTAAGCCGGTATCCCTGGAAAATTCCTCTGATCGCCCGGGATGTGGCGACCAAGCCGGAGTTGGTCGGCCACTTCGACCCTCATTATCAGGATTTCAATCTCAGCGTTCCCGATCAACTGCGCGTATCGGAATTTCTCCACCATTTCCAGCGGTGGGTTTCTGACCGTGCAAGCGGCCATGACACAATGCCGCAGTTCGTTTTATTGCGGCTCCCCGATGACCATACGGCAGGAACCAGTCCCGGCATGCCGCGCCCGGAGGCGTCCATTGCAGACAACGACCTGGCGGTGGGTCGCGCTGTAGATGCTGTTTCTCACAGCGTGTTCTGGAATGACACAGCGTTCTTTATTCTTGAAGATGATGCACAGTCCGGCGCCGACCACGTGGATGCGCATCGCAGCCTGATGCTGGTGATCAGTAAATATGCGCCACGTCCAAAACCGGACGAGAAGCTCTTTGTGGATCACCACTTTTACACCACGGTGAGTGCGGTCCGATCTATCGAATCGCTTCTGGACCTACCACCCATGAATAACAATGATGCCTTCGCGCCGCTCATGCGCGAGGAATTCTCCGGAGCGGGTACGCAGCCAGCGTATTCGGCCGACTATAGCAACCGCGATAACGGAAGAATTTACGAGGCGAATACGAAAAAAAGCTACGGCGCGAAAGCGTCCGCGAAGATGGATTTTACCCACGCCGACCAGGCCGACACGCAAAAGCTCAACGTTATCCTATGGCGCGATGCCATGGGGAAACGCCCGGTTCCGGCGCAGTTGCTGCAGGCCAGGCCGAAGCGCCCAGACCCCGATGGCGACTGAATTTATTCGGCAAAATCCACGCGGACGGGATGAGGAATGATGCCGCGCTCGTGTCCCATGGAAAGCAGTTTGCGAATAGCCCGCTTGCCGTCCTCGCCGTAATCGAGCGTGCGCTCATTGACATACATCCCGACGAACCGGTTCGCGGAAGCTGCATCCAGATCGCGGGCGTACTGCATGGCGTGGGCGAGGGCTTCTTCGCGATTTTTGAGCGCGTAGCCGACGCTATCGCGCAGCGCCTGATTCATTACGCGATGCACTGGCGTGCCAAGGCTGCGGCGGATCGCATTGCCGCCCAGAGGCAAAGGTAGGCCCGTCTGTTCGCGCCACCAAGTTCCTAAATCGAGTACGCACTTCAGGCCATCGCGAGCGTAAGTCAACTGCCCTTCATGAATGATCAGACCCGCCTGATACTTGCCGGATAATACCTGCGGAATGATCTGGTCGAAGGGAACAACTTCTGTCTGCACCCCGGGAATCGCCATCTGGAGAACGAGATTAGCCGTAGTGAGTTGGCCGGGAACGGCGATCTGCACGCTCCGCACTTCCTCCAGAGAAAACTCCCGTTTGGCAACGATCATCGGGCCATAATTTTCCCCAACGCTGCCGCCGCACGGCATCAAAGCGTACTTGTCCTGGACATAAGGATAGGCGTGGAAGGAGATCGCGGTGACATCGTAGAAGGCTTCACGCATTGCCTTCTGATTCAGTGTCTCGATGTCGGTCAGGGTATGAGTAAAGCGATAGCCTGGCACCTCGACTTTTTCTGAGGCCAAGCCGTAAAACATGAAAGCGTCATCCGAGTCCGGACTGTGTGCAATGCTGATTTCCCGTACTGCCGCTGCTCCGCCGATTGGCATGAAAGACTCCCGGTTTCTAGAGTAAAGCAGCCGGGCAGAAGACTGCACGCGCAGCAGTCCTCCCAGTCAAATCACCAATGGCATTCGATCAGGCGACCCTGCTTCGAGATCCGTGGGACGCGCGATATCGCGCAGTACTGCGCTGTGTCCGCACCAGCACCACGGCAGAAACGCCAATCAGCAGCATCTCCAGCATGTAGGTATAGGCGGGCGGGGACAGCTTGCGTTTGGGCATGACAGTGCCGGAGCGGCCTTTCGAGCGCGGTGGAACAGGCTCGATCAGTTCCGCGCTGGCTGCAAATGTGACACGCTCAGAAACGATCTCCGGCGATTCCAGGTCTTCTGCCGAAAGTGTTTGCCCGGATGCTTCCGGCAAAGGCCGCTCCGCGGACCTCATCTGTTCGATAAATGCTTCCGCGGCCCTCGGTACAGCCGGACCATCGGATTCATCAGCCTCCGACGGGTGATATTGCCAGTGCGGTTGCTCCGGCTCATCTGAGAGGTTTGCGAAACCATCCAGAGTGGCAAGACTCAGCTCACCGCTCTGTAATGGTGAGCCACGGAGAACCCGGCGCGCTGTGGTGAACAAGGCAAAGCACAGCACAAAGACGACAGCCATAAGGGTGACGTAAAAAGTCTGCATTGGTACCGCCTAATGCGTCAAGATTTAAGTGAGGTTGGAGTGCAGCCATCATAGCAAGAAATGGTCTCTATTCAAGAGAAAAATTAATTGCCTCACAAATGGGGCAGACCGAACCGCAGCGAAACTCACGAGGCCAAACCGGCCCAGGGATTTCCTTCATTGTGCGAAGCCCACAGAAGCCTTGGGGCGCGGTATTCTGGGACTTCGATAAATTCAACGTCGGGTGCGAAGGAAAATATGGCTACTCCTATTCACTTTGGGACTTCCGGCTGGCGGGCAATTGTTGCGGAGGAATTCACTTTACCCAACATTCGCCGCGCCGTAGTAGGCATCGCTCGCTATGTCGCGAAACAGCCGGGGCAGCATCGAATTCTTGTCGGGCGGGATCCCCGGTTCATGGGAGAAATTTTCGTCGACGAGGCCGCGCGCCTTCTTGCCGACTCTGGCATCATCCCCGAAGTGATTCACGAAGCTGCGCCAACGCCTGCCATTTCTTATGCTGTCACCCAGCACAAGGCAAGCGGAGCTATCAACTTTACAGCGTCGCACAATCCCCCGGAGTACAACGGCATCAAGTTTTCCACCCCGGACGGTGCCCCAGCTTTGCCGGAAGTGACCAAACAAATTGAATCGGAAATCGCAGCATTGGGCGAAGCTGCCATCCCATCCTCCGCGAATCAGCGACAATTCGACGCCATCGACGTGAAGCCCAGCTATCTCAAACGACTGGCCGAGCTTGTCGATCTAAAGGCAATCGCAAAAGCGCAACTGAAGATCGTTGTCGATCCGTTCTGGGGTGCGGGACGGGGATACGCGCAGCAAATTCTCGTAGATCACGGTGTCTCCGCCGTCAGCGTCCATGACTTTCGTGATGTTCTCTTTGGCGGGCACGCTCCCGAGCCGGACGGTGAGCTTTTAGACACTTGCCGGGCGAAAATGCAGGAAACGAGCGCACACCTGGGAATTGCGACCGACGGCGATGCGGACCGGTTTGGCATTGTGGATCGTGACGGAACCTACGTCCAGCCAAACTACATCATTGCGCTGTTGTTCGACTTTCTGGTGGAGTCTCGCGGCTGGCGGAACGGCGTGGCCAAAAGCGTTGCGACAACCAACTGCATCAATGCTCTTGCCGAGTATCATAAGGTTCCAATGTATGAGACGCCGGTAGGCTTCAAATATATCGGCGAACTGATCAATCAGGACAAAATCGCAATAGGCGGGGAAGAGAGCGCCGGGCTCACGATCCGGGGGCACGTGCCGGAGAAGGATGGCATTTTGGCCGGTCTGCTGGTAGCCGAAATGATTGCCGTGCGCGGCACCACTCTTGGAGAGCAACTGCGGGCGCTCTTTGCCAAAGTGGGTTCCTATTATCCGGTTCGTGAGAATTTCCACTTGACTGCACAGGCCAAAGACAAATTCACTGTGAAGTTGAAGTCCGATCCTAGTGAACTGGCCGGACGGAAGGTTTCCCGCGTTGTGCGGACAGACGGATTGAAACTTGTATTCGACGATGGCTCTTGGGTCTGCTATCGCCTATCTGGAACCGAACCTGTGGTACGTGCCTATACAGAAGCCCGCTCGGAAGAGGATTCGGCAAAGCTCAGAAAAGCTGCCGAGCGATGGGTTCTCGAGTAAGTCAGGACTAAGCCAACCCAAGGGGAACATAAGGGGAATCGAGAATTGCCAAAAAATACGCAGCGCCAACTGATTCCCACCGGGCCCCCGTCCATTGAAAGCGACGCTTCCGCAAGTGTTACGCCGCTGGCACGGGTGGTGGGGCACCTGCTTAGCATGCGGCGCAAAGCTGCTACCGTCGTGCTGGCGAGCCTTTCGCTCTCTTTGGGAATCTATGCGATTTTCGGGCACGATGGGCTGGTTGCGTATCAGCAGAAGCAGCGGCAGGCACAGCAACTCCAGCAGCAGATCCTAAGCTTGAAAGCCGAAAACGAGCGGATTGCGGCGCATGACCGTCGACTGCAAAACGACCGGGACACCATCGAGTATGAAGCCCGCGAACAGATGCACTACACCCGCCCGGGAGAAGTGATCTACACTCTCCCCGAAACACCGGGCGCGCACCCTCGTAAATAGCTGCATGCTTCAAGAGGGGCCTGATCGCCGGACGGCCATTCAGGTAATCCATCAAGATTCTTGCCCGGGCTAGCCTCTCTGCCTGAGTTGGCATCCAAATTAATATGAAGAAACACCTGCTTTCATTCAGTGTGTTGTTCCTGTGGACTTGGGCCATGCTGCTGCCTGCTGGACTCGCAGCGCAACAGCCAAACCAGAGCGCCTACACCGCGGGTTACAACCAAGGCTTCTACAACGGGCTTCATTTCGGCGGCCAAGGGGGCCAGTATGGCGGGACAATTTACAACCAGGCCCCAAATACCGGTTACGGCAATGGCGTAAATACCGCCAATAACAATGGTCTATACGGAACCCAGCAGTCCGGTTCGACAACGGGAGCTTTGATCGGGGCCGCAACCTCCCTTCTGGGAAGTGCCTTTGGCAACGGAATGCATAACAGCATTGTGAGCAGTGCGGGCAACAGCGGCGGTGGCATCGGGTCCATCATCGGCAGCGTTGTTCAGCAATTCCAGGGCAATGGCGGAAGCGGGCAGATTCCGTAGCGCAGCGGTGACCGGTGATCGGATTCACAAGTGCCTGACTAGAGAACAGAGGACAGTCCGTGATGAACGTGAACAATGGAAACCGAATGGGGAAATGGGACAGGCGGCCTTTAAGTCTCGGAGTGCTGGCGATTGCGCTCTTCTTTGCAGCTTCGGCAGGGTTGGCGCAGAATGGTCAGGCTTCTTCCCAGCAGAGCCCGACGGCGGAAGGGGCGCTCCAGTCCGGCGCGAATGAGGCACCTGAGAAACATACCTGGACAATCGACCAATTGATTCCGCTGACAGTGGCGCAAGCCTGGCAAAAGAGTGGCCGGAATGAGGACAGGTTTTTCGACATGGTGCAGGACCTGGCCGCCTTCTCCGCTAAAAATCGCAATCTGGTATTGCCCCAGAGCGAGGAAGCGGGACGTCAGGCTGGCGAGTACATCAAGCAGCAGGCGAAGACCGATCATCAAGAGTTGCTCTATGTCATTGTCGATCGCGCGGTACGGAAGGTAGGCACGCCTGCGAACACCGGTCCGGGGCAGTCGGCCAAGTAGACGTGAGAAGCTCTTACCGTCTCAAAAATCGACATGCAGCCGTACGCTCTGCACGTCCACCGGACCCCGGTCCTGGTTGTAGCCTGGATGTTCGATGAAGAAATTTCCTATTGCGTAATAAACGCCACGCCAAGCATGCACGTTGTAGTACGCCTCAACGATGTCTTCGCGAGCATAGTTCAATTTTCCGTCGCCAAGGATAAATCCAAGGCCGCCATCCTTCAGATAATTCTGGTGGTCTTTTTTGATTGCATTTGTCACAAAGGCGATGCCTAGCTTGTCGAGGCTGCGGTGCCAAGCCGCGCCCGCATAATCGCCACCTATCAAGAATGTCTGATCGTCTTCCGTGTAGGCGAAAGACTCGTGCTGTCCCTCATTCCATCCGAAGCGTCCGCCAATGCGGAAGTTGTTTGTGACGTTCTGCTCGATGTTGATGCCGACGCCGTACTTGAGCGCACCGTAGCGCTCGACGGATGTGATCTCCGGGGTGGGTGTCAGCCCTTCCAAAAAATGATTCACTGCCTCTCGGTAAAGGCCCATGTGTGCATTGTTGCCGTACGCGAGCAGACGAACTCGACCAGCGCGTCCGGGCAAAAGGCTTCTTCGCAACTCCAGCTCCATGTTCTGGCCACGCGCTTGGCGCAAATCCCAGGACAAATTAATGCCGTTGGCCACGGTAGGCATCAAACCCAGAACATATCGCAGTGCCCAATTGCGGTCCTGATACTCAATGGCCGTCCCGTAGGTGTAGCCACGGGTGTCGGCTGCGTAGTCCCACGCGCCGTTGTTGTCTACAGTCCAATCGAGAAACTGCTGGCGGCTATCGCTCAGGACTTCGTTGACATCCAGCATGTCTGGCAGGGTGAATTTACCGGCGCGCAGATCGAGTCGCCTGACTGGAACCTGCGTTGCCAGAGCGAGCGGTTCGCGTGCCTGCGAAACAGTTTCGTCAGTGAAGCCGATGGTTTGATGGATCTCCACGCGAGCCATGTAGGGAAGTGGACTCAGGTTAGGATTTCGTACAACATCGAGGTTGGGGAATCCTGCGAGGCCGAGGGCCTGACTCAGTCCACGTCCGCCCGCGTTTTCTTCGTCATAGATGAAGTCGGTTTCGTAGCGAGGTTTCGGATTGATTTGGTACGCCAGGTACAGCGTGCCGACCTCCGACGCTTTGTATTCAAACGGGGCGGTAAAACTGTTTGGTCCCTGGTACGGCGAGTGGAAGTTTCCGTGCATCTGGTAGATGCCATTGGCCTGGCCACTGATCCAATACCGCGTGTCGTCTGGATGCCGAAAGAACGTGAGCTGGTTCTCATCGGGCGGCTGGAGTTTTTGCGCCAGAGACTGCGTAATCCCAGCTCCACCAGCTTGAGGAGCGGGAAAAAGATCGGTGGCCGCTTCGCTCAGGAGGAAATTTCGTTGGGTTGCGAACAATACCGGTGCCACCCGGCTGTCGGTGGGATTTGCTTGCAGAACGGCAGGGGTTTGCGGCTGCGGAGCCGACGGGAGCGCTGCCTGCATCAGGAGGCATACGGCGAGTTGGAGCAAGCAGGACGGCAAAAATGTCTTCCTTGAACTGGCGTGGTCTATAGCATCTTCACGGTTGCTGTAGAGTAAAGTTCGTCATTCTGACCCTTGAGCAAAGCGAAGGGGAAGAATCCAGGCATTGGCTTTTTTTCAAAAATACAGAGATCCTTCGCTACGCTCAGGATGACGAATTGCGTTGTGCGTCCGCCCTATAGCAATAGGAAAAATGCTTTCGAGGACAGTATTGGCATAAGTGTAAACTATAATTAACTTTATTATGTAAACGTATGTGAATGCTCGATGAATCTCCCAATTGATTTGGGCGCGCGAGAAGCCAGACGGAAAGGGATTTCTAGCGTCCTGAGTCAGAAGTTCGCAACATAATCGAAGGCGATCATTCCCATATTAAGCAATAGAAAACGCAGGTCCCTCCACTCCGCTTCGCTACGGTCGGGGTGACAAATTTGTGTAGTGAATCAAAGACTCAGTGCACTAGCGGACTATGCCTGCCAGAGCCATGACGTGATAGGTGAGCATCAATGTCATCAAGACCAGATAACCGCGTAAGACGGCCAAAGCGATTCGTACGCTCCTGGTCATGGCGATATGCCCCAGCCCTTTTGTGGAGCACTTCTGCTCGGCCTTGTCATGCAGTGGATGAACAACGCGAAAGCCTTCGAATTCCGGTACCGTTCTCATGGTTGCCATACAACACCTCTCAAGATGGGAATAGGTTGGGAAGAATGACTTGTGCTGCCAGCAGCATAGACAGAGCGAACAGCACGATGACGATGGTCCAGTTGATGGCGTTGTTCCATGGCCTGTTCACCCAGCGATCGCCCAGCAACTCATGGTCATTGAGCAAGAGCTGGAGAAAGATGATCGCCGATGGCAAGATCAAGCCTGCGAAAACCTGGACGCTGATAATAACGAGCTGCAACGGCACGCGCGGTATAAGCACGACGGCTGCCGCTGCTCCCACGCATCCAACATAGGTCGCATAGAAACCTGGAGCTTCCCATAGCTTTTTATGCAAGGAGTGTTCCCAGCCCTGGACTTCGCCGTAAGCCCAGGCGCTGGCCAGCGAAATTGCAGTGGTGCCGAGAACGGCTGCATTGACCATAAGCAGCAGAATGCCATCGCGAACGAACTTGCCAGCCATCGGCCCCAGCGCCAGCGCAATCTGGGCCGGATTCTGGAATTGGATACCGTGCCGATAGCCGTAGTTTCCAACCAGCATCATGGCCCCAGCGACGCATACCGTGAACGTCGCGCCGATAAGCGTATCGAGCCGGGCCCATTTCAAGTCGGCAAACCGAAGTTTCTTTTCGGCGACGCAGCTCTGCTGAAAAAAAAGCTGCCACGGGGCAATCGTAGTTCCTACAATCGCGATGATGAGGAAGACGAGACTGCCGGTGATTCCGCCTGTGGGCAGATTGGGAACAAGTGTATTGCGTGCGACTGCGGCCCAGTTCGGATGGACCAGGAATGTAAGAACGAACCAGGTCAAGTCCATCAGACAGAGTACGATCGTCACACGTTCCCAACGCAGGTAGCTGCCAGTTATCACCATCAGAGACAGGCCAATTGCCGAGACCGGGACTGAAATATAAGGGCTGATTCCCAAAGCGCTTAACGCCAGCGAAATGGCCGCGAATTCAGTAATCAGAGTGAGAAAATTGACAGCCAGAAGATCGAAAAGCGAGAAGCGGCCCCACCATTTTCCGAACCGCTCATAGATCATTGCCGCATGGCCTTTACCTGTGGCAATCCCGAGCCGCGCGACCATCTCCTGCACGAAGTAGCAGATGGGCAGAAGCAGGACGAGCGTCCATAGAAGATGCAATCCGTATTGGCCGCCGGCCTGCATGTACGTGGAGACAGCCCCGGCATCGTTGTCCGCTTCCATCACGATCAGACCGGGGCCGAACACCATAAGAAAGGTGAGAAAGCTCCTCTGCCAGGATTTGCGGACAACAATGCCGCGCGGGCTGGCAGTCTCGTCGGAATCGTCGATGGTGACGATCGAGGCGACCCGCTCTTCTACGCGCACAGGCGTCGCCTTTCGCTCTGAGTTTTGTTGTCTTCTAGCTCTTTTTGGGCCAATTTCAGGAAAGAGATTTCATCCTCAATCCAGCGGCAGGCGAGGGGCTGCCTTGCATTGCCGGTTTCGATCCATACGCAGGAAACTGCGCGGACCTGGGCGAAATTCTGTACATTTTTCATCGCGGTTTCTCCCTTTCGAGACATGCGAAGCACATTGCGGCCGCAGCCAGATGCTGGACGCAAAAGTGTATGCAGCTCAAAAAACTTAGGTTTGGGAGGGGTGGGAGGACCGTTGGCAGGCGGCCATTTCTCACGCGCTCGGGATCACAGGTCGTATGCTGTGAGGAGCGGTGAGGGGCCAGGTCCGGTAAGGCTAGATCAGGCTTTCAGTACGCTCGTCGCAGCACAGGTTGAATTCCCCGTACTCGGGGGTTCTTGTGCAGAGTCGATGTTCATTTAGTTTTTTGAGTTCTCCGGCGAACGGAATATTTCCCCGCCTCTTATTTTGTATCATATCCCCCTAGGGTATAGGAAGAAAATGGCACACATGGATAAAGAGAAGCAGAAACTTGTCGCCCGCATTAAACGAATTCGAGGTCAGGTCGATTCGATCGAGCGTTCTTTGACCACGGGAGACGATTGTGCCGACGTGCTGATGCTGCTGGCAAACGTGCGTGGAGGGATCAACAGTTTGATGGCGGAAGTATTGGAAGACCACATCCGGCTGCACATTGTGACTCCCGAAAAAAGCGAAATGCCCCCCCAGGAACTTGCAGAAGATCTGATCGATCTTGTCCGGGCATATTTGAAATGACGTGAATCGTTCTGGGCGCGCACCCGATTATCGGGTTTCCTGTTTCTCGTTCTTTCCATCTTCCGTCACAGGATCCAGATACCAGGGCACATTGGCGACAATGATTCGTTGCGTGCCTTTAAGATAAAGCATGGTCTTGAGCGCGGCCCCGCGCTGATTGTGCAGCAGATAGTAGTACCAGCGGTTCTCGATCAGCTCCGGAAGCATCACGAGGAGCTGTCGCGAGGGATTATCCTGCTCAATCTGGATGATCTGATCGAGGATGGGCGTGATCACCCGGCGCGTTGGCGATTCGATCTGAATAAGATGCGGCGGTGGCAAGCCCGCTTGTTCCATGGGAACGATGACCTTGTCGCGCCAGGTCGCCTCAAGTGGCTGCTCGCCCTCTTCATTTTTTACGTGCACACAATAGATGTCGTGAGAGATCGAGAGAGCGATCCGCAGGGCTTTGGACGTGATGCGGCTCCATCCCGGAATCGGCATCACCACGATGGGTGGTTCCAGCTTCCTGGTATCCAAAGCGCTTTTGGCAGCCACCTGATTCGTGACCCATAGGTAGTGACGGTGAACTGCCAGCATCATGAGAATAATTGCCGGAATCACAATCGCGGTAATCCACGCGCCAGAAGTAAACTTGGTCGCCAGCACCACGCAAACGGTAATTCCTGTGGCAATCGCGCCGATTCCATTGATAGCAAGGCTAAGCTGCCAGCCTTTTCCGCGTACTCTGCGCCAATGCATGACCATTCCTGCCTGCGATAGCGTGAAGGCAAGAAACGCTCCGATCGCAAACAATGGGATCAGGCGGTCGGTAACGCCGTCGAATACGACGAGCAACAGAGCTGCGACAGTTGCCAGGACGTACACACCGCCGGAGTAGACCAAACGCCGGCCGCGCAGAGTGAATGCGAAAGGCAGAAACCGATCACGCGCGATATTGTGGCAGAGCCGCGGAAAGTCGGCGAATCCGGTATTTGCCGAGAGAGCTAACACGACAAGAATGGACCCGATTGTTACGTAATAAAAGATGCCTCGTCCGGTAATTGCGGTGAGCAGTTGCGAAAGCACGCTTTGATAGCCGGGCGCAGACGGGTCAGTCGCAGCGATGTGGTAGATCGGGACAAGGAGCCCGATTCCAGCCAGAAGAATACCCAGCAGGATGATGATGATTGTAAGTGTAAGCTGCGCCGATTTCTGGTGCGGCTCTTTGAAGGCGGCCACACCGTTGCTTACGGCCTCCACTCCTGTCATGGCGGTACAGCCGCTGGAAAAAGCTTTTAGCAGAATCCATAAGCTGACCATCTGCGTGGCGTGGCCGAGCTGAGGCGGTGGAATGACCGGATGGGGATGGCCTCCGGAAAGGACCGTCTGGACCGCCCCCCACCCAATCAACACCAGCAGACAAACAATAAAAAGATACGTGGGAGCCATGAAAACCGCCCCTGCGGCTCGGGCTCCGCGCAGATTCATGATGGTGAGAATGGCGAGAATGCCCAGGCACAGAGCAAGCGTATGGGGCTGCAGTTTGGGAAATCCAGAAACCAAAGCGCCAACCCCGGCAGCTATTCCTACCGCAACCTCGAGGATGTAATCCACCATGAGAGCGGCGCCAGCCAAAAGGCCCGGCACGCGCCCAAGATTTTCAGTAGCCACTGTGTAGGAACCACCGCCGTTGGGGTACGCGGCTATGGTCTGGCGGTAGGAAAAATAGAGAATGGTGAGCAGAATCAGGATTGCGGCGGTGATCGGCACCAGGTAATGGGTGCCAGCCATGCCAAGTGGAATCAGCAGTGTCAGTGCAGCTTCCGGCCCGTATGCTGCGGAACTGAGCGCATCCAGGCCAAAAATGGGGATACCCTTGACTGCGCCTATCTTCTCCGCGCGTTCTTCATCGCTGGCAAGAGGACGGCCAAATAAAAGATCAGAAATCGTCACCTAAGGTATCCTCACCTGGATTGGTAACCGGTCGAAACACGCCAACGAATTTCTGACGGACTAGAAGTGCCGAACCGCCTGCTCCTCATGAGCTGGCTTTTGGCTCTCCTTCTCCAGCGAACGACTGACCAGATCGCGCGATCCTAGTCCAACCGCAAGTGCGAGTGCAAGCACGATTCCGCCGAACAGAATTCCGAAGCCAAGATCGACAATGCTGCGGGCGATTCCGAGATGGTCCAGCACCATGGCCGCGGTAAAAACCAGCACCAGCCATTTCACCCCAAGGCTGAGCAGCCGTGCATGCTGCAGGTTCATGTTGACGCCGTTGATCAGAACGCTTCTGGACAGGAAGCGGGCGATTACGACGCCGAACAGAAGAACCACAATGGCAGCCACAACCTTGGACATGTAGCCAACGATGTAGGCTGACAGTCCCGAGGCCGAGGAAGCATCAAAAGCCGCAACGCCGACAAACAGTCCGATGAGAAATGTTGCCCAGAATATGATTCGAGCAGCCAGAGAACTGGGGCTGTTTGACGGCGACCACTCGGACACATCCGCAAGTCCTGAGTTTGCGATTTTGGAGTCGAACTGAACCGCGGAAAGGATGCGTCGCACCAGCAGGGAAAGAAGCCATCCGATGCCTGCAAACAGCAGAACTGCCAGAACCAGTGCGAGAACGCCCGGCAAGAGTGTAGCGACTTTGAAAATGACCCGCTGAATGGACTGCTGCAGCGCCTGTTGTACTTGATCCCACATTGCGTGCTCCTGTTTTTCTATCCGTACGTTTCCCAGAACAGTTCATTAAGGGTGAAAACGATCGGGCCACCGCCAACGAGATAAGAGATAAGGCTTTTCCGCCTCATACGTGCGCGCCAGCGTTTCCAGGCGTTCCTCTGACGCGGTGAAACCGGCCCGATTGATTTCCATTGCGTAGGACGCCGCCCAGCCGAGGTAAAGAGGCGTCAGCGCGCCGAAAAGGTGGGCGCGGCGAATGTTCCGAAGCCTGCTCGCGAGAGCAAAGTCATAGATGATTCTTGCCCATAGAGCATCTGGCAGGCGGAACTCTTCTGCGGAAGCATGAGACAGCTTTCTCAATTCAAGAAGTGTGATGGGGGGAAGTACCAGCGACCAGATTTCCCGAAGATTTCGGACGCCGAGCTGGAACGCTTCCAGCATGGGACGAACATCGACTTCTTCCGTAGGCTTCAATGGCGGCTCTGCGGTACCGAACGCGGGTACATCGTGAGAGCCACGCACACGCTGCCAAAGGGTGGCATTGTCTTCCATATCTACAAACAGGGGCCCGACCAGCTGCGCCAGAGCGTCGCTTAATTCAATGCCTTCGTGCGCCTGCACAGGACGCGGGCCGATATGAACCTGGCACATTCTCAGATTGCGGGCAACCGCTGTGGTTGCGGGCCATAGAAGCCGTGCCTGTTGCCGCCCTAAGTCTTTTCCGGCACTCGAACTTAACGGCGCAATCAGGCGGGAAGAAACCTGGAGTTCATTCGCCAATGGATGACGAACCCGATTGCCATAAAGAGCGCGGGTGAGCGGGTAAAGAATGCTTTTATTCACCAGGTCTTCGTAGGCCTGTGGCGTATAAATGGGCATCACAAGATCGAAGTTTCCTTCCAGGCCGGGACCGAGCAGCATCACCAGTTTTTCTATCGGCATGGAGCCCCGGTTGGAGCCCGGTCCCGTACCTAGAACAGTGCAGGCCCGCGCGTACAGTTCTCCTGCCAACGAAAATACCGCGCGATACAACTCTGACTCTGCTAGCCAAGGCATGGCTGCGGGATCTGAACCTGGGAGAACATAGTTCACGTACTGCAAACTGCGCATGGAATCCCCGGCATCGATCGGATCCAGAATCCTGGGCACGCTGGAACGAGTTTCTCCCGGCAACGCAAATACGACGTTGCAGGGGGAAGCAAGCAGTCTGGACGCCTCCGCCACTCTTTCACGTGCAACCGCAAGAACCTCACTGTCGGCAGGCGCAGCGACAGCTACGAGCAAATCGGCCCGCCCGATGGGCCCTGTTTCCGGAGCTTGCTCCTGCAGTACTTCCGTTTCCGCCATATGATTCTCTTCTTCGATCCTTCGTCTGCTACAGCAGAGACTGGATGCCCATCAACGGGATCTTCACCCAATCGGGACGGCTGTTCAATTCGTAAAGTAATTCGTAAAAGGCTTTTTGCAGTAAATATAGGTTGAGCAGTGCTCGAAATCCGGATGCATTCGCAGGCAGCAGTCTGCTGCCTGCCATTGTTTCCCGATAGCTGTGCAGGAACTCTGCCGAAACCGAGTAGTCCCAGAGGCGCGCCCAAGGCTCCAGATGGGCCTCATCATCGGGCCTTCGGGAAGAGTATCGCATCAGAGCCGCCCACGCCGCATAGTTGAAGGACCGCAGCATACCTGCGACGTCCTTGAGCGGAGAATGCTTCGCCCGCCGCGCTTCGAGAGAACGCGCCGGTTCTCCTTCAAAATCAAGTATTACGAAGTCGGTTTTCACGCGCAGCACTTGACCGAGATGGTAGTCGCCATGAATGCGGGTCTTTGCCCCGTAGATCTCAGTTTCGAACTGTGCCTGCGAACTTCCGCCCGATTTGGCCTGCTCCAGGTCTTCGAGAGTTCGGGTTCGGCGGCTGAGCAGGAATGCACCGACTTCGACCGCATCCTCGGGAAGCAACGACATGCTTTTGCGAAGCAATGCATACGCCTGCGTTGCCTGATCGTTAATCGCAAGCTGCAGACCTAAGAGATCTTCATGAGAAAGCGGCTCGGCGGAAAACGATTGTTGCAAATCCGGTGTTGCAGAGTCAGGCGCAACCAGTGCACGATGCATTTCCGCTGTGCGGCGGCCGAGCATTGCCGCAGCCTGGAGAGCCACGCCTGCATGGTCACATGCAAAAGCGGATGCGCGTGCGCCGTCTGGAATCGGGCCCCGATAAGCAAGCGTGGCCGCCTCCTCTGCAGGAAGCATCTCCTTGCCGTAAGTCTCATAGTACCGCTCCAGTTCTTCCAGCATCCACTTCCAGCCATCGCCCTGATTCTCTACCAGTCCCTGCAGCATTGCGAGCGTGGCCGGTTCCTCTCCTTCGCGGAGGTATTCGATGGATCCGCCAAACGGAGGAATGTTGGGAAAGCGTGATTCCTCCGTGAGAAACCTGCCAATCTCGCAATCGGGATTCAACCCGCTCTCGGGATGGCGGAACAGCTTAAGAATGAGGCGATTGCCAAAGATAACGGAAGTGTTGCTCTGTTCCGCTGATCCGTGCCGGGGAACTAAGCCCTGCTGATCGTCTTTTTTTTGAGCGACCAGCAGGCCGGAAAGTATGCTGCTGGGGCTGCCGCGCAGTTTGCCATGCTGCATCGCAGCTTCTGCGGACCCAGAAATCAATCGAAGCAGCCTTTGACAGAAAGCCGCATCATAGGTCGCGTCGTACAATACGCCTTCACCCGCAGGGGAAAGCGCACTCCATAGGATGGAAGAAGCTGCGTCATCCCGAAGGGTCTGCGCTGATGAACCAAATGCCAGCGTTAGCGGAACCAGATACCGGTCGAACTTTCCGGTGTCATATTCCACCTCTACTAGACATATGATCGTTCCGCTGCCTTCCAAAGCTGTCCAGTCCCAAATACGCGTGGCGGCAATGGTGGAAGACTTGTTCCCGAACCAGCGCTGGCGCGGGATGTAAGCCGGAAGAATGAACTGCTCCAACTTTCGCAGATTCGCACCCTCCAGCAAGCTCCTCCAATCCGACCCGTCTGCCACCATCAGTGCCGCCTCGTTTGACTGCACTTCGACCGTATCCTGCGAGGGGTGCAGTTCGAGCCAGAGAAATCCATAGGGGGCCAGAGTCACGGCATAAGGAAGTTTGCCGATCCGAGGGAACTCAACGTAGCCAAGCATCTCTACCGGAATCATGCCATCGTATTCGCTCAAATCCAACTGGGCCGGTTGCGCAAAGCGCGAAAGGTTTGCCACACATAAAACAGTTTCTCCGCCGTCTTCCCGAATATAGGCAAGCACCTTACGGTTGGAAGGATGGAGAAATTTCAACGATCCGCGACCGAAGACCCGGAACAGCTTGCGTAGCGCAATCAGATTGCGCATCCA
Organism: Acidobacteriaceae bacterium; assembly: GCA_035713565.1. Lineage (GTDB taxonomy): Bacteria > Acidobacteriota > Terriglobia > Terriglobales > Acidobacteriaceae > JAKAAZ01. Next base: position 4,588 of record DASSZI010000184.1, on the reverse strand, counting down.
GTTCAGCAGAGAAGAGGAATCGCCTTGCTGCGCTTCCACATTGATAGCTTCATATCCCCAGATAGGGTCCATGACAACAGGGCTGTAAAGCTTGGCTGGAACAGCCCGCGAGAATCCGGCATTGCGGTCGGCGGTCCACTGCATGGGCGTCCGGACCCCGTTACGGTCGCCCAAATAGATGTTGTCACCCATTCCGATCTCATCGCCGTAGTAGAGAATCGGGGTGCCCGGGAAAGAAAATAAAATGCTGTTCAGCAGTTCAATCCGACGGCGATTGTTGTCGAGCAAGGGTGCGAGGCGCCTGCGGATACCGATGTTGATGCGCATGCGCGGGTCCGCACTGTAGGCGAGATACATGTAATCCCGCTCTTCTTCGCTGACCATTTCCAAGGTCAGTTCGTCGTGATTGCGCAGGAACAGTCCCCACTGGCAGTTCTCAGGAATCGCCGGAGTTTGCCCCATGATCTCTGTGATCGGCAGACGGTCTTCCTGCCGCAGGGCCATATACATGCGCGGCATCAGCGGAAAATGGAATGCCATGTGGCACTCGTCGCCATCGCCGAAATATGGACGAACATCCGCAGGCCACTGGTTGGCTTCCGCCAGAATAACCCTGCCTTCGTAATGTGCGTCGATTTCGGCGCGGATTCTCTTCATTACGGCATGCGTTTCCGGCAGGTTCTCGCAGTTGGTGCCGTCGCGCTCCACCAGATAAGGGATGGCATCTATCCGCAATGCGTCCACACCCATGTCCAGCCAGAAGCGCATGATGTTCAGCACTTCCTGCATTACCAGTGGATTGTCGTAATTCAGGTCAGGCTGGTGCGAGAAAAAGCGATGCCAGTAATAGGCATTGGCAACCGGATCCCACGTCCAGTTGGATTTTTCTGTGTCAGTGAAAATGATTCGGGCGTCCTGATACTTCTTGTCCGTGTCGCTCCACACGTAGTAATCGCGTTCCGGCGAACCCGGAGGCGCCAAGCGAGCCCGCTGGAACCATGCGTGCTGATCGGAAGTGTGGTTAACGACCAGTTCGATCATCACCTGCAGGCCGCGATCGTGCGCAGCATGCAGAAATGTCTGAAAATCCTCCAGCGTTCCATAGCTGGGATGAACGGTCAGATAATCGGCAATATCATAGCCGTCGTCGCGCAGCGGCGAGGAGAAAAACGGCAGGAGCCAGATGCAGGTGATTCCCAGTTCCTGCAGGTAATCCAGCTTGCCGAGTAGACCTTGAAAGTCGCCAATGCCGTCGTTGTTCGCATCCGCAAACGCCTTCACATGCAGTTCGTAAATGATCGCGTCTTTAAACCAGAGGGGGTCGGCCGCGCTGCCTGCTTGTTTCAAATCAAGACTCCGTGGAATGCGTTCAGGTTTAGTGTAAGCGAAGGCAATGTAGGTAATTATGAACAGAGCCAGGGGAAATGGAAACCCATGGCATTATTGCCGCACGTCCCACTTCCGTAACTTTCTCGCCCCTTTACTGAGTGCACAGGGATCCATCGGCTAAGAAGGATGCTTTTGCGTAAGTTGAAAAATATGCGATCTTCCGGCCTCCAGCTCAATATAGACGCGGCTGCCGTTCCATGTGTAATGGGCGTCCGTCAGCAAGTCGTGCGCGTCGACTGGCTCATTCTCAGAAATGCCGAGCGCTTCCAGATCAAGCTGTGCCCAGCCGGCCTGCACTGAGCGGGGGTCAAGATTAACGACCGCCAGAATTACATCTTTTTTATCACTAGTCACCTTGCTATAGCACAGCAGGAACAGCTGATCTGTGGGGTGGAATTGGAGCGCTCGATTGCTATGCATTGCCGGGTGGGCGCGACGGATTTGGTTCACCCGGGCGATCAGTGTCTGCAGGTTCTGCGGCTCCTCAACGTCCCATTGGCGCAGCTGATATTTCTCAGAATTAAGATAATCCTCGGCGCCTGCCCGCAGAGCCGTGTTCTCGCACAATTCAAACGCAGGTCCATAGATCCCGTAGTTTGAAGAAAGCGTTGCTGCGAGAACCAGACGACTCAGAAACGCTGGCCTTCCGCCCTGCTGCAACGGAACGGGAAGAATATCCGGTGTGTTTGGCCAGAAATTCGGGCGAAAGAAGTCGACGACCTCCGTCTTGGTCAACTCGGTCATGTACTCGGTCAACTCTTCCTTTGTATTTCTCCATGTGAAATAGGTGTAGGACTGGGTGAAACCTAGTTTGGCCAGCCTGTACATCACCTTGGGTCGCGTAAATGCTTCCGCCAGAAAGATCACTTCCGGATGCGCTGCTTTCACCTCCCCGATGACCCATTTCCAGAAGGGAAAGGACTTGGTGTGTGGGTTATCGACGCGAAAGATCAGCACGCCCTGGTCGATCCAGTGATCGATTACGCCTTTCAGCTGCGACCACAACTCGCGCCAGTCCTCGGTTTCAAAATCGAGCGGATAAATGTCCTGATATTTTTTCGGAGGATTCTCGGCATACTGGATCGTTCCATCTGGCCGCTTGCGAAAAAATGAAGGATGCTCCGTAACCCAAGGATGGTCCGGCGAGCATTGAAACGCAATATCTAACGCGATCTCCAGGCCATGTTCTTTTGCTTTCACAATGAGCGCTTTGAAATCATTGAGTGTACCCAGGCGCGGATGAATCGCCGTATGGCCGCCTTGGGAAGAGCCGATTGCCCAGGGGCTGCCTACATCCTCCGGCTCGGCTTTTTCCGCGTTGTTCTTGCCCTTGCGGAATGCATCGCCAATCGGGTGAATGGGCGGGAAATACAAGACGTCGAAGTTCATGGAAGCGATGTAGGGAAGCCACGCCTCGCAGTCTTTGAAAGTTCCATGCTGGCCCGGTACCGCAGCACAGGAGCGTGGAAAAATCTCATACCATGCCGAGAAGTTGGCGCGCGTACGGCCCACCTGCACGATCAGCTCTTTGGCGTAACGAGTGCTGTAGGCGTGCTCCGAATAGGTGCGCATAAGATCACGCAGAGTGGGGTCTAGAGCGGCTGCGGAAGCAGCTTCCTGATCTGCCGTACTCTCCAGCCTCGCGGCAAACTCCTTCAGACGTTTGCCGTCTGCGCCTCTGGCGCGCAAGGCCGCTGCGGCAACCAGGATTCGCCCGGACGTTAACTCCACGTGCACATCCTGACCTGCGTCGATCCGCTTCCTCATGGCGGTGCGCCAGGTCGCAAAGGGATCGATCCAGCCCTCGAGCGTGTAGCGGTAGGGGCCCAACTCGCTGACGCAGAACTCACCTCGCCAACGGTCGTTGGTGAGTAACTCCATAGGCGCGATTCGCCAATTGCGATCTCCCGGCCCGCGGTACAGCAAATGGGCGGCGACTACATCATGCCCATCCGCAAAAATGTCCCCTTCAACTTGGACGCTTTCTCCCACGACGCGCTGGATCGGGTACTCGCCACCGTCGATTTCCGGCCGGACGGCTTCTATGACGACTCGGCTGCGACCTTCTAATTTTGCTGCTATAGAACGAGTGCGAACCAGTTTAGTATCAGTCGTCATCCAGAGATTACGTCCTTTGCCGTAGAAATTTGTGCCTCATAAAAAGAGATGCAGTTTGTTGTTATTTCGTTCGCGGCTTCCGTTTGCGGGATTGCGAGCAGTTCCACGTTCGGCAAACCAGCCGGACTTCAAGAATATACGATCAGCCGATAATCCTGAGGGAAGCAGGCTCAATGCTTCGCGCGCTTTCAAGTGTCATTTTCATGCTTCGGGGGCAGCTTGAATGGCATCGACGCACGACCACAGGTAAACTTAAGGCATGGGAATCACAAGGCAGCAGGCTCTCGACGCTTTCCTTTCAGACGATCTCATCGGTATCGGTATGGAGGCCAATGCGGTGCGTCGCAGGTTGCATCCTGAGGGCGTCGTCACCTACATCATCGATCGCAACATCAACTACACGAATTTCTGCACCGAGTATTGCAGTTTCTGCGCGTTCTATCGTCCCCTCAAGGGCAAGATGGCCGCCGAAGGATACATCCTCGACTTCGACACGATCTATGACAAGGTGCGTGAGACCGTCGAGATGGGCGGCACGGGCGTGTTGATGCAGGGCGGTTTGCATCCGGACTTGAAGATCGACTGGTTTGAGCGTCTGCTGCAAGGTATCAAGCAGCGTTTTCCATCGATCTGGCTGCATTGTTTTTCAGCGTCGGAGATTCTTGCCATCGCGGAGTATAGCGAACTTTCCGTGCATGACACGATTGCGCGGCTCCGCGACGCTGGCCTGGACTCGATTCCCGGCGGCGGAGCGGAGATACTTGACGATGAAGTGCGCCATCGCATTGCGCGGTTGAAGTGCGGCACGGAAGATTGGGTCCTTGTGCATCGCACGGCGCACCAGCTCGGGATGCGCACGACGGCGACCATGATGTTTGGCGTGGGCGAGAGCTTCGAGCAGCGCGTGAATCATTTTGAAACCTTGCGCCGCTTGCAGGACGAGACCGGCGGATTTACGGCGTTCATTCCGTGGAGCTTCCAGCCGCACAACACCGCGCTCGGCGGCCGGGGATGGGACGAAGCGACTTCCGTCGAATACCTGAAGGTGCTGGCGATCTCGCGGCTCTATCTCGACAACATT
>DASSZI010000183.1:0-6035 GCA_035713565.1 Acidobacteriaceae bacterium | reverse complement strand
CAGGTACGCCGAGGCATAACTGCAGTTGCTCCAGAGACTTTTTCTGTTTGGACACGATCCGTGCATGCACCTTGGGCGAAGCGCTGAATGCGGCGCCGTCGGCAAACCCTTCTGCAGCTTTGGGCAGGTGCGCCAGTTTGTCCGAGACCAGCTCGACGAAACGGTCATGCTCCAGATTGCCTGCGGCAGAAAAAACCATGTTCCCGCCCTGGAACCTTCCGCCATAAAAATCGAACAGAGTCGATTGATCGAAGCGACGAACCGTTTCTTTCGTCCCAAGGATCGGCTTGCCGAGTGGATGATCCTTCCAGAAGCTCTGAGTGAAAATCTCATGCACCAGCATGTCGGGATTGTCTTCATCCATCTTGATCTCTTCCAGCACTACCTTGCACTCCCGGTCGATATCCTCCGGCGCAAAGACCGGATGCATTACCAGATCGGTCAGAACGTCGAGCGCCTTGGGCACGTGCTCATCGAGCACTTTAACGTTAAAGCAGATATTCTCCTTACTGGTAAAGGCATCGAGGTTGCCGCCGATCGCATCTACTTCCCGGGCAATGTTTTTCGCCGAGCGCGATTTCGTTCCCTTGAACACCATGTGTTCAACGAAATGAGAAACGCCGTTGATCTCCGGTTGCTCATCACGCGAGCCCGTCTTGACCCACACACCCATGGAAACAGAACGGACGTGCTCCATCCTTTCAGTCAGAATGACCAGGCCGTTGGAAAGCTGCGTTCTGCGGATGTTTCTGTTTTGCGTCAGGTCCAGGGAACTGCCGTGAGTGGTGCATTGCGTGCTATCGTGCGGGTTATACGTAGTATTCATCTCACTATAATTTTTTCACAGTCTGACGTGGCGTGCCGCTGTTCAGCCAAGTAGCCGGTTTGGAAGGCTTTATCCACATTGAATGGTAATTTTTCCACAATTCGAGGCTCAAGAGGCCATTCCCGGCGAATTTCGACAAACACCATTGTTTGGCTTGAATATTCAAGCACTTGGTGGACTTTCCGAAAGCTTAGCTTTACCTGCCTATCGCGCAAGGCAGGTCTGGCACGCCCTTTACCGGGAGCGAGTTTCTAAGATCGAAGACATCACTTCCCTTCCGATGTCTGTCCGCCATCGGCTCACGGCAGCGGGTTATTCGGTTGGCGTTCCCAACATCGCCCAGGCCTTTCAGTCGAGTGATGGAACAGAGCGTTATCTCATTGCATGCGGCGACGGCGAAACCGTTGAAACGGTCTGGATGCCGAACGGCGATGACGGAGAGATTGGCGACGGTTCCGAAGCGGCGCAAGAGGAGTTCACGAACGAGAGAGATTCAGGCACCTTACATTCCACGTCTGCGGCACGGGCTTATCGCCGCGCAACGATCTGCATATCCAGTCAAGTTGGTTGCGCGGTCAATTGCCAGTTCTGTCTGACCGCCAAGCTGGGCATCAAACGCAACCTGACGGCTGGAGAAATCGCAGGCCAGGTAATCGCCGTTTTCAATCGGCATCAAGTACGGGTCGGGCGCGATCGCATCAACCTGGTCTTCATGGGAATGGGCGAGCCATTTCTCAATTATGAGAACTTCATGGCTGCGGTCCACTTGCTCGTGGAGGGCACCGGTATTCCCGAATCGCGAATGACGGTGTCCACTTCAGGCATTCTGCCCGGCCTGGAGCGCTTCGCCAAAGAGAAGCTTCGCCCGAAGTTGGCGCTGAGCCTCAACGCTCCCAACGACAGCATCCGGGAAGCCATGATGCCGATTACCCGCAAATGGAACATCGGATCGTTGCTGGCCGCTATGCGGAAGATTCCCTTGCGTCCGCGCGAGCGGCTCACGTTTGAATATGTTCTGCTGGGCGGCGTCAATGATCGCCTCCAGGATGCACGGGAACTCGCCACATTGCTAAAGAGTTCCGGCATCGAGTCGAAGGTGAATCTTATCGTCTGGAACCCCGGTCCCGAGATTCCTTACCGAATGCCCTCTCCGGAAGACGTGACGGCATTTCAAACGCACCTCATTGCGAGCGGCGTACCTGCGTTTCTGCGCCGCCCCCGCGGACGCGACATTTACGCCGCGTGCGGACAGTTAAAGCGAACGCTGGAGTAAGTGCCGCATCGCCTTCAATCTGATTGGCGGCTTCCGTGCTCATGCTCATTGATCCAGCTCGATAATCGTGCGCCATCAACCCCCATCCGAACCAGATTCAATTCGCCATTCTCATAATCGGCAATCATCAGTTGCATGATGCGACCATCCGGGCGAGCGAAGATGACGGAAAGTCCCGCCGCACCGCTCTGCTTCCGCTGCTCCCGGTCTGCGACGATCGGTTGCCATTCGTCGCCAAGGCGGGACTGGACCAAGGAAAAAAGTTCCTGGGAATTGGCCCGATCCAGGTTGTCAATCTCCGCAATGTGCATTCCCTCGACTCCTCCACGCGTGTACACGCGGGCACAGAGGCCAATCAGCGCCACGAGAGGGATGCGATGCGCATGCGTCGAATATCGGTGCTCGACACCACTTACTACCGAATCGAAGTCGTCAGTGGCGGCCGAGCACCCCGCGCTCCACAGCAGCAGAATGGCCAGCAGGCAAGGCATCGTTTTTCTCATTTGGTCTCCTTCGAGGGATCACCCGTCTTTACGTTGGGAATGCCGAGGTTGCCCCCCAGAGCATTGAGGTCCTGTGGGCGAATGGGACCGGAGATGTAGACAACATCAAGCTCCTTCGGCTCGGCGTCCAGAACAAACATGCCCTGCACCTCACCGTTGACCAGCTTCACGTACACGTCTGTGTCGCCCTTGCCTTTCACTGAGTGCTCTCGTACCATCGGACTCCACTCCGAGCCGCGGACCTGTTTCCGTAGGGAATCCAGGTCTTCCGCAGAGTATTGATCGGGCTTGTCGAATTCATATTCCCGGACATAAACCCCGTTGAGCTTTTGTATCAACTGCTTGGCTTGAGCGTCCTTCGGTTTGGAGCTTAGAAATTGCCCGGCGAACTCCAGCATTTTCTTGTCGAGCGTTACCTCATCGACGTTGGTTGCCCGGGCAGCCAGTTTTTTCTCAATGGCGACGGGAAACCTGGGTTGTTTGTCCTGGGCAACTGCCGCAGATGCAGCCAGCGTTGCGACTCCGAAAAAAAAGCATGCCGGAATGGAAAACTTTCGTGTCATTTCAACTCTCCTTCTCGTTCAATAGGCCTGCATAGCTTACGGTTCTCGTTGCGTTTTGCCAGTGGAGCGGGGGTTGTCCACCTTCATGCGCACATCCTGAAGCGCGGTGCTGGTGACGCGCAGAGCAAGCATCACCTGGGCTCGCGCGCGCTCGCCAGCATGGCGCTGCTCGCGTTCATGCTCCACAAGTGTGCCCGCGATGACAATCAGCAGGAGGCACGCAGCCGCAACCATGCGGGTCCAGGCATTCCGCACCACAGAGGTACGAGCATCTTGCAGTCGCGTCGGTTTCGAATGTCCAAGCACTGGGCCAGGTGCGGCTGCGAGTAAATTGATCCGCTCGGCGAATCCGTCCGGGGCAGAGCGGGGTCGCAGGCCGGCGCGAAGTTCTCTTTCAAATTCGTCCTGACCTTCAGCGAATTCGTCATTCAGGTTGAACATAGACTCAGATCCTCCTCAACAGTTCTGCTTTCGCCCGCATCTTCTTCAATGCTCGCTGCAGATAGCTTTTGACGGTTGCGATGGGCATGTTCAGCGCATCCGCGATCTCCGCCGGCGTCATATCTTCCTGATAACGAAGCAGGACGATGGCCCGTTGCGGATGAGGCAGAATGCCCACCAGCTTCTCCGCCCAGGTTGCTAAATGCAATGACGAAGTTCCGTCGAGTTCAGCCACTGCCGGGTTTGATTCTTCGTCATATTCGGCTGCCGAAAAATCCACCCGGCTCGAGCGACGCCTGCATGCGTCCGTGGCTCGCTGCACCGCCACTCGCCGCAGCCATGCCAGTAAGTGCTCTGGGTTTTCAATGCGATCCAAATTGCGCGACAGCGCCAGAAAGACATCCTGCGCCACCTCCTCCGCCGCGCCCCGGTCTCCAACAATGCGAAATGCAATGCTGTAAACGCGCGATTGATGATGCTCCACAAGTGCGCTAAAGTCCGCCGCGCTGGGCCGCCCCGCAGCGATGGCGCCCAGCGCCCAACCCGGAAACGGTTCTATAGTGGCTGCTTTCAATCTTTTCTCTCCGGAAACTCTCTACCTGCATATACGCAAGCGAGAGGCCCGGAGAATGCAAATCTTTTTTGCCTTGGGAATCCAGGCTTACGTTGACTGTCCGTTTAGGGACAGGAGTGTTCATTTCCGGACACTTTTTGGAGGACGCATGAACGTGCGCGCACCGTAAATTATTGCCGAATAAGAAACTCCTGAATTGCGGGAACTGGCGTACCAATTGCACGTACTGTTCATTGGCAGCAACTTCCGACCGGAGGATTCAAGTGACCAGGCTCGCGCAGGACATCCGTTACGCATTCCGTCAGCTTCGCAAAGCGCCTGGCTTCGCAATCGTAGCTGTGCTCACGCTGGCGATTGGGATCGGCGCAACGACGGCCATTTTCACGCTGGTCTATGATGTGCTGCTGAAGCCTCTGCCGTATACCCATCCGGAACGGCTGGTGAACCTGCAGGAGGTCGTGGCCGAGTTCAAGGACAGTTACCCGGCATTGCCATTGAACGCCAACCATTTTGAGAACTGGCGGCAGCACAGCCACAGCTTCGCCGCCATGGCGGCAATGGATCCGGACAGCGTTCCCCTTGGCGCGGGTGCCCATCCCTTGCAGGTCAACCTTTTGCGCAGCACTTCCGGGATCTTTGGCGTGCTTGAAGCCGATCCTTCGATTGGGCGGGCGTTCACTCCCGAAGAAGACCAGCCGGGGCATGAGCGCGTCGTCGTGCTGATGCATGATCTGTGGGAGCATCAGTTTCATGGAGACGCAAAGATCCTTGGTAAGACGGTCACACTCGACGGCTATCCCTATGCAGTAATCGGGGTGATGCCGCGTTCGTTTCATCTGCCGGACGTGGAGACTTTCGCAAATTCCGACACGGTCCATCCCAAACTGACAGAAGCTATCGTCCCCATCGCATTTTCCAAGGCGCGACTGCAGGAAGCGATGGGCGATTTCAATTATTTCGGACTGGCTCGGCTCAAGCCAGGAGTCACGGCTGCGCAGGCGGGCGCCGAAATCGACGCGCTGCAACATACGATTTCTGCGAGCCTGCCTGCGGAGCAAAGGGCAACTCTGTCCGCCACCATCGCGCCCTTCCAGCAAGCTTTGGTAGGCAAGAACCGCAAGCCGCTTCTCATCCTGCTGGCGGCAGTGGTTGGTCTGCTGCTCATTGGCTGCATCAACATTATGAATCTGCTGCTGGCTCGCGCCTTAGGCCGTCGGCAGGAGATGGCCATTGCCTCCGCCATGGGGGCCAGCCGCTGCGATATGTTGCGTGTGGCAATGCGGGAAGCCATGGTACTGGCTTTTTTTGGCGGACTCCTGGGGCTTTTTCTTGCCATGATTGCAGTCCCGGGTTTGCAGCATTTTCTTCCTCCAGCGCTCAATTTTCGAGGCAACCTGCATGTAGACTGGGCGGGCGCGTCCTGCGCCATCGTTCTGGGACTCGCGGCAACGCTGCTCGCCGGGGCAGCCCCTGCCTGGATGAGCTGGCATACGCAGCCGCAGGAGGCACTGCGCAGCGAGTCGCGCAGCGCAAGTGAAACGCGCGGAGGCAAACGGCTGCGAAAGTTTCTTGTCTCCGCGGAGGTTGCACTGAGCGTGGCGCTCGTTCTGACCACCGGCCTGCTCAGTGCCAGCATGTATCGGCTGCTGCATGTGCATCTAGGTTTTCAACCAGATAGAGTCCTGACGGCCAGGATTGTTCTGCCGTCCCATGGGTACTCCAAGCAACAACGGGCTGCGGCGGTTTACAAGGCAGTCCTGGAGCGGCTCCAGCTTTTGCCTGGAGTGGAACGCGTCGCGCTGATAAGCGAAGTTCCGCTTGGCGGCGATGAATGGATCGATATGGCCAAACTTCC
>DASSZI010000182.1:0-10266 GCA_035713565.1 Acidobacteriaceae bacterium | reverse complement strand
CATCACGCTCACGTTAGGAAGGGAAGAGCAGATACCGTTTCGTATCAGCAAGCGCCTTGCGAGGAAACTGCGATATTCCGCGGGAGCCGGTTGGCCCGATCCGCGAAATCTTCTACAACTATGATTGCCTGCCAGCCAAATGAAAGAGCGCACCTCGAAAGATGCGCTCTTGAAGTGCTTCGGAGTGAGAGTCTGCTACCAACGAATGCCGATCGTGGCTGGAACCATGGTAGCGTCGTACCCCGGAGGAAGGTTGCTCTTGGGAGTCATCGCTTTCAGATAGCGGGCTTCCACAAAAAGCTTGTAGCGCGAATAAGGGGAGAAGCGGAATTCCGCCCCACCGCCAATGTCCAATGCGGCCTGGTTGCTGGAGTGGTGCGAAACCGTTACACTGCCCGCGCAAGCTCCGCCATACCCGAATCCGTATCCGTACCCGTACCCATAGCCGCATGGCACCAGAACAGGTCTAGTAAAGGAAACCAGAGAGCGGGAGAAGCCTCCTCCCCCGATCACATATCCGTCAAATCGGCCCTTGCGGATGACGTTGAACTTGGGATTCAACATCGCAGTCCAGAGGTGCTCATTTCCTCCAGGAACCTGCGCCACGGCGTTCGCCAGACTGTGGGGAACGCCAAGGTCGTTAAAGTTCCACTCCCCCAGCAGACTCAATCGGTCATTGAATTTATAGCCTACGCCCAGCAGGACGTTGAATCCCGGGTTGACGAGGTTCTGCGTATTCTGCACCCCCATGGTGCCGCCTCCGCCCCCCTCTAGCACAAGACTATCGGTCCAGCTTTTACCGCTGTAGCGGGGCTTTCTGGCGTTACTGTAGTTGTAGTTATTATTCGAGGAGTCCTGAGCATGCATTACCGCCGTTAGAGGCAGACCGAATGCCAACGCCGTAATGCCGGCCCATTTCAAGCCCCTGCGCAAACTGGGTTTTATAATTTTCATAACCTTTTCGTGTCCTCGAGTTCTGTTGTTCGTCGCTGGGCACCGTCTCACACTCGTTCGGCCCGTCAACTGAAATCGGATGCATGGCACAAAAGGCAAGATGCCCATTCTGAGTGGCTCCACCCATCTGTGTTTTACCCCGTCATCCAGCGTGCGATGGTTCCGGACGCGTGCGATCAGACCCTGGGTTTCTCCGCGCGTACAGTTAGACGAACTACGTGCACGATTGTTTGATGGAAGCCGTAGTTTTTCGTAACGATGAAAATTCCAGGCGGCAGGAAACCGCCTGGATGATGGAATTCCCCGGAGGCCTTCGCCGCTTAGCCGTGGGGCTGCTGCGTGGCTTGGAACTCCGCTCGCCTCTCGCGTGATCCCTCAATGGATGTCGAACTGCTCGGGATGGAGGGCCGCATCGCTTTTCACAATGATGGTCTTGGCCGACATTTCTTCCATTTCCGCCAGCCAGCGTCCATTGGAGGCCTTCAACTGCTTCACCACTTCCGGATGGACACGCAGCATCACATCCGAGCGGTCGAACTGGCGATGCATTTTGCGCAGTTCGATATAGATCTCATTGCATACGGTGAGCGGGCCCTTGACCATTCCTGTTCCGCTGCAGACCGAGCAGGGAACTGAAAGAGTGCGTTCCAGCGACTGTTTCACACGCTTGCGCGTGATTGCCACGAGGCCGAAATCATTAAATTGCAGGACTTTCGATGGCGCCCGATCCGACTTTAACTCGTCTTCTAAGGCCTGCATCACTTTATTACGGTTCTTGCGTTCATCCATGTCGATGAAATCGATCACGATAATGCCACCCAGATCGCGCAGGCGAATCTGGCGAACGATCTCCGGAATGGCATCCAGGTTCGTCTTGAGAATTGTGTCTTCTAGCCGTGCGGTTTTCCCGACATATTTACCCGTGTTGATGTCGATGGCAACTAGCGCTTCCGTTTGGTTGATAACGATGGATCCGCCTGATTTGAGCCAAACCTTGGAGCGTAGTGCCTTATTGATCTCTTCCTGAATGCCGAATTGTTCAAACAGCGGCGTTTCTTTGGTATACAGCTTTACGCGGCGCACCAGAGAGGGCTCAAACCGACTCAGAAACCGCAGCACCCGCTCGTAGTCTGCCTCACTGTCCACCCAAATCGCCGAAAAATTGTCCGTGACCTGGTCTCGCAACACGCGTTCCACCAGGCTGAGATCGTGGTAGATCAGGGCTGGAGGCTTGGAGTTCTCCGCGCGCTGGCGCATCTCCCCCCACAGCGTAAGCAGAAACCGAATGTCCGCGCGCAAATCGTCCTCACTGGCGCTGGCCGCAGCCGTCCGGACGATGAAACCGCCCGAGGCAGCACCTTTTTCGCTCAGCAAAATGCGTTTCAGCCGTTGCCGTTCTTCGTCGGAAGAAATTTTGCGGGAAACGCCCACGTGATTCACTGTTGGCATAAAGACCAGGAATCGGCCCGGAAGAGCGATATGGCTGGTGATGCGGGCGCCCTTACGCGCAATCGGCTCTTTCGCAATCTGGACGAGGATCTCCTGATTCGGCTTGAGAAGTTCCGTGATGGCGGGCAAATTGGAAGTCTGCGCGGTGGCGCGGCGCATCCGTCCTCGATCTCCGCGCTGGCCAGGCCGCTGTTGTCCACGCATTCCGCGGCGATGGCCCCGTTGCGAGTCTGGCCGGCCATTGCGGGCCGGGGCTGATCCGTCAGCCTCATCCTCGGCGGACGTGTCGGAAATAGTCTCCAGTTCCAGTCCTGCAAGCGAACCTTCGAACATTTCCTCCTCGCTGTCTTTTCCGGCATCGAGGTCTTCTTCCTCTTCCAGCATCGCTGGTTCGCCATGCCCCTCGATCCCCGGCTGTTCTACAAAACGCGTGCGCTTGTCAATGTGCTGGTCGCGAACCAGTTCGCTAAGCAGACCGCTGTCCATCTGCACGTCCAGAGTCTCTTCAACCAGATCGTCGTATTCCGTTTCGTCAAGGAGTGTCTGCGCGGCGAAGGCTTCGGCTTCCTCCTCGTCGATCATCTCTTCTTCCAGATGCCCCAACCCTGGATCGAACGGGTGCGACGTATGGTCCCCTTCGTCGGAGTCGAGGGATTCACCGCGCTCCTCAGGTTCCACCGCACTGCTTTCCGCAACGACTTCGGATCCAGAGTGCTGGGCGACGGGCGATTGCGATTCAGGAAGCTCGGTTGCAGCGGTGCTCGAAGGTGCGCTGTGAGGAGCAATCGAGACAGCTTCGCCCAGGAACGGCTCGGGAACGACGTTCGGCTCAGGTGCGCGCTCAGTTTTATACTCCAGAGCTGCCGCGGTTTGCTCAGGCCGATCCGGTGCGGTGACAGGATAGCTTTCTTCTAGGGAATGCAAGGGACGTTCCGGTTCCGCAAGCGCTGAGTCGGGCGCAATCGTCTGCCGGTAGGCGCTTGGGGCGGAAGGATCGACGCGATAAGAAGCGGATCCTTCGGCTGGCTCGAATTCCTCCGGCTGTTCTGCGGCGTGATCTTCCTGGATAGTGGAATGGGTCGCCTGCTCCTCCGTCTCCTGCGTGTTGAGTGCGGCTTGCTCCTGCGCTTCGGCAAGAGCCAAAGCCGGCTCGGATGATGAAGATTCCCCACGCGTCGGGTGAAAATCCGGATTGATCTCGCTAGCAGGCACAGGATCCGGGGAAGTTTCCTGTTCTGGGCGCGGAGCAGGGCTATCGGGGCTCTCAATCGGGCCGGCTTCGGCCTGCGTCGAGGCAGGAATCGAAGCCGACGGAACGGAACTCTCGGGCTCCTTCTGGCGTTCGGATTCGTGCGCTGGCTTGTTTTTGTATCGAGAGAGCGATTCTCCCGGCAAAACATCGCTGCCGTCCCAGGCCAGCGCGCCGGTTACCATCGTGGGCGGCTGGTAATTGGAGACCGGTGCAGTTGTCGTCGGGGTCGCGGAAGCACTTGCCGGCGCTTGAGAGCCGGTGGATCCGGTCCGATATTTCGAGAGTGATTCGCCAGGCAATACCAGCGCTGACGCTTGAGAAGAAGGTTCCGAATGCTGCCGGGGCATCGCACTTGTCGGTTCCGTGTGCGGCGTTTGCGGTTGGTTCAAAGTGGATTCGAAGTGCTCAGGACGGTCCGCATCCGGTTCACTAACTGCCGATTCAGGCACAGACAAATCGGACTCCTGATGGAGGGAACCGCCGTGTTCGTAGATTGGTTCGGCTGGCCTGCCTGATACGTTCTGCGGCGCGCCATTGCTGCGACCGCGCCTGCGGCCGCGGCGTCCACGCCAGCGTTTTGAGCCGGTGCCAGGTTCCCCTTGAGCTGGAGAACTGGTTGCCTCGGACGAGGAGCGCGGAGGTCCGGGCGTCGTATCGTCCCGCCGGGTGGGCTCCGCCCCTTGCTGGTGACGATGAGAATCGTTTGATGCCGGTTCCGAGGAGTGACCGTTCGAACCGCCAGCGGGTAGGGAACGGCCGGAAGGCTGACCGGGCGTTAGTGCAATGTATTCTTCGCCGTCTTCACTTTCCTCGGCAAAATCGGTCACATAAAGGAAAGCGTCCCGCTCCAGGCCGATGTCGACAAATGCCGACTGCATGCCAGGGAGTACGCGAGTGACTTTGCCCTTGTAGACTGAGCCCGCTAGCGTGTACTCGTTTTCGCGCTCATAGTAGATTTCCGCAAGCTGCTCATCTTCGACCACTGCCAGCCGTGTCTCGTGCGGAGTACTGGAGATATAGATTTCTTTTGTCATGCCGCCTCATTCAAAGCCCGTGCCGAACGGCTCGGGGCAGAGGGTGAGGCAGGTTCCGCGCGCTAAACGACAGCGTGCCGGGTCAGGCGGAGTGGAGCGATCGATGCTTGTGAAAACGTCGCGGGTGGGAAACTTGCTTTAGGCCAACAAACAACGACGCACCCGCAAAAGCGGGATGGCAATAGAAGCGAAGAATCCTGACTGCGACGTGGAGCAACATTGCGTGCGGACTTTGTGGCCACTGCTTCCCCGCATTGGGGTGGGGCCGTTTCCAGTCTGCGTGCGGAGTTCGTTGCGTTCATTCGATCCAACTCTACCTGGCCGCATTTGAAACCTGCCGGACCAAGGGAAATTTCTGGCAGCGTGCCGAACCCTTGGGTCACGGATGCGCTGAAAATCCGTCGTCATTCCGCCAGGAGCGAAGAACCGGGCGCTTGTGCTGATTGCAACGCGCCTGGTTCTGGCCTTGCTCAGGATGACGGTATAGAGAACTGTGCGAACTACACCTTCATCAAACCTGCTAATTTACAAAACGGCTCATACGAATGTTCATCACGATGCCCAGGGCCAAAAACGTGAAGAGCACCGAGGAGCCGCCATAACTCATTAAGGGCAAAGGAATTCCGGTGACCGGCATTAAACCGATGACCATGCCCACATTGACCGCGATCTGAAAAATCAGAACGGCCACGACCCCCATAATAATCAATGTGCCGGGAAGGTCGGCGGCAGTTTGTGCGTTTTGCACCAAACGCATCAACAACAAGAAGTATAGCAGCAGCACGAAGATGGCCCCGACCAGGCCATGCTCCTCGCAGAATGCAGCAAAGATAAAGTCTGTGTAGGGGATCGGCAGAAAATCCCCCTGCGTTTGCGTGCCATGGGTAGCGCCCTGGCCCCAGATACCGCCCGATCCGACCGCGATCAGCGATTGCCGAATCTGATACCCGCTGCCCCGTGGATCATTGTCCGGCTGCATGAAACTGGTTAGCCGCTGCTTCTGATAAGGTTTAAGAACCTTATACCAGGCGGGAACAATGGCCAGGGATGCCGCGAGAAACAGGATGGCTGCCTGGCGGAAGCTGATGCCTCCCAAAAAAAGTCCACAGAGAAGCACGGGAGAATAGGTAAGCGCCGTCCCAAGGTCTGGCTGCTTTAGGACAAGTAGCATCGGTAAACCCACGATGGCCATGGCTTTGAAGATGTCTTTCCAAGTCAGGTTCCGGCCGCCGAGGTTCGTAAAGTATCGCGCCAGCACCACAATCAGGATCAGCTTGACCCATTCCGAAGGCTGGAAATGAATCCCGCCCGGCAAATGGATCCACCGCCGCGCGCCCAGAACCTTCGTCCCCACCGCCAGCACTGCCACCAGAGAAAGAACGCAAATGCCGTAGGCCCAAACCGCGATGTCGAGGAGAATGTGATAGTCGATCAATGACAGCACAAACATGCTGACAAAGCCGCCGGCCAGCCAGAGAATCTGCTTCTGGTCGAAATTCACAAACTTGGTATGCAGGGTGGCGCTGTAGATTTCAAGAACGCTGATTACCGACAGCGCAACTACGAATGCAAGCAGTGTCCAGTCGAAGTCGCGATAGGAAAGGAAGCGTCGCATGGCTCAGTGGGTTGCCTTCCATCCTACTGTACGGGCCGCAGGCAACAATGGGGAATTCCGCAGTTCCGCAACATTCCGGGCCCGCTTGGCGGAACGCGGGATTTCCGTCGCGGTCGGCTTCGCAGCGGCGTCCGGCTTTGCGCCTGCGGGTTGGGCAAGCGGTGTCTTGTCGACAATCAGCGGAAGATTGTTCGCATTCCGCCGCTGTTTGTTGACGTATGCCTCGATCACCTGAGCCGCCAAACGCGCGCTGAAATAACCCTCGCTGCCGTTCTGCCACAGAACCACCACCGCGATGTCGGGGTTGCGGCGCGGGGAGACGCCGACAAACCAGGCCGTATCGCTCAACTTTTTGCCCCCTCCGGCTCCGGCTTTATATGCATTGCTGACAATCTGCGCAGTGCCGGTTTTTCCCGCGAAATCGATGCCGTTCAACTGGGCCATGCCTGCTGTCCCGGCAAAGGTAGTCACCTGCGCCATTGCGTCCGTGACGGTTTCCCAGTTGGCTGGATTGATGGGAACCGTTGCGTCTCCGGAGCCGGGAAATTGCTCCTGATAATACTGCTTCAAGTCGGACGGAATTTCGTCCGGGAACACCACGTGGGGGCGCTTCAATACTCCGCCGGAAGCCAGTCCGCCAATGGCTCGCGCCAGTTGCAGGGGGGTGACGGCAAGAGCGCCCTGCCCGATGCCGACCGAGATCGTCTCCCCGGCGAACCATTTCTGGTGGTAATTGCGCATTTTCCACTCCGGCGACGGCACAATTCCGGCTGCTTCGTTTGGCAGGTCCACGCCGGTTTTCTCGCCAAGGCCAAACCTGTGCGCCCATTCGGCGATTTTGTCGATGCCCATCTTCTCCGCGAGCGTGTAGAAGTAAACGTCGCAGGACTGGTAAATGCCCTTGCTGATGTCCGTGATGCCGTGGCCCTGGTGGCGCGCCGCAATCCAGCACTTGAAGTAGCGCCCATAGAAACTGGCGCCACCGTGACAATCCACGCTCGTGTTTTGCGCGATGCCCTCTTGTAATCCGGCAACGGCTTCGATCAGCTTGAAGGTAGACCCCGGCGCGAGCTGGGCCTGAATCGCTTTGTCCAGCAGGGGATGCTCGGGATCAGTAATCAGCTTGTTCCATTCATTGCGATGGATTCGAATCGCGAACTGGTTGGGATCGAAGGTGGGGCGGCTGACCATGGCCAGCACTTCTCCGGTATGAGGGTCAATCGCAACAATGGCCCCATTGCGCGGGCCGAGCGCTTTCTCCGCAGCTTCCTGTACATCAAGATCGATGGTCAGCTTCAACGATTTCCCTGGAATTGCCGGCTCGATGCCAAGCGATCCCAGTTCGCGCCCGTGGCTGTCCACAATCACATCCCGCGAGCCGTCCTGCCCCCGCAGAACCGGATCGTAGGACTCTTCCACGCCGGAGCGGCCGACCATATCCCCGGGCTGGTAGAAGGCATAACGCGGGTCGTCAAGCATATCTTCCGAAACTTCGCCCACATATCCGATCAGGTGCGCGGCAAAACCGTTGCTGGGGTAAAGGCGACGCTCTTCTTCGATTGTTTCCAACTCTGGAAGCTCATTGGAATGAGCGGCGATAAAGGCCTGCTCGTCGGGGGTAATGTCCAGTTGCAGAGGAATGGGCTGATATTTCGGACGGTGATGGTAGCGCAGCAGCACGGCACGAAGCTGCGTCGGGCTCATGTGCAATCCTTCCGCGATCAGCGGAAGGTCACTCTCGAGATTGTGCGCCTGTTCCGGCACCAGGAAACAGGTGACGGACGGATAATTGTCGACGAGAAGCCGTCCATAGCGGTCGTAAAGTTTGCCGCGAGGCGCAAGGATCGGCACCTTTCGAATTCGGTTGGCCTGCGCAAGTGCGCGGTAGTTTTGCGCGCCAAGCACTTGCAGACGCCATAGACCCGAAACCAGAATCATCAGGATGAACGCGACCAGGTATTGCATCGCAGTCAGCTTGATCGCCGGAACTTTTTCATCCTTGTTGTAATCGCCAGCCATTGGGATTGATTTTGTGCCTCCAGCATACTCCCGGGAAACGGATTCGTGAACGGAATAGACGGTTAGATTCGAAGATCAGGAGCGGGCAACACCCGTTGCCCGGTCGAAACCCGGTTTGCTGTTGGGCCAAGCTCATTCACTCTGGCGCAGTCGATCGAGAAGCGCAAAAAGTATCACACCGATCAGCGCGTTGATTATCGCGCGGATAAGCTCGTGCAGCCAGAACCATTGCACGTGCATTCCCAGCAGGCGCCGCATAATAAGCACCTGCAAAACACTACCGAGCACCACGAAAGCAAAATTCATCATCAGGCGGGTACCTGGGTTGTCGACGTCGATTCGCAATCCGATCGAGGCGGCCAGGTATCCCAGGATGCAGTTGATGATGCCATGAATGCCGAAAGGCAAGTGAGTCAATGCGTCCTGGATCATCCCAAGGATCAGACCGAAGAAGGTACCGGCAATAGGGCTGCGGCGCGATACCGAAAAATAAATCACTACCAGCACCGGCAAATCTAGCAAGCCGAAATGAGGGAATCGGAGGGGCAGATACGCCTGCAGAAAAACGCTCAGCAACGGGACCGCAATCAGCGTCCAAAGCGAAAAGTGATGCTCCTCCATTTCCCTGCGGGAACTCTGCGCTAGGATGGCCATGGTCAGTTCCGGGGGGCCTCGGCATGGTTTGCAGAATTGGAATCTGCAGCGGAGCGTTTGGGCTTGCTGTAGACTCCCGCGGTCTCCGGCTTAGGCGTGCTGGAATGCTTGTCAGCCGGGATTCTCACCAAGGCGGAGCCTGCTTTGGCCTCACTCGCTGGCCCAACAGCTGAGACTGTCGACGGGGCAAACGTCTGCGTCGAGTACGGAGCGCCGGGGGTCAACTGCGCGGCTGGCGGTGTTGCTCCGGGTGTATATCGGTCAGGATGCAGCGATGCGGGTGGACGGACGGGCGGGGGAGGGGCGTTCACATCGACTGGCGGCTGCGCCTTTCCATCCGGGCTGGCGGCCTTTGGCGCGCTTGCGCCGGGCAACCGCTGGGCCAGAATATCTGCCGCCTTCTGCTCGCTGGTGGCAATGTCCTGCTGCATCGTTGTCGGAATGCTATCGGAGGTCTGAGTGATCACCAGTACCTCATCGAGCCGGGACAGGTTGACTGAAGGCCGGATACGAATCGCGACGTACGGATTGCGTGCCGGATCATTGACGATCCGATCGACCGTTCCAACTGGGAGTCCCCGCGGGAAAATCTCATCGCCCCCGCTGGTGACGAGCCCCTCACCGGGCCGGATGCGCTCATCCGGCAGAATGTCAATGATCTCCGTCTGTCCCGACGCGGTACCGCGAAGGATTCCACGTAACCGGCTTTCGGTTAGAATCACGCCCAGTCCACTGGTCGGATCATTGATTTCCAGTAGTTGCGAAGTATGGGGAAATACGTCCCGAAGTTTCCCCACCACTCCATCCGGTGTGATGACCGGCATATCGGTGCGAAGTCCATCGGCGGAGCCTTTATCGAGATAGAGGACACGGGAGAGATCAGTTCCGCTGGTGCCGATCACGTGCGCCGCGACGGTCCTGGCGACATAGTGCTGCTGAAAGGCGAACAGCTTCTGCAACCGTCCATTCTGCCGCGCATCTTCCGCCAGCGATGCTTCTTCAACTCGTACCCGGCTAAGTTCCGCCTGCAATTCCCGGTTCTGCGCCCGGACATGACGAAGGTCGAGGTAGCCATGCCAGGTATTCACAATCCCATGTCCGGTAAAGAGAAATGCACGCTCGACCGGTGAGATGACCGACACTACTCCGTAACGAGCCAAACGCGTCTGGTGCCCATCGGTGCCTTTCGCGGGACGGCGCACCTGCACCGCGATCAGCACCATCTGCGCCAACACCACGGCCAGCAGAACCAGAGGATTACGATAGCGGCTGAGAAAGGATTCCATGGG
>DASSZI010000181.1:0-7702 GCA_035713565.1 Acidobacteriaceae bacterium | reverse complement strand
TACTCCGCGGCAAGGTCGGGATATTGCTGCTTGTATTTCGCAAACATCGCATTCCAGTCTGCTTCAAGCTTCGCCCCCCGCTCTTTCACCTGTTCCCAGTTTTTCGCGGCATCTTCCGGCACATAGAAGGTTTTATCGGTGCGCCAGCCAAGTTTCTCTTTCGTTTTTTTCGTATCGTCCGGCCCCAGCGGTTCGCCGTGCACTTTGGAGGTGCCTGCTTTGGGGCTGCCGTAGCCAATTACGGTGCGCACTGCAATAATGGACGGCTTGTCGGTCACGGATTTTGCTGCGTCGATTGCTTTCTGAATGGCTTCCAGATCATTGCCATCGGCCACGCGCTGCACGTGCCAGTGATACGCCTCAAACCGCTTTTCCACATTTTCGGTAAAGGAGAGGTCGGTCGGGCCGTCCAGGGAAACAAGGTTGTCGTCATAGAACAGAATCAGCTTGCCCAGGCCGAGCGTTCCGGCGAAGGAGCACGCCTCATGGGAAACGCCTTCCATGAGATCGCCATCGCCGCACATGACGTAGGTGTAGTGATTCACGATTTCGAATCCTGGCCTGTTATAGCGCGCCGCAAGATGCCGCTCCGCGCCTGCCATGCCGACGGACATGGCCAGGCCCTGTCCAAGAGGTCCCGTCGTGACCTCGACACCATCGGTCGCGCTGCGCTCCGGATGGCCCGGAGTTTTCGAGTCGAACTGACGAAACTGCCGCAAATCTTCCAGCGTTAGTTTGTAGCCGCTCAGGTACAACGCTGCGTACAGCATTGCCGATGCGTGGCCATTCGAGAGCAAAAAGTGGTCGCGGTCGGACCACTTGGAGTTCGCCGGATTGTGCCGCATGTATTTGTGAAACAGCAGGTACATCATGGGCGAATCGCCTAGCGGCGCGCCGGGATGGCCGCTGTTGGCCTTTTCTACGGCATCGACGGCGAGAAACCGCAATGCATTGATGGAAACCTGATCCAGATCTGTCATGCCATCTCCTGAAGTTCCGACGTTTTCTCGGTCATGTCCTATGCTCCGCGTTTTATTGTATAGATGCGTAACATGCACAAGGGCATCCCCGCTTGCACCCGCACCTGCTTCAAAATGGAGATCACTCTGACGAATTGTTTCGCTCCGGGCGTGTTGCTGGCATGCGATCCGCCACCAGAACCTCGTAATTTCTTCCTTCCCATCGCTGCTCCGCGTGCCAGTAAAAGGTAAAGATCAAAGTGCCCTCTGTTCCGGCCTGGGTTGGCAGATCGACGTACGCGCTCGAGGAACCCACTAATTTGGACTCTACCTTTTCGTGGGTTTTCCACTCATCCTGGGTCCAGAGCAGCAAGAATCTGGAATCGTGAATGATGCGCAGGGTTTTTCCCGGTGCGATGCGATTCAACATCTGATCGAGCTTGAAAATCTGGATTGTCTGGTCTCGCCGAGCGACCTGGTATCGGCGCGCCACGGGCTCAACCCGGTCGAAGACTTCCCCGTCATTTGAAGAACGCAGCAGCTTGATGTATTCCGAATGAGCCCAGGCTAGCGGCATCGCGGAACCGGAAGGCCGGCCCAGAAGCATTCCCTTTCCTGGAATATCGGGAGCGTCCCAGATCTGCTCGGGGAGCATCCCTCCGGCTGAGGTAAAACTTTCAATGGTGGCGATCATCGGACGAATATCCCTGGCTGCCGCGAGTTCATAGTGCGCTCGCTCTCCGGTGAGCAGTGGCCAGGCTCTGCCCTGGCCACATCCCTGGTATGGGCCGCCGTCGTGTTTCTGGCCGTACCCATCATGGTTGTAGCGCCTCCAGCACACCCCTGTCGGCGTGTCGACTTTCAGCACCGCATCCACCACTTTCAAGGAATCGACGATCAGCGGATCGTGAGGGGAGCGGATCCCGTAGCGGACGAGTTCCAGAAAGCCATGATCGATGATCTCTCGTGCCTCAAAGTCGTAGCGTTCTCCAGGCTCGCGGTTTGCAATGTGGAGACGGCCTTTCCCGACCTGCGGGTTGAAGTAGGTATCGCCCGGACATGGTGGCCGAATCCGCATATAGTGACGCCGCACCTCCGGCAATAGAACGCCATCCTCGGTCACCGTCCAGGCTTCCAGATTGGACTCGATCCAGTCAGCAAAGACTTCATAGAACTCCGCCAAATCGGCGGCATCATGGGCTCTGACCAGTTCGCCGGCGCAGACGAGGCCGGTGATTACTGCAGCCAGAGTGGACGGCGAGTAGCCGGAGTTTTCCTCCCAGCGCTCCTGTTGTGTAATAGGCGCGAACTTTACAAGGAATGCGGCGGCCCGTTCGACAAACGGGAAAACGTCAAAAGTGCCAAGGGCATTCTGCTTCCAGAGCCGCCACGCCAGGATGATAGGAAACGCCACCTCATCCAGTTGAATGCCCGACCAGTACGGCGTCCCGTTCACCCAGAAATTCTGTGAGAAGCCGCCGTCCTGCCGCTGGGCGCATGCCAGGTACACGAGAGCACGTAACGCGGTCTCCTGCCTGCCGACCGCCATTAAAGCGGTCGCGGTCTGTACCATGTCGCGGGTCCACACGAGGTGATACCCGCCAAGGTCATCATCGCCCTTGACCTGACCCCAGGGTATGGAGGCGGAGGCGATGAAAGCTCCCTGAAATGTCTTGTCCTCGTGCGCCAGCAGAACGCTGTGGCTGATGCGGAACAGTCGGCCATTATCACAGGATGCCGCGACCAGAGAGTTCCTGCACTTGGCCCGATGCCATTGCTCGGTGAAACGCTCAAGATGAGCCGAGAAAGGAGTAGCCAGCGACTGCATGCTTCCAGCTATGGCGGCGTGATGTCCCCGGCCAAAGCCGATTGTCAGCGTAAACTCCCGATTCCTCGCGACTTCGATTTCACCCATCATGGCTACATTTCCGTCGAGCGCCTGATCGAATTGCCAATCCATGATGAAGTTTTGGTTCAAATCCTGCCAGCCATCGCTCGCGCCGACATAGCCGCAAGAGGCGCGGGAAAAGCCGCAGTCCGCCGCCATCGCGAGTGAAGTTGTGTCCTTCCACGCGAGCAAAATGCGCTTGCCGTTTACATCCATCACTCGGGCTGAATTTCCCGCGCCGCCGACCTCGATGTGTGGCGCAAGAAGCGCATAGATTTTCAGCCGGTTCAGGAAGTCCTCTTTGCCTTCAATCCGTGCGTGTACAAGGACAGTAGACTGATGAGGATCACAGACAATTTCCTTCGTGAGAACGTATCGCCCCTGCGGATCGCGAGAGATGATACGTACGCCGAGAGCGTCATCATCGATGTACTCGAAAGTATGGTCGAGATCCCGCTTGTCCTCGTGAAAGAAAGTTTCACCGTCGCTGAGGAGAAATCCCATGTCGCGGACCTGCGGACGATCGATGGTCGGATAATAGATTTCGTTTAGAATGCCGTGTGAAATCGTGAACCACACTCGACTTGCGCCTGCATAGGCAGTTCCGACCGCATCTTTTTCGCTGGAGGTCCACCGTGGTGGCAGCCCCGGCGCGCCAAATGCGCTCCCATCTGTCGTGATCCATCTGTATTCAGGAGACCTGAGAATCATTCTGACTCCAAAGCAAATTGTGGTGAAGCAACGAACCGCGAGCGCCGGACATGCGCAGTTGTGGTGAGAGCCGGTACTGGCGGATTAGACGACGGACCGCTGCTCTGGGCACCCGGATTGCAAAACGAAGCCATTTTAGTACGCCGGAGATTTTGAAAATGCGCTCCGACAGGTTTTCTGCCGCATCCATATACTGTAGCGGAGCGTGAAAGTTGAGTTGAAGTCGTCCCTGTTTCCCAATGCGGCCGAAGCTGGCCAGCGCTCGAGCATCCCGCCTCTGCGTTGTTGGAGCTAGGCGGCAATTCCCTTTTAGCAGCCCTATCGCAATTGAAAACAGGAGGAAATCCATTGGCACACGAAGTTCCACCACTTCCTTACGACTACGCGGCGTTGGAACCGCACATTGACGCAACAACGATGCACTTGCATCACGACAAGCATCACCAGGCTTATGTAAATAACCTGAATGCCGCAATCGAGAAGCATCCAGATCTGGCAAAACGTTCTGCCGAAGATCTGTTACGAAATCTTGAAAGTGTTCCGGAAGACGTTCGCACCACGGTGCGAAACAATGGTGGCGGTCATGTAAACCACACCATGTTCTGGCAGATTATGAAGCCAAATGGCGGCGGCGAGCCGACCGGTAAACTCGCCGAGCAGATCAAAAAAGATTTTGGCAGCTTTGAGGATTTTAGAAAGCAGTTCAATGAAACGACGGCCAAACAGTTCGGCTCGGGATGGGGATGGCTGGTTAACGATGGCGGCAAGTTGAAAATTCTTACGACCGCAAATCAGGACAATCCTCTGATGCAGGGATATTTCGCGATTCTGGGCAACGACGTGTGGGAGCACGCCTATTATTTGAAATACCAGAACAGGCGCCCGGATTACCTGGCAGCCTGGTGGAATACGGTGAACTGGGAAGAAGTTAACAAGCGCTTCGAACTTGCTTCCAAATAAATTCGTGGGGAGATGACTTGTCTCCCCACCGCTCTTCCTTTCGGCGGGCGGAGCACATGAAACCAGAACGACATTGAGCGATCAGGTATGTCAGCGAATCGGGACGTAACGACAGGGTTCTCGGCGGGCGCGTACTATTTCCCGATCCCCATCGGATCGGGAAATTCGCTTTGGATCAATTGCAGGGCCTGTTCCCGCGAAGCCACGCGGCCTTCCAACTGCGCATCTTCCGCCATTGACAACATGGTTTTGAAATGCGGACCGGGTCTATAACCAAGGGTGATCAGATCGTCACCGGTCACCAGGGGCTTAGGGCAAATATTCTCCGGCTCCGCCATTTCGAAATGCTCGCGGGTGAAATTGTACAGAGACAAATCTCGATGGCTGGCCATACAGTCCATGCGATGTAGAGCCAGATGTTCTGGAAATTCAGGCAGCCGGAAAAAACGCTTAAGAGTAGAGGCCCGCATGTTCTTCACGTCGCCGAAGCGCATGTGATTGGCCACCAATTCCAAGATCTGGGCGGTGGCGGCGTTCGAGATACGCAGGCGGCGGCAGATCTCCTCCGCCATGCACACGCCCACCTCCACATGGCCATCGAAACGAATGCGCTCCGGCACCCGGCGGAACGTGGGCGGCTTGCCGACATCGTGCAGCAGCGCACCCCAGGCCAGCGTGGCGGAGCAGCCTGCGGGCAACTGCTCCAGCAGGATCAACGTGTGCGTCCATACGTCGCCTTCGGGATGATACTGAGGCGGCTGCTCCACTCCACGCATCCCCTCGATTTCCGGCAATATGTTCCGCAGCAATCCAGTGGTTTGCAGCAGCTCGAATGCCCTGCGCGCTGAGCCTTCGGTCAGCATTCTTGTCAGCTCGTCCCGAACGCGCTCCTGACTCACCTGGGGGATCTGGTGTGCGGCTGCGCGAATCGCGCTGAGCGTGCCCTCCTCAATGAGAAATCCAAAACGCGCGGCAAAACGCACAGCACGGAGCATGCGCAGCTTGTCCTCAGCAAGTCGCTGCGCCGGATTTCCGATCGCCCGCACTACTCCAGCATGAAGATCTTCAAGGCCGCCGACATAATCCAGGACCGCTGTCTCCACGCTTTCCGCCACAGTCAGCTTCGCCGGATCGAGCAGCATACCGTTGATGGTGAAATCGCGGCGAAGCACATCCTGTTCCGCAGAAGCTGTGTAGCGGACGGAATCCGGCCTGCGCCCATCGCTGTAAGATCCATCATTGCGGAAGGTTGCGACCTCCGTGAGGATTTCAGCTTCATCGTTCCTTCCGGTTTCCTCAGGACCTTGCGTGGCGACAAGGACCACCCCGAAGTGCGCGCCGACGGCAAAGGTTCGCGGAAACATGGCAAGCACGACATCCGGAGTGGCGCTGGTCGCGACGTCGAAATCTGAAGGTTCGCGCCCGAGCAGCAAATCGCGCACACAGCCGCCGGCGAAGTAGGCGGCATGACCGGAGCTCCGCAGTCGCTCGACGATTTGCATGGCCGCGCGCTGGCGAGCAGGCGGTAAGACGTAATGGTGGTCGATTCCCATAGAATGGCGCTCGTGCCTGCAAAACCACGCCTGATCCTTCAGCACTCCCTTACCATGGTGACATGCAGCCACATGTCTCTTCCACACACGAACTGATCCTGGGGATTGAAAGCTCCTGCGATGAGACCGCAGCTGCCGTTGTGCGCGCAGGCGCAGAAGTGCTGTCGAATGTGATCGCATCGCAGGTAGGAACCCATTCCCGGTACGGGGGCGTTGTGCCGGAACTGGCATCGCGGGAGCATCTGCAAAACATTGTCCCCGTGGTTCGGGCGGCATTGGAGCAGGCTGGATGCTCGCTTACCGACCTGGATGGCATTGCCGTTACGGAAGGACCCGGATTGGCCGGGGCACTCCTGGTTGGCGTGATGTACGCCAAAGCTTTGGCGTTTGCGCTGGAAAAACCTTTGATCGCGGTCAATCACCTGGAGGGCCACATCCACGCTGTGTTGCTGGAAGCGAGAAAACAGCAACGGAATGTACCTCAGCCTGTGCTTGCGCTGGTGGTTTCCGGCGGACATACGCACCTTTACCTGGCAGAAGAGTGCCAGGCGACATGGCGCTACCAGAATATAGGCAGAACCGTGGACGATGCTGCGGGTGAAGCATTCGACAAAGTCGCCAAACTGCTCGGCCTTGGTTATCCCGGCGGCCCCTGGATCGACTGGCTTGCGCAGCATGGCAATGGCCGCGCCATCCCTTTTGGCCCGATTCACGTAAAGCAGAAACCCTATCGCGCAGCCCCGCAACAGAGCCTCAGCTTTCAGTTTTCCTATAGCGGGTTGAAAACCGCCGTTCTGCGGCATGTGCAAAGCCGGTCCATGGAAGCAGCGATCGAAGCCCGGCGAGCGGCTCTGGCAGCCCTGCCGAATGCCAAGCCGGCAGACGCACTGGCGGTCTGCGATACAGAGACGCTGAACCTGATCGCATCCTTCCAGAGAACGGTTGTGGAGGACCTAATCCGTAAGACATTCGCGGCGGCCGAGGCCATCCACGCGGCCAGTATCGTGGTTTCCGGCGGGGTGGCTGCGAACGGTGAACTGCGACGCCGCTTCTGCCGGGAAGGCGAGAAACACTCTCTGCCGGTCGCGTTTCCCTCCCTGGAACTCTCTACCGACAATGCAGCGATGATTGCAGCGGCGGCGTGGCCCAGGCTGATGGCCGGAAACTTCTCCGATGATCGGTTAAGCGCTAATCCGTCGCTTGCGCTCGGTTGATGCGGCGCACGACACCGTACAATCGAAACTTGCATGGCAATTCGTCTCTACAACACACTCACTGGCCTGGTCGAGGAGCTCCGCGCTCCGGCAGGCAAGCCGCTTGGCATCTATGCCTGCGGGCCCACAGTTTACGACTACGGACACATCGGTAACTTCCGCACGTTTGTACACGTAGACATTCTGCGGCGCTTCCTGGAGCAGCAGCGCGTTCCACTACGTCACGTGATGAACATCACGGATGTAGACGACAAGATTATGCGCAACGCCGCTGCTTCCGGCCAGTCCATCGGCGATTACACCGCAAAATACGAAAAAGCATTTCTGGAGGATCTGGACTCCCTTGGCGTGGAGAAACCGGAATGCCTGGCGCGGGCAACGGAGCATATTCCGCAAATGGTGGGCCTGGTCCAGCAG
>DASSZI010000180.1:0-22123 GCA_035713565.1 Acidobacteriaceae bacterium | reverse complement strand
CAAAGACAAATGCCAGATCACGATTTATCTGGTGAGCGGCGTAAAGTTGACCGGGCGCATTCGGTCTTTCGATAAATATTCCGTTCTGCTGGAAAACAACAACCAGGAACAACTCATCTTTAAACACGCAATTTCTACCGTAGTCAGCGGCAAGCCTGTTCTGATGGGCGAACATCGTCACCCACCAACGACCATGGCGGCCAGCAACGCAGGAGCGGCAACCCATACACCTCTATCGGCAGATGCGGGTATTGCCGCCCATGGGCATACAGTTACTCCGCATGCCTCTTAGCAAATCTGCAATCGCTTTTGGATTCAAACGGCGCACGGCCTCTCGCCTAAGTGAAGCGTTGGGAAGAGAGGCCGCGGATCTTTGACTGATTTGGAAAAACAGTGCCGTTCCACCTTCCCTGCGCGGAATACCGGCACGGGGGAAAGGACGATTATCGTCGCCTGTGAGTTTACCGGGCGCAAATACCGCCAAAAACTAACTGCGTCTGCGCGTCTCGCGAAGGGAGCGTTTGAGGCCATGCAAGGACCTTCGGCCGACGTCGCGGCCGATACGGAGCATGGCAACTCCTCTGCGGAAGTGAGCGAGAGCGATGCAGGACCTTTGTCTGGTGAATTGCCCGCCCGCTCCAGCCAGTTTGCGCTTTCGCCCGAGGCCGCCGAGTGCAGGGAACTGGCCGAGAGTGCCGGGGCTGACGTGCTGGATGTGATGGTCCAGCGCCGCGACCATCCCGATCCGGCCACGCTGGTG
Organism: Acidobacteriaceae bacterium; assembly: GCA_035713565.1. Classification (GTDB taxonomy): domain Bacteria; phylum Acidobacteriota; class Terriglobia; order Terriglobales; family Acidobacteriaceae; genus JAKAAZ01. The sequence continues at coordinate 21,363 of DASSZI010000180.1, read as the reverse complement.
GGAAAAGGAAAACTCGAGGAAATTGGCGCGAGGGCCAGCGCCAGCCAAGCCGACCTGATCGTTTTTGAACAGGATCTCTCGCCTTCGCAGCTGCGCGAGCTGGAACGGCTGCTTCCGTGCCGTGTCATTGACCGTACGCAGTTGATTCTAGATATCTTTGCGTCTCATGCAAGGACGCGAGAAGGCCAGCTTCAGGTGGAACTGGCGCAGCTGGAATATATGCTTCCGCGTCTTGCCGGGCGTGGCCGGTCCATGTCGCAACTTGGTGGGGGTATCGGAACGCGCGGCCCCGGTGAGACCCAGCTTGAAACCGATCGCCGAAAAATCGGCCGTAAAATTCAGATCGTCAAAGCGCGGCTCGCCTCGGTGCGCAGCATTCGTCAGCAACAACGCCAGCGCCGGGAATCTGTACCTGTACCGACGGTTGCGCTGGTCGGATATACAAACGCGGGCAAAAGCACTCTCTTCAACGCGCTCACCAGGGCTGAAGTCCTTGAATCCGCGCGCTTATTTGCCACGCTCGATCCCAAGCTACATGTGCTCACCCTGCGCTCACGGCGTCGCATTCTGTTGTCAGATACGGTTGGCTTTATCCGCGCGCTGCCTCACACCCTGGTGAATGCGTTTCGCGCGACACTTGAAGAAGTCCAGATGGCCGAGGTACTTATCCACGTAATGGATGCTTCGAGTGAGTCGCTTGCCAGCCATCGTGAGGAGGTGGAAAAGGTCCTGAAAGAGCTGAATGTAGCGGACAAGCCGCGCATCGAAATAATGAACAAATGCGATCTGCTGCCAGGGGGAGATGAGCGCGCCTCGCGGTGGAAGGCAGGAGCCATCGCTGTTTCGGCGCGCAACCAGACAGGTCTTGACAAGCTGCTCCTCGCGCTCGATGAGGCACTGAAAAAAGACCCTCTCGAAGAGCGTGAGATGAGCATTCCGCAGAGTGAAGGCGGAGTGCTTGCGGCGCTCGATGCGGGAGCGGTCGTGCTGCAAAGGGATTTCCATGATGATATGGTTTGCCTGCGCGTTCGGGGTCCGGCATCTCTCATGGGCAAATATCGCATGTACTGGGTGGAAGAACAGGCCCCGCATGCCTGACATTCCGAGGTGAATTTGCCGGAAGGAAAGAGTAGGCCGGATGCCTGAACGAAGGACTGCTGTTGCGGGCATCCGGCCTGCCGGACCTTGACCCAGGTCCGAGGCGATTGCTTCCAGTGTATGCCAATGGGCGAAAGAGTCAAATTTGATCCGGTTTGAACCGGACTTGAGCGTGGCCCCGCTATAATAGAGGGAATGGATGGAATCCTATAAGCCAGACGGAGTCGGCTTTTGGCATCCATCGCCAAGTTGACATTCAAGAGAACCGTTTGTTAAAAAATAAAGTTCATACAGCCAGATTTACCAGATAGACCAGCGTTCGTTTTCCGCCTCTACTGCTGAACTCCGAAAAAAACTGATGGATACCATGCTGCAACAGCTCAGTGGACTTGTGCTCGGTTCCGTGCCCACCATGATTCTTTTTCTGGTGACGCTCGCGGCATACCGGCTGCTCGTACATGGTCCTTTGACGAAGGTTTTGCGGGAACGTTATGCGCGGACGCAGGGTGCTATTGAAAAAGCGACGCAGGCGATTGCCGCTGCGGAAGCCAAAACATCCGAGTACGAACGCAGATTGCGGACTGCCCGGGCGCATGTTCTTCACCGACGACAGGAACGTCTCCATACCGTGCATCTTGAAACCGAAGAGATTCTGGCAGAAGTGAGTGCAGCGGCGCAGCAGCGCAGCGCGCTGGCCCAGATCGCGATTGAGCAAAGCATGGCGGCGGCCCGTCTGCAGCTCGATGCGTCCATCGACGAGTTGGCGGCGGAGGTAATACGGACCTTGGTATCGCCCCGGCGCGCGTCCCAGCAGGAGCAGGCTTGATGGGCCTCCGTAAGTCGCCAATTTCCTTTTGTCTGCGCCAGCAGGGCCTCGGTATCTCGGTTGCCTTGGCCGCTGTGGTCTTGTTCTGGGCGAGTCTGCCAGCACATTCCTTTGGACTCTCTGCTCAAACTGGTGGAGCAGTCGGAACTACGGCTGCCAGCCAACAAACTGCACCTTCTCCATCCCAGGGAAATTCCGCATATCAGCGCTACTTGAAAGAACGGCGCGACGTAGAGAGGTATCAGCGCAAACAGGAACGCAAGGAAGAGGTCAAGGAAAGCAAGGTCGAGAATCCAGAAGCGCACGACGATGCTTATCAGTATCGGCACGCACCCATGGTGCGCAGCATTGCGCATGCCCTGGGGCTATCGACGGAAGTTGCAGCGCGGATTTTTGAGTCGCTGAACTTCCTCATCTTGCTGGTCGCTGTCGTCTGGTTTCTGGCGCGTCTTTTGCCAAGGACCTTGCGCAACCGGAAGGAACGAATTCAGAACGAGATCGAACTCGCCCGCGCAGCAACGGAAGATGCCAATCGCCGCTTGGCAGATGTAGAGCAGCGACTCAGCAGGCTGGATGAAGAAATTCACTCGGTGCAGGTGCAGGCGCAGCAGGAAACCGCAGCAGAAGAGCAGCGTCTGCGGGCCGCGCTTGAGGAGGAAAAGCACCGCATCGTCGCCGCAGCCGAAAATGAGGTGAATGCGGCAAGCGCGAACGCCCAGCGCCAGTTGAAAAATCTGACTGCGGAGCTGGTGATTGAACATGCCCGGCGGGGCATGGCGGTCAATGCCGAAACGGACAGGCTGCTTGTGGACGCTTTTGTGACAGAATTGCCGTCCCGAACGCGTGGCGGGGGAGTGAACTGATGAGCGTGTTCGCGGCCCAGTATGCGCGTGCGTTGGCGGATGTGGTGATATCGGAAAAGCTGGATCCTCGGCAAGTCGAATCTCAGTTTGGCGATGTTCTCGGAACCCTGCGGGACAGCCGAGAGCTTCAGGAGATCTTTGGAAATCCCTCGATCCCGCTGGAAACCAAGTTGAAGGTCCTGGATGCGATTGCGCCCCGCCTCGGGCTGGCAAAGCAGATGCGCAACTTTGTTGCTGTCGTCCTGCAGAACGGCCGCATCAATGCACTGGACTCGATTGCCGAGGAGTACCGCAAGGAGATGAATGTCCGCCTTCATATTCGCCAGGCGACGATTACCAGCGTTCGAGAGCTGGACGCCGAGGAGAAATCGGAGATCGAAGCTCAGGCTTCCAAGCTGGCTGGCGCGCAAGTGCATGCGGCCTTCCGGCGCGATCCGTCGCTGCTCGGCGGGGTGATTCTTCGCATCGGCGACACGATCTACGATGGCTCACTGCGCGGCAGGCTGGAAGAACTGCGTAGCAAGCTGATAGCGAACTGAACAACAAATCCAGACTCCAATTGGAAGCAGAATGGCGCAGATTAAAGCAGACGAAATATCGCAGTTACTTCGTGAACAAATTGAGAATTTCGAGTCGCGGGTCAAGGTCGACGAAGTCGGGACCATCATTTCCCTTGGCGACGGCATTGCGCGAATCCATGGCCTAGATAAAGTTATGGCTGGCGAGATGCTGGAATTTCCCCATGGCGTAATGGGGCTGGCTATGAACCTGGATGAAGACCAGGTGGGCGCGGTACTGCTGGGCGACTACACGGAAATCAGTGAAGGTGGACAGGTTAAGCGTACGGGCAAAATCATGAGCGTTCCTGTTGGGGACGCGATGATCGGGCGCGTTGTGAATGCTCTTGGTCAGCCAATCGACGATAAGGGTCCAATTGCGACGGAGAAATTCCTTCCCGTGGAGCGGCTTGCTCCGGGTGTAATCGATCGCCAGCCGGTGAAGGAGCCAATGGCCACAGGCATCAAGGCCATTGATTCCATGATTCCGATCGGAAGAGGACAGCGCGAACTGATCATCGGGGACCGTCAGACGGGCAAAACAGCCGTTGTGCTCGACACGATCCTGAACAGCGCGAAGAACAACCTCATCTGTGTGTACTGTGCGATTGGCCAGAAGCGTTCTTCCGTAGCGCAGGTTGTGCAGACGCTGACGGAACACGGTGCCATGGACTATACGATCGTCGTGGTCGCATCCGCGTCGGAGCCGGCACCTATGCAGTACATCGCACCCTATGCCGCAACCGCAATTGGAGAATTCTTTCGCGACTCCGAACGGCATGCGCTGGTCATTTACGACGATCTTTCCAAGCACGCCGTTTCTTATCGTGAGATCTCGCTGTTATTGCGACGTCCGCCGGGCAGAGAGGCATATCCGGGCGACGTGTTTTATCTCCATTCGCGACTTCTTGAGCGCTCGGCAAAACTGAGCAAGGAACTGGGAGGCGGGTCGCTGACTGCGTTGCCGATCATTGAGACCCAGGCTGGGGACGTCTCCGCTTACATTCCTACAAACGTCATTTCCATCACGGATGGACAGATTTTCCTCGAAACAGACTTGTTCAACAGCGGTATTCGTCCTGCCGTAAACGTTGGACTTTCGGTGAGCCGTGTCGGATTCTCCGCTGCCGCCAAAGCTACCAAGCAGGTGGGAGCAACGCTCAAGCTGGACCTGGCGCAGTATCGTGAACTGGCTGCCTTCGCCCAGTTCGGCAGTGATCTGGACAAGGTTACGCTGAGCCAGCTCAATCGCGGACAGCGTCTGACGGAGCTCTTAAAGCAGAAGCAGTTCGCGCCCTTAACGATGGAGAAGCAGGTCATCATCCTGTATGCGGGAACCACGGGGTTGTTGGATGACGTGAAGGTAGAGAACGTGCGTGATTTCGAGGAAGGTTTGTATCCGTACATGGATGGAGCGCAGGCCGCTGTGCTGAATGACATTGCGACCAAGAAGGCGCTGGATGACGATCTGAAGAAACGCATGACCGCTGCCATCAATGAGTACAAGCAGAATTTCTTCTCCGAACATCCTGAAGCTCACGTGGATGCGACTCAGGGCAAATCGAACGAAGCTGGACGGGAAGAAAAGCGCAGCTCCGATCAGAGAAGCGCGGACCAGGCGAGTGCCGCGCACGCGGACCAGCAGAACAAAAATCAGCCGACAGCGCAGCCGGCAGGGAAATAGCCTTTATCCATGGCCAACGTTCTCGATCTACGACGCCGCATCCGCAGTGTGAAGAACACCCGGCAGATCACGAAAGCCATGAAAATGGTTGCTGCGGCGAAGCTGCGGCGTGCCCAGGAACGCGCATTTGCATCTCGCCCCTACTCGAAGATGCTGAGTAGTGTCCTGGATTCCCTGATGCGGCGTGTGGACATTTATGACCCGGAATCCGGGGAGCCAACGCATCCTTTGCTCGTGGCCCGACCGGAGAAGCGAGTGACTGTGGTCATCGTGACCGGCGATAAGGGCTTTGCCGGAGCATTCAACACCAACGTGCTGAAAGCGGCCCACCAGTTCATCGACGAACACTCCGATGTCGATCTGGATTTGGAGTCAATCGGTCGCAAAGGGCGCGATGTGTTGCGCCGCAGCTATCCTTTTGCCTCCATCTCAGAAGGGCGGCAGACGGAGCGGCGCGGGGAGCCCCGGTCGCGGAAGGCGAGAATTGAAATCGTCGGCGAGCATACCGGAATGCTCGACAAGCTGACGTTCGAAAAAGCTGCCCATCTGGCACACACCCTGGTGGAGCGCTATACCGCCTGCGAGACGGATGCAGTGTATTTAGTCTTCAATGAATTTCAATCCGTGATGACGCAACGTGTGCTTGTCGAACGTATTCTGCCGATTATGGAAATAGGCAAGCATGACATTGCCAGCGCGACGGAACTGGACAGAGAACAGCGTGAGGAGATGGCGAGGGCCGCTCACAGTTCCGGTGTAAGTATCGAGAGCGAAGACACCCGTGAAGCCGATGAAGAGGCGAGCAAGTTCGGGACCGCACAGGTGGACTACATTTATGAACAGCCTCCCCGGCAACTGCTGCAGGCGCTGCTGCCCCAGTATGTGGCAACGCAGCTTTACCACGCCATGCTGGAGTCCGCAGCCGCCGAACATGCGTCACGAATGACGGCCATGGACGCAGCTACAAACAATGCTTCTGAGATGATCGACAAGTACACCCTGACCATGAATCGCGTTCGACAGGCTGCGATCACCAAAGAAATCATTGAGATAGTCAGCGGTGCAGCAGCGCTGTAAACAATCTTCAGCATGGCAGTTGCACTGAACGAATTTTGGAGAAAGTATTCAGGAAACCATGGCAGAAAATAGCGGACAGGTAATAAAAGTCGCAGGACCGGCGGTCGACGTGCAGTTTGATGAAGCGCACATGCCGCCTATTTATGAGGCGTTGCGGATTACCAGCGAAGGCTTTGACGTGCCGACACCGCTCGACGTAATCGTGGAGGTGCAGCAGCATCTCGGCGAAGGACGCGTGCGCTGCATCGCCATGGAAGCGACCGAAGGAATGGTTCGCGGCATGAAGGCTGTCGATCTGGGGGGACCGATCACCGTTCCCGTGGGCCGCCCCACACTGGGTCGCGTGCTCAATGTGATCGGACAACCGGTCGATGAGCTTGGACCTGTGAATGCAACCGAGCATCGCCCCATCCATCGCCAGGCTCCCTCCTTCGACGAGCAGTCCACGCGCGAGGAAATGTTTGAGACCGGCATCAAGGTCATTGACCTGATCCAGCCGTTTCTTAAGGGTGGCAAGACAGGCCTGTTCGGTGGCGCGGGTGTCGGCAAAACCGTCATCATTCAGGAACTGATCAATAACGTTGCCTCGAAGCACGGCGGATTCTCCGTGTTCGCCGGAGTAGGCGAACGTACCCGTGAAGGCAATGATCTGTGGTTGGAATTTCAGGAGTCCGGGGTCATCGACCTGAAGCAACTCGACAAGTCCAAAGCGGCCCTGATCTACGGTCAGATGACCGAGCCGCCCGGTGCGCGTCTGCGTGTTGCGCTGACCGCGCTTACGGTGGCCGAGTATTTTCGCGATGAAGAAGGCGCGGACACGCTGTTGTTCATCGACAATATTTTTCGCTTCACCCAGGCAGGATCGGAAGTTTCCACGCTGCTGGGGCGCATGCCATCCGCCGTCGGTTATCAGCCGAACCTGGCAACGGAAATGGGCGAACTGCAGGAGCGCATCACTTCCACAAAGAAGGGCTCGGTTACTTCGGTCCAGGCCGTCTACGTTCCGGCAGATGATTTGACCGACCCTGCTCCGGCAACCACTTTTGCTCACCTGGACGCCACAACGGTGCTGTCGCGACCGCTATCGGAATTGGGCATTTATCCGGCTGTCGATCCGCTGGCCTCCACTTCGCGTATTCTCGCGCCGCGCACCGTGGGCCAGGAGCATTATGACGTGGCTCAGGGCGTCAAGCGGATTTTGCAGCGTTACAAGGACCTGCAGGATATCATCGCCATTCTCGGCATTGACGAGTTGTCGGAAGATGACAAGCTGACCGTAATGCGGGCGCGCAAGGTGCAAAAGTTTCTCTCGCAACCCTTTCACGTGGCGGAACAGTTTACCGGTATGCAGGGGCGCTACGTTAAGATTGCCGACACGGTCCGCAGCTTCAAAGAAGTCATCGACGGCAAACACGACGATGTGCCAGAGCAGGCTTTCTACATGAAGGGCGACATCGATGAGGTTCTTGAAGCCGCCGGCAAGATGAAGCAGAACTCTTAAGAAAGCAACTTATGGCGGACACAAATTCAATCCGAGTTCGACTGGTTACGCCTGACAGGATTTTTGTCGATGGGACGGCAGATTCCGTGTCGCTGCCGTCGCGCACAGGGTATCTAGAAGTGCTCTATCAGCACGCTCCGCTATTGGCCGAATTGGGTGCCGGCGAAGTCACGATCCATGGCGGTGATATCGGCGAAAGGGTGATTTTTGTGTCGCGAGGGTTTGTAGAAATTCTCCCGGACCGGGTCACGATTCTCGCCGAAAGCGCGATGCCCCCGAACGAGATCGATGTTGGGAACGCGCGCCAGGAATTGGAGCAGGGTCAGCGGATGTGGAATGAAGCTGGCGATGAGAGCAAACGGTACGCGGAGGCCAATCGCACAATCTACGAAGCGGAGCAGCGACTGGCTGCCGCGCAGGGCGCAGAACACAGTGCCTAAGGGAAAATCAAAGACCTCCATGAGAATGAAAACGGGATGCACACGGATGCTGCTTTCTGCTGCAATCGCTATTGTGGCGTTTCCTTGCCTGGCGCAAAACGCAACATCGGCCTCTCCTGCAGGCCAGGTGCGTACCGTCCAGATTCAGGCGAAGAAATTTCAATTTGAGCCAAGCGAAATCACGTTGAAAAAAGACCAGTCCGTCACCTTGGAGCTTACCTCAGCGGATGTGGAGCACAGTCTTGTTGTGCCAGGACTTGGCATTCGCGGCGTGATGAAGAAGGGCGAGACAACCGACGTGCAGGTCACCCCTACAAAGACCGGTGATTTTCGAGGCAAGTGCGGTAAATTCTGCGGAATGGGCCATGGAAAGATGCACTTCATCGTGCATGTGATCAATTAGGGTTCGTCCGTTCTCGCTTGCGGACAGGGTATCAGCCTAGCGGGCGAGCCACGGCGCGTTCGGCACCCCCTCTTAAAGCGGCTGTCGAGAATTTATTTCCAGCGCGCCAGTCAGACTGGCAATTTTGTCCACGCGCTGACGCGTACACCATTTCGTCAACCCTTCTGCAATCCGTTGCACCGCGCGGGGATCAGCATAGCTTGCGGTACCGACCTGGACCGCGGTTGCGCCTGCCAGCATAAATTCCACTGCATCTTCCGCAGTGGTGATCCCCCCCATTCCTAGCACAGGGATTTCTATGGCATGAGCCGCCTCATACACTAGGCGAAGTGCCAGTGGCTTAATTGCCGGCCCGGAAAGTCCGCCTGTCCCGTGGGAAAGTCGGGTCTTTCTGGTTTTGGCATCAATGGACAGGGAAACGAACGTGTTCACCAGAGAGAGCGCGTCTGCGCCCGCGTCTGCAGCGGCCCGCGCAATGACGGCGATGCTGGTCACGTTGGGCGACAGCTTGACTATCAGCGGACGGCGGGACACTGCTTTAGTTCGTTGAACCAGTTCATGGACCATCAGCGGATCGGTTCCGAACACCATGCCGCCGTTATGCGTGTTCGGACACGAAGCATTCAGTTCGTATGCTGCGATTCCATCGCTTTCGTTCAACGCCTGGATCACGCCACAATATGCGCCGATCGTGGTGCCAAATACGTTTGCAATCGCGACACAGGGCAGCTTCCGGATCGCAGGAAGTTTACGCTCCACAAATTCTGTAACGCCGACATTCTGCAGTCCGATGGCGTTCAGCATACCCGCGGCCGTTTCAATCAGGCGGGGTGCGGGGTTGCCCGCCATCGCTTCGCGAGATAAGCCCTTCGTCACAAATCCGCCGATCTTATCCAGGGCTACGATGTCCTCAAACTCCACACCGTAGCCGAAGGTGCCGCTGGCCGCAAGAACCGGATTTCGCAATTCGATGCCGCAGAAGCGCACCCGCAAATCCGGATTATGACTCGCGCTCATGGCTGAGGAGAGGTGTTCGGCTGGGACTGCGAAGGCGCGGGCTGGCTGTTGTCCGGATTGGCAGGTGCCGGAGTGGTGGACGATGCAGGCTGCTGTGCGGCCGAAGGGGGCGCCTGGGTTTGCGGCGGAGTGGTTCCAGGCGCGACCGGTGGCGCTGCTGGAGCGGCCTCTTGCACAGTCGGGGATGCAGGCGCTGCTTTGACGGGAGCTGTTGTTCCAGGGTTCGCCGCAGCGCTCTTTGCTGCGGTAGTCTTTTGCTCCGGCTCGCCTTTCACGTGTCTCTTCTTTCTTCTTAAAACTCTCGGCTTCAACTCCACTTCCGGATGTACGGCTTGCGACAGAACATGACCGATGCTTGCGGAGGGCTGGTTGATGTTCAACATGGCAGCGAGCGTCGCAGCGAGGTCCACGGGCTGGACTCTTCCGCGAAACACCCCTGGCGTAAAAACGGAACCATAGAACGCAAGAGGCACATGCCGATCGTACGAATAGGGAGAGAAATGAGTTGTACCGGTTCCGAAGGATTGCATTTGATACGCGTCGGGAATCAGCATGACATACCAGCCGCCATTGGCGGAATAGCTGTGGGCGATGATTCGACCGAAATCCGTGGGAGGCAGGCCGGGCTGAATGGAGCCCATCTGCAGTCGCGTGTAGCTGCGAAAAATTTTCGGCTCCGGTTTCAGGCGGGCACGGCTGGGCTTAATGCCAGAGTCGGGCTTCGAGAAGTCTGCCGACTGCAGAGTCTTCATCGCATTTGGTATCGCATCCTGAATGGCCCGTTCCGCTTCCAGTTCGTTGATGCCGGCGCGTTCGAAGATAGGGATGTTCAGTGCAATGTAAGGCAGTTCCTGGTCAGGGAGCAGATACGCAAGCTGCTGGCCGGGTGAAAAACGGTCATTCATGGTCTGGTTGAGCGCGGCCACCAGGGGTTTTACGTGGATCGCCGTCGCCGGAACCCCAAGCTGCTGCGCTGTAGTGGGGACTGGGGCGACTCCGTGATCTGCGGAGAGAGCAATCCAGACGCTGCGCAGGCCTCCGGGCACGTTGTGATCCAGCCAGCGAAAGAACTCATCCAGATTGCCATCGAGCTGGTCAACCAGTTGGCGCTGCTGCGGAGAGTCCGGGCCGACGCGATGGCCCAGAATGTCAGTCGAAGAAATACTAATTGTCAACACGTCGGTGACATTTCCGGAACCAAGCTTTTCTCCGGAGATGAGGGCTTCCGCGAACTGCAGTTCGTACTGGATTGCAGCATCGGTGGGGCCGACTTTGGAGAAAAAAGGAGCATCGCTCGGAACGCCGGCGGCAGTACGTGCCTGCACCGCGCTGTCGCTCTGGTTGAAGGTCGTCGCCCAGTCTGGCAACGCGGGCATGTAATAGGTGGAAGTAATGAATGCGCCGCTCTGGGGATCGATCCAGAACGACCCGTTGGCAGTATGTCCTGCCGTCAGAATCGCCGCCCGGTCTTTCAGTGAAACCCCGAACAGCTTGGCTTCGCCCTGGGTAGCCAGGCGAACTTCATCTCCGACCGTGGTTGCCAGCAGGTTTCTTGGAGAAGCGCCTTCCTGCGTGGCTCCATTGGACACGCCGACTATGCTGTAGCGCGGATCCTCAACAGAACTGATGGGCCGCTTGCTGTTGCGGTTCAGGTCCCACCATTGATTGGCAGCAATGCCATGTCCGTCTGTATACGCGCCGGTTGCGAGAGTCGAGTGGCCCGCCGCCGTGACCAGGTTGCCATAATCGTAGTAGCAGTCCGGGAAAAACGAGCCGTGCTCCAGGAACAGATTGAATCCCTGTCCTTTAAAGTCCTTCCGGTACCGCTCCAGATAATCTTCTCGAAACTGGTCTATCACGAGAATGACGACAAGTTTGGGATGCGCATCATACGCGCTTGCTGCGCAATTCGCTGTAGACGAAATTGGCAGGAGCAGAGCGAACAGGCAGACCGAGAGACGTTTCAGCATTGAGTCGGATTCTCGCAAGGTGGTTTCACGTCCAGCCTGATCATGGTATCAAGAGCCACGGCTAAGAGGAACCGTTACGGAAGACGGCACCTTTGGACGATGCAGACCGGGAACATGGAGAATTGCCAGTTTGTGAGTAGAAATCTGCAGTTACCAAATCCTCGTGGCATTTCAACCTGCATACATTCTGCGCATGGTTGGTGCCAAGCATAAAATCGGCGCCTTCGTTCGCGATAGCAACTTGACAGAAGGATCGAGGTGCTTCTACTGTGGAACCGATTTTCTGTATTTGGTTTCAAAACGACCGAAACTGGATATAGAAATCTTCCATCTGTATGCGGGCTCGTCTGACCTAGCGAATGGCAGCACGCCCTTCGCGAAAACGACGGCGAAAGTTCAAATAAGCATCCGGGAAGGATGACATCTATGCTCCCCAAAAATCTGAAAAATCTGAACTCGAGGCGAATGAGGCAACAGTTTCCATTTGTTTTAGGCGTGGTGCTACTCATGGTGGCGTCCTTCACAACTCGCATCGCGCATGCACAGCAGGATGCTGGCGCAATCACCGGCCTGGTGCAAGACAACACCGGCGCGATCATACCCGGGGCCGATGTCACACTGACCAACAACGACACGGGTCTCGAGCTGAACGCGAAAAGTAACGACAGCGGCATCTACACTTTTTCGCCGATCCGTATTGGAAACTACACGGTCAGCGCCTCCGCTCCCGGTTTTGAAAAAACCACGCAGCAAAATATCCATATCGATCTGCAAGAAAAATTAAATGTGCCGCTCAAACTGACGCCGGGTGCCGTGTCACAAACGATAACCGTGACGACCGCTCCGCCGCTGCTGCAGACGCAGAGCGGCTCTATTGGCCAGGTGATTACGACGCATGTGATCAAGACGGTGCCGCTTAGTTCGCAAAACTGGGTATACATTGCACAACTCGCCACAGGTGTCGCACCCAATCCAGGAGATCGAGTTTCGGGCAGTGGCGGTTTCAACGCGAACGGACAAAACTCTTCGCAGAACAACTTCATTCTGGACGGCGTGGACAACAACGTAAACGTGGTTGATTTCGCCAACGGCTCCAGCTTTGTCGCTCTACCACCTCCGGACGCATTGGCTGAATTTAAGATTCAGACCAGCAATTACAGCGCTGAGTTTGGTCACTCGGCCGGATCTGTATTGAATGCCAGTATCAAGAGCGGCACCAATCAGATCCATGGCGATGCGTGGGAGTACTTCCGCAACCAAGCTTTAGATGCGACCGATTTTGGCACCCGGGTAAAGCCCACGTTCAATCAGAACCAGTTTGGGGCGACATTAGGTTTTCCCATCATCAAGAACCATCTATTTGTGTTCGGAGACGGACAGGGAAATCGCGTGAAGTTTGCGCAGCCCACGACGGAAACAGTGCCAACCGCCAAAATGCGCAACGGGGACTTCTCCGAACTGCTGAATACAAGCCTTACAGGAGCGGCCCAGCCGACTATTCTCTATCAGCCCAACTCGGGAGGCACCAAGCTGCTTACCTGCAATGGGCGCCAAAACGTGTTCTGCCCGAATCAGATCGATCCAATCGCGCAAAAGCTTCTGAATCTGTATCCCGCGCCGAATCAGGGCAACGGAGTTACATTCAATAACTTCTTTACCAATCGTCTGTCCAAGCTAGATACGACGCAATGGGATGCGCGTATCGACTGGAATCCGAGTGATAAAGACCAGATGTTTCTCCGTTACAGCAGTTCCAACACTCCTCAATTCGCTCCTCCGCCGTTGGGGGATATCCTGGATGGCGGCACCTTCGGTTCCGATGGATTTACCACGGACTTCGGGGCGAACGCGGCGTATAGCGAAACCCATACCTTCAACCCCAACTTCTCGAACGAATTTCGTTTCGGATTCAACTACCTGCACGATGCGTATTTGCCCGTGCTTGCTGGAACCAATGTCGCTGCCGATCAGGGTATGGGAGGCATTCCATTCGGTCCTTCCACGCCTCTGAACGGAGGTCTTCCGCTGACAGGAATCAGCGGCATCTCAGGTTTTGGAGTTCCGGGTTTCATTCCATCGGATGAATACGAGAATGTGTACGAGATCTGGACAACGTGACGAAGATCGTAGGCAATCACAGCTTGCGAATGGGCGTGCAATTCCAGAGCATTCGCTTCTCGTCACTGCAGCCGCCATTTCCTAAGGGCAACTACAGCTACAACGGGGAGTATACGAGCAATCTTGGTGCAAGCTTTACCGGATTTGGCGTGGCCGATTTCCTCGCCAATCAAATGAATTTCGCGCAGCTCAGCAATGAATTTAAGAACGGAGATTCACGCTGGTACCGCGCAGCATACATAGAAGACGATTGGCGCGCGAGCGACAAGCTGACCATCAATCTGGGTTTACGTTATGACTTTTTCCAGCCCTACAAGGACGTAGGTGGTTATCAGGCTTCGTACTACACAACCAGCCATTCCTTCTTGTCCCCCAACGGAGTGCCCCATGGAACGGCGGTATTCGAGATCCCGAAGCAACAGCAGAACTTTCCTCTGGCGCCGAGCTTCACTAGCCTTTTGGCATCGAACCACATCGCTCTTCGATATTCGGACAATCCGGCGCTCGTAAGTGCGCAGAAATTGAACTTCGCGCCGCGTGTTGGGTTTGCCTATTCCATTGATCCTAAGACAGTCATCCATGGCGGATTTGGCATCTTCTATGGAGGCCTGGAAAGCGTTGGCTACTATCCGAACCTGGGAGAAAATTATCCCTTTCAGTTCACCGATACTTTCAATGCGCCGAACTGCGCGGCCAGCAACTGTCCGAGCATCAGCGCGCCTCCAGGATCCACCCCCGAAACCACATACGGCATCAACTTACAGAATGGGTTCCAGCACGCTCTCAGCGCCGGACTGCAAAACTTTATCTCCACTCCGGCGTTGCGCGGCTCCGATCCTCTCGTGCATACACCCTACACCACGGATTACAACCTGGCTGTGCAGCGGGAACTCACGGGGGACATGGTTGCTTCGCTGGCGTACGTAGGCGATACATCACGGCATCTTCAAATGTTCCCGGATCCCAACAGCCCGTTGGCGTTGGAGAACCCCTCGAACAACACGCAATTTGTGCGTCCGTTTCCCGGCTTTGGCGGGACGGCATATAACGCTTACGGAGGTACCAGCGCATACAATTCATTGCAGGCGAAAATTGAAAAAAGACTGAACAACGGTGTGAACTTTCTCGTCACCTATACCTGGTCGCACTCTCTGGACGACACACCTTCTCCGCTAGGCACCAACGGTGGCGGCGGCTTCCGCAATACGAACCTGTTGCCAGTGCAGTACGATTACAGCAATTCAGCCTTCGACGTTCGCAATCGCGTAACGTTCAACGGCTACTACGATCTTCCCTTCGGAAAAAACCGCAGGTGGATGAACCAGAATAGGGTGCTGGGGGCAATAGCGGGAGACTGGGCAGCCAATCTGGAGTTTTTTGCTCAAAGCGGGAATGCGATGGCGGTGTATCCCAATATCACCACGGCTTCCGGAGGCACCGCATTTGCAGAAGTCACTCGTGATCCATTTGCTCCGGGAGGTGTCCCGAATTCAACTAATCCGGGCGTGACGTGTGCGGCCAGAACCCGGACCATCTTTCACTGGTGGAACCCATGCGCGTTTTCCAATCCTTTGCCTGGAAGCGATATTCCTGCGACCGGCCCGGGACGTTATGTGACCAACAGGAAGCAGGTGCTGGCGTATTTGGGAGGCAAGCGGAACGAAGTTTATGGGCCGGGATACGAGACCATCAATATGTCTATCTTCAAGGATTTTCCCACGATCAAGTCGCAGGTCCTGGAGATCCGCGTAGACGGATTCAACATATTGAATACACCCGACTACGCGGAACCTACAGCCACAGCGAACATCAACAGCAACATGGGGCAGATTACCAACGCACGCAGTTTCCAGTACCTTACTCCGGATGCGCGGTTCTTCCAGCTTTCGGGCAAATACACGTTCTGACTTTGTAGTTCTGTATTCTCCTCGGTGGACGGTTTGATTACATGGCCACCCAGGAGGTTTCCGTGGACGATCAGATTTCAGATGCCCTTCACTCCCGAGTGCCGTTCCTGGCTTGGGATCGATCAGGTCTATGCTTCGAAGCAAATTAGCGGCGTGTCTGGTTCTTTGTGGCTCAATTGGACTTACCGTACTTGCTGTCCGATCATCGCTCGCTCAGGATACGCAGAACCAGACTTCGGTGATCGCCAGCGGCGACGCGCAGACATTCCAGCGGGCGCAGGACGCAATGCAGCGGGGAGACCTTGCGCAGGCGCGAACTTTGCTGTTGGCGCTGCATGCACGTCTGCCCAGGAGTTTTGAAGTAGATGAGCTGCTGGGCCTGGTCTATGCTTCAGAAAATAATCTGAGGCAGGCATTGCCTCCACTCCGAGTGGCTGCGGAGGAGCGGCCGGATTCCAATATCGCACGCGCCAATCTGGGCGCAACTCTTCTCAAGATGCATCGCGCCAGCGAAGCAGCGCATGAGCTCCACATGGCGGTTCGGCTCGATCCGAACGATGCAAGCACACAGGAGAATCTGGGACAGGCGGAGATGCTGTTGCGCCATCCGGCTCAGGCCGCCGCAGCCTTTGGCGCGGCTCTGGCCCTCAATCCTGACAATGCCGACCTGGCGTATGACGATGCTTTGGCGCTGTTCGAAAATCAGAGTTACGCCGAGGCGCGAGAGGTGCTGGCTCGTATGCCAGGCGTGAAACTTTCTGCGTCCGCACAGTCGCTGTACGGCGATATTGATGAAAAGCTTGGACGCTATAAGCAGGCCGCGCAGCACGATTTGAATGGCGCGCAGCTTGAGCCTTCCGAAACCAACATCTATGTGCTCGGCGTGGAGCTTTTGCGTCACTGGACCTTCGCTCCCGCAATCCAGGCGTTGTCGGCGGGTGTAAAAAAGTATCCTGACAGCCGTCGCATGCGCCTCGGACTCGGCATCGCCTATTACGGGAATGGCAACTACGATCAGGCGATTCCAATCCTCGCCGATCTCCTGGCTGAAGCCCCCGGCAATGTCCTGTATGCCGATCTTCTGGGACGCACCTGCACCGTGCTGACAGAAGGAAATCATCCCCGCTGCGCGACACTGATCCAGTTCGCGCTGCAGCATCCGCAAAATGCGATGCTTGCTACCTACGCGGCAACCAGCATCCTGCATCAGCCGTCCAGCCCACGACAACTGAACGTTGCGAAACAAATGCTTCAACAGGCTATCGCCGCAAGACCCAAACTGGCCCAGGCAAGATTGGAAATGGGCGTGCTGCTGCAAACTGAGTCGAAGTGGGCGGAAAGTGTGGTTCCACTCGAGACAGCAATTCGCTTGCAACCGGATCTGGCACAGGCCCATTATCGGCTGGCGCTTGCATATTCGCATCTTGGCCGCCGTGCTGAGGCGCAGCGTCAGATTGCGCTCGACCGGGAATACAGCAAAAGTCAACAGCAAAACCTGAATGCCAGAATGCAGGAAATCACCACCCTGGTGGTAAAGATGGAATGATCAAAAATTTGCGACAGATCGCGCAACAAACCGCGTGGACTCGGCGCGATTTCCTCCGTTCCGCGGCAGGAGCGATCGGCTATGCAGCCACCTCGCAATTGTCGCCCCTTCATGCCGCCGTCAGGCAGCAAAGCAGAAAGACGGTCGTCGTTACATTTGGCGGAGGGGCGAGGGACGTGGAGACGTTTGCCCCCAGCGGGCAGGAGAATATCCCCCACCTGATTCGGGAACTGATTCCGCAGGCCACGTTCTGTACCCAGGTCGTGAACCATGGCATTCTGGGACATTATGTTGCCACCGCCAGTCTCGCTACCGGCGTCTACGAAACATTCGACAATTTCGCTCTGGTAGCACCCAGTCATCCCACCGTTTTTGAATACTACCGTAAAGGTCTGGGGCGACCCTCGAATGATGTCTGGGTGATTGCTCCCAGCAACGGCTTTAACCGGATCGGGCAGAGCAGCGGAGCTAATTTTGCGCGCGGCTACGGTGCGCCCGTTATTCTTCCCAAGCATCTGCTGAATTCGGCGCTGGGGGAGCATACAAATCGCAGCGCTTTCAATTTCCTGTTGCAGGACAGCTACGAAGATCCCATGTCCACGCCTGTCCTGGGACACACCGATGTTCCGCTTTCGCGTCTAACGGAGGTTCTGCATCTTTCAGTAGAAGATTTCACTAGGCATGCCCAGACGCTTTCCAGCGCAGACGAATTGTCCGTGTATGTGATGCGGCAATTGATGAGGCAGTTCGCTCCCAGCCTGCTATGGATCACGCTTCACGATATGGACGTGGCTCATGCTGGGGCATATTCGCTGTACATTGAAGGAATTCGGCGAACGGATCGCCTCTGCGGAGAGATTTGGCGAATGATCCAAAACGATCCCGAGTACCATGGACGCTCGACCATGTTCATCCTGCCGGATTTTGGCCGCGATTCGGATATGGACGCGTCCGGAAATGGATTTCAGCATCATCGCACGGGCGATGCGCTTTCACGGACCACCTGGATGATGGCTCTGGGTCCGCACATTCGCCAGAACACCACGGTCAATCGTCCGCTGGATTCAGTCGATCTGGTGCCTACACTCGGAGCACTGATGGGATTTCAGACACCCGGCGCGAAGGGCAGAACCATCGTCGAGGTGATCTGATGCGGCCGCAAGACCTGCGCGCAAAAAGCTTCGCGAAGTACCCGCCGCAGGCGCGTGCCTTCGCTGTGGCAAACTTGGCTGTTCTCAGGCAGGTTCCACTGTCTCTGCTGCCGATTCTGCTGCGGGAAATGATTGACTACGATTGGCGCTTTCCTGTGGAGCAGCGGGTACTTACCCGTCAGTTCCAGTATCTTGCCAGTCTGCCGCATCCCTCATTTGCAAGTTTGATGGCTCCCTTTGCAGCGGTGCGTCTGCCGGAAGCGATCGGCAAAATGGACTGGGTGAACCAGCCGCAACGTTTTAGCGAGCAGCTAAGCGGACTGCTCTGGTCCATGCAGCAGATGGATGCATATCGAGCGGCGGCACTGACATACCAGAAAACATTGGAGCAGGTGCTGGTTGAGCCTGTGCCCGCGATTTCGCGACTGTCGATTGTGGTAATAGGCCAGGGGGTGCCGCACATTGATCGCGTGCTGTTTCGCCAGCTTCGGCCCCATGGAACGATTTTTGCCAAGGTACAGCCCGACGACGGGATGGCCACTCTGATCGGTATCGTGAATGATCGTGCCCGTGAACATCCGGCGCAATACGCGCATTGGTACATCGACGGGGGAGAGCCGGAGCCCGGCTGCGGCTTTCAACAGGGAGTTACGCTTACTTCCTATCACGCGCTCGCACCCGCTGCCTTGAAGGAACTTAACCTGACGAGCCGCTTTGTCCAACAAGCATCCGCGCGGAGCGGAGTGGGGCCGGAGGCTGTGCAATCCTTTATGGCCGGGCTGGGCCCATCGGATCTCGGGCTGCATGGTGATCCCAGCCAGACCGCGCTACGGCATTTTGAGGTGAACGTGCTGACCGAGGGAGCAGGAGCACAGGTCTTCAGCACTACATTTGTGCAGTGGACGGCGCGGGAAGCCTTGCGGCGCGCGCAACCTCTTACGCTATTTGCGCGATTCGCACCCAGGCAGCGTATGGCTCCCATGGAAGAGCTGCTGAAACGCGATCCTCTGACCCAAAAAACCGACCCGGAAGGCTCATTGATTGATGCGGACATGGGCGCATACTACACGTGGATCAATCAGCAGCGGCTTTCGGGAGCGGACCGGTCGTGTTTTCTCGCGTGGTATGAAGGGCATGATATCGCCGTGGCGATTGGGCCCGGTCTGGCGAAAGGAACGGTTTCGGACTCACCGGCCAACTTGCAAAAAATCGTAGCCTGGATGAGCTAGGTGCTCCGCGTTTTCTGCCACCCCTGCACCACTACTCTCCAGCGCGGCTGGCCTTAAGGAAAAAGAAGACCGCCTGAAGCAGAGCGCTAGCTATCTGCTTGTGTTGTATTTGGGACGGTTTTTTTGGACGTTCCTGCAACAGGTATTTGGACCGGAATTTCCGGAATGACCTTCTTTGCCCACCGGGCCGAAACGATTTTCCGCGCCTGCGTACTCCGTTCTTCAGGCGTGAGCTTTGCCCGCCGAGCTTTGCCGCCATCCGATTGGATGGTCTTCAGGTGTTCCCGGACCGTCAGATCTTTTTTAAGCATTTTCCATACCGAAGACAGGGGATACGACAAAATATATCGGACCGGCTGTCTTGCAGCTATTGAATATCCGCTCGGGTCGGTGTCCAAATGCAAATCATCGGCAACGACCTAGCTTCTCTTAGGCATCTTGTCTAACCGGGTGACAAGGTCTTCGGTTCTCAGATGCGTATACCGTTTCAGCATCTGCATGCTCTTATGCCCGCTTATAGCGGCAACTTCTTGATCCGAGAAGCCCGCCTCGACAAATCGGCTCACCGCCTCCTAGCGCAGATCATGAAAGCGAAAATCCTTCAATCCCTGTTTGCGTTTGATTGCTTGCAACATCCGATCGAACTGGTAAGTCTCCGTTCACCGTCGCGGCCAGGTTCACCGAATAAAATCAAATCGGTAGCTGCTGGTCGGGTTGGATTGTTTACGGCCGCGCGGAAAACTCAACAGCCCTTAACGCTTAGCGGAACCGTTCTTGGGCGCGTATTCTTCGTCTTCAGCAATCGGACGATCCGTCGCTGGAGATCTACTTGTATTCTCCGGAGAGTCAGAATCTCCGACCACCGCATCCCGGTCTCAAGCGCGATCCCGACGATCCAACCCATCATCGGATTGGAGTGTTGATTCACGGCGGTCAATAGACGCTTCTCTTCCTCAGTGGACAATCGACGGTTTCTACCGACACCGGGCGCCGGACGGCGGATGTTACTAACCGGATTGACCGGCAGTCCAACCCACCATTCCCTGATGGCCGTTGTCAGTATGTGGCCAAGAAGTGCAAGGTCAAGGCGAACAGTATTATGGGTCGCTGGCGGAGGTTTTCCCGACGCATCGAGGCGGTCCTCGCCCGCCAGCCGAGAATCTCAGAACTGAGCAATCACCTTGGGCGTCAGCGCCGTCAGGGAGTACTTTCAAAACTTTGAACCAGGACGCGCGACCGTTTGCGATCAGCCACCCGGGAAGTCGGGCGCTTCGTAGGAACGACTTCGGATAGGTACCTATCCATCGCATCCTTCACCGTCATTCTGTCGCTTGTCGCTCTTTGAATGTAGGCGCCGCGCATCTCGTCCTCTACGCGGCGAGCCCAATTTTCAGCGGCCCTTTTGGTGCGAAATGTCTTGATTGTGGTTGGCCAGCCCGACTTCCGAACAAGCGCCTTCTACGTGGAAGAAGGGATCTTGGTTATTGTCGCCATATTGCCTCGGAACAGTCCGGAACAGCGACACTGTACCGTAGTTGTAGCGAAGGCCGTTTGGAGGTCACCTCGCCATCAGGACGAGAGGTGTCAATCGCCCAGTAAATGGCTTAGGTCTTTGTTTCTGTTTCCTTAAGATCTAATTATCTTGGTGCCGGGAGGGGGGGTCGAACCCCCACGACCGCAAGGGTCGGCGGATTTTGAGTCTGATTTTAGGGGTTTTGCAGGCTGCTGCATTGCGTCGCACAAAATCGCAACAAGCGTCTTATTTACATACAGATACCAGCTTGATGTAGGTTGCAATGCGACGCAGCCAAAAGCAGAAAAGTTGGCAACGAACAGCCATCAAAACAGCCACCACAAACCGCACTAAAAATGGTGCAACATGATCGCCGACACACAGCGGACTGGAACTCCGACGGACGATCTTGGTGGCTGTTTGGTGGCTGTCGCGCAGACGACGCACCTCCACTGAACACAGC
>DASSZI010000179.1:0-3052 GCA_035713565.1 Acidobacteriaceae bacterium | reverse complement strand
GCTGCTGACCGCCGTTATGTACGTGGGTATCTATACTCCGCTCAAGCGCGTGACCACGCTTGCCACATTTGTCGGAGCGTTTCCCGGCGCCATGCCACCCCTGATCGGGTGGACGGCGGCTCGCGGCAGTATTGAATGGCCTGCGGTAGCGCTGTTTGCAATCGTTTTTGTATGGCAGTTCCCGCACTTTATGGCCATCGCATGGCTCTATCGCGAGGACTACGCGCGCGCAGGGATTCGCATGCTGCCAGTCGTCCAGCCGGATGGCTGGTCGACGGCGACAGAAGCGCTGGTTTACGCGATATTGATGATCCCTGTCAGCCTCGCGCCCTGGTATCTGCACATTGCCGGCCGGTTTTATGGTGTGGCGGCCTGCGTTTTGGGTTTGGTGTACCTGGCCTATACCGTTCGATTTACGCGCATCACTCGCGCCAGCGGGAGCCAATCCCGCCTGTACGCCCGCGCGCTGCTCAAGGCTAGCGTCATTTATCTGCCGCTGTTGCTGACCGTGCTGATGCTGAATGCAACGAGAAGGAGTTGAAAATATGGCAACAGGCCAAATTCTAGAGCGAAACGGTCCGGCTGTTGAATCCTCTGGGTTCCGTGGCTCCGAGACAGGAACTTTACAGAACGCGCCCATCGCCCTTGACCGGCTGACGCACGACTATGGAACCCGGCTGGCGCTCGACGGTTTGACGTTCCAGGTACGTCCTGCGGAAATCTTCGGACTTCTAGGCCCGAATGGCAGCGGTAAAACGACTCTGTTCCGCATTCTCTCCACGCTCATGATACCCACCGGCGGCCATGCACGTATCGCTGGGTTTGATGTGGCAGCGGAACCAAATCGAGTGCGCCAGCAGACGGGCATTGTTTTCCAGGCTACGAGCCTGGACGTGAAGCTGACCGTCGCTGAAAATCTGATGCATCAGGGCCATTTGTATGGCTTACGCGGCTCGCGCCTGCAAGCCCGGGCAAAAGAAGTGCTGAGCCGCGTGGGCCTCACGGACCGTGCAAGCGACATGGTGGAGACACTCTCCGGCGGTCAAAAGCGCCGCATCGAGCTGGCCAAAGGACTGATTCACTCGCCCTCCGTGCTGCTGCTGGATGAGCCTTCGACTGGTCTGGATCCTGGCGCCAGGATGGATTTATGGAATTACCTGCGCATCCTGCGCGACGAGCAGGGCGTGACCATTCTGGTGACCACGCACCTGATGGAAGAGGCGGAGCACTGCGATCGGCTGGCAATCTTGAACGCAGGCAAACTGGTGGCCCACGGCAGCCCGGCAGAATTGAAGGCCCAGATCGGCGGAGACGTTGTACAGTTCGAAGCACGCAGCCCTGAAGCCGCAACGGAACTGGCGGCTGGGATCACTCAGCGATTCGGTGTGGCGCGCAGTGTGGTCGGCAATTCCGTGCGCATTGAGCGGGAACACGGCCATCGCTTTCTGACGGAAGTTGTGGAAGCTTTCCCCGGCGCAATCGAGTCCGTTTCTGTCTCCAAGCCAAGCCTGGAAGACGTGTTCATTCAGCGTACCGGCCATCGCTTCTGGATGGAAAAGAACCAGGAGAATTCGTAATGTCCACCGCTTCCGTCCCGTTGCCTCTTCCGAAAACGAGTTCCTCTGCCAATCTGTGGACGCCCGCGTACTCCTTATGGCGTCGCGAGCTGGTCCGCTTTTATCGCCAGAAAGCCCGTGTCGTTGGGGTCATCGCTTCGCCGCTACTGTTTTGGCTGGTCCTGGGCTCCGGGTTTGCCAACACCTTTCGTACCCATGGCGCAGCGGGTGAGGTGTCCTCGCACTATGTCGGCTATTTTTTTCCCGGCGCCATTGTCATGATCGTGCTGTTCACAGCGATCTTCAGCATGATGTCGCTGATCCAGGACCGCAATGAAGGGTTTCTGCTGTCGGTACTTGCTGCGCCGATCAGCCGCTCCGCAATCGTGCTGGGCAAGGTGCTCGGCGGGGCGAGCCTTGCGGCCATTCAGGGATGGATCTTCCTGGTGTTTTCGCCGCTCGCTGGGGTCCACACAGGAGTGACCGGCATTCTTTACAGTATGTTGATCATTGCGCTCGCTTCGTTTGCTCTCACGGCGCTCGGCTTCATCATCGCTTGGCCGATGGATTCTACCCAGGCCTTTCATGCGGTCATCAACCTGGTTCTGATTCCGCTGTGGCTTCTTTCCGGATCGGTCTTCCCTGCCAGCGGAGCGTCCGGATGGCTTCGTGCGCTGATGACGCTGAACCCGCTGACCTATGGCGTGGACGCGTTGCGCAACGGATTATTTCCCCTGGAGACAACATCGTTTTCTCCGACCGTCAATCTGGCGGTCACGCTTGGATTTTGCGCGGTGGTTTTTCTGGGATCCTGGGCGGTGGTAAATCGCCGTACCAACAAACCGGCTGCATAGGCACAACCGACCGACTTATGGAATCTAGTTCCACAAACACGACAGTCGGCAATCCGCGGACGCCAATTGCCACCATCGTAGCGGTGAGCGCCGCGGCCGTGCTGTTGCTGTTGTGGCTGCTTTACGTCCACCATGCACCGCAGGCGTTCGCCACCCGCCTGTTGTTTTTGCCGGCGCTGAACGCGCTGTTGAACGGACTGAGCGCGGTCGCGCTGCTGATCGGCTTCTCCTTCATCCGGCGGCACCGGATTCCGGAGCATCGCGCTTCCATGGTGATGGCTTTTGTCTTGTCTTCGCTATTTCTTGTGAGCTATATCCTGAACCACGCCTTGCACGGCGATATGATTTTTCCAGGGCACGGTACGGTGCGCACAATTTATTTAAGCATTCTGGCGAGCCACATCGTTCTTTCAGTAGTGGCCCTGCCGATGATTTTAACCACGTTTTATTTTTCCCTGAGCGGGCGTTTTCCGCAGCATAAGCGAATCGCCCGGTTTACGTTCCCCGTCTGGCTGTATGTCTCTGTCACCGGCGTAGTGGTCTATGCCATGTTGGCGAACTGGCGTTAAGTGGCAATCTTATGTCTGTAGCCGAAAAAGTCCGGCCCATTTCGAGCACACCCTCAGTTGACTTCACTGAATC
>DASSZI010000178.1:0-12676 GCA_035713565.1 Acidobacteriaceae bacterium | reverse complement strand
CGCGCAGTCGGCTCAACTCGGAAGTGTTGGCCCGATTGCTGACCGAGCATCCCGATTGGACGCTCGGCCAGCTGCAGGCTGGACTGAAAAAGCAGACGGGGGTGGGCTTCAGCGCACCTTATCTATGGCTGCGGTTGAAGGAGATGAATTTCCGGCTGAAAAAAAGTTACTCCACGCCCAGGAGCGGGAACGGAAGAAAACCGTAACCGGCGGGCGGAGTTCCTCAAAAAAATCCGTGAGACAACGCCGGAACGTTTGATTTACCTGGACGAAAGCGGTGTGACCACGCAGATGACCCGGCTCTATGCGCGCAGCCGGCACTGGAGCAAGCAATTTCCCAGTCGCTGCCGCAACTCTCTCCGGAAAACGCCGAGGCATGGTTCAGAACCCGCTTCGGCACTCTATAGCAACTGTGAAAATGCTCTAGACCTGGGTGCCCCGTCATTGCGCAGCAAGGGTGGGGTGAAAATTTGTCTACCTCTCCTATTGCTATCGCTCCTCGCGCTCCACGCACCGGCGCAAAATGCACCCGCGCCCGTAAGCCAAATCACGCTCGGCCAATCCATCGTGCCGCTCACTGGGCCGTGGAAGTTCCACACCGGCGACAATCCGCGCTGGGCCGATCCCAACTTCGACGACTCGCAGTGGGAGACGGTGGACTTGACGCCGAAGGCGGGCAGCTTCGATCCCATCGCCGGATTTTCCGGCTACGTGCCGGGCTGGACGGCCAAGGGCCATCCCGACTACTGGGGCTGGGCCTGGTATCGTATTCGGGTGCAAATGGCTGCGCGGCCAGGAGAAAAGCTGGCGCTGGCTGGCCCGTGGGACGTGGACGACGCCTACCAGGTCTTTGCCCATGGCAGGCTGGTGGGCAGCTTCGGTAAATTCTCCGATCATGGAGCACCCGTGATTTATTACTCCCGGCCCGCGATCTTTCCGCTGCGCTGCGTCCGCCACGGCGAATGGACTCCGGTCGGGATGAAAAACTCTGAAACTTTTCAAGGATGGGGCACCCAGGCCCCATCCCGCAGATGTCATTGCCACCGCCGCGCAAACCTTCGGCCAGGCGGACGACATCAGGGTGCTGCGGATTGTGCGAGAGCCGATGCCTGGAGAGCGAGTGGATGCCCAGCCAGCAATGGCTTTCCGATAACTGCCGATGCTTACGCGCTGCCAGAAGGTATTAAAATCTGCTGCCGCTGCCACCATGCATCGAACGCGGTCAGCGATCGTTCGCATTGCAGCTTATGGCGCTCGCGCTTGTCGCGAACTTTGCGGCGCAGATCTTCTTCCAGCGGCTCCAGCAGATCGAAGGTGATGTTCGCGGGCTGGAAATTCTTTGGACTCGCGTGCGTGATGTAATGCACCAGCGAGCCTAATCCGGTGGCGCGCGGAATTGCCTCCGGCTGTACGCCACGCGCCAGCGCCGCCGCATAGATGCCCGCCAGCATTCCCGTTGCGATGGATTCCGTGTAGCCTTCGACCCCGGAGATTTGCCCGGCAAAAAGAATGCATGGATGGTCGCGCAATTGCAACGTCTCCGTCAGCAATTGCGGCGCGTTGATGTACGTGTTGCGATGGATTTGTCCGTAGCGCAGGAACCTGGCATTCTCCAGGCCAGGAATCAAGCGCAGAACGCGCGCTTGCTCGCTGTACTTCAAATGGTTCTGAAAGCCAACCAGGTTGTAGGAGTCCGCGCGCAGATTTTCGCAGCGTAGCTGCACCACGGCCCAGGGAGTTTTTCCGGTGCGCGGATCGCGCAGGCCAACAGGCTTCATCGGGCCGAAGCGCGGCGTATCGCGTCCTCGCCGGGCAAGCTCTTCAATCGGCAGGCAGCCCTCAAAATACGTGAGCTTCTCCCACTCCTTTTCACCGACGGGCTCCGCTGCGACTAATGCATCATAAAAGCGGTCATACTCCTCGCGAGTCATCGGACAGT
Source organism: Acidobacteriaceae bacterium (assembly GCA_035713565.1). Classification (GTDB taxonomy): domain Bacteria; phylum Acidobacteriota; class Terriglobia; order Terriglobales; family Acidobacteriaceae; genus JAKAAZ01. The sequence continues at coordinate 10,737 of DASSZI010000178.1, read as the reverse complement.
TGATGTAGTCCGCCGTGCCCTTGTCCCATCGCGCCGCCATGTAGACGCGATCCATGTCGATGCTGTCCGCCTCCACGATCGGACTGATGGAGTCGTAGAAAGCAAGATGCACGCTGCCTGTAAGCTGCGCGATGGAAGCGGAAAGCGCTGGCGAAGTGAGCGGGCCGGACGCGAGAATCGTCCAGCCGTCTGCCGGATCGAGCGTAGTCACCTCCTCGCGATGGACCGTGATGCGTGGCTCGGATTCAATCGCGGCGGCCACAAGCCGGGAAAATTCCACGCGGTCCACGGCAAGCGCGTGACCGGCGGGCACCGCGCTGGCGTCCGCGGCCTGCAGCAGAACCGAACCGGCGCAGCGCATCTCCTGTTTCAGCAGCCACGGCGCGGTGTGCTCACTCTCGGACTTCAGGGAATTGGAGCAGACAAGTTCAGCGAAATCGGCCGTCCGATGGGCTTCTGTCGAGCGCACCGGGCGCATCTCGTAGAGATCGACGTTGCAGCCGCGCCTTGCAGCCTGCAGCGCAGCTTCCGGCCCGGCGAGTCCAGCGCCCAATACACGAATGCGCGGTTCTCTCGCGTCAGTGCGAACGATCTCCATGTAAATTCCATGGTAAAGCTTTGGGGCTGAAAGCAGGGGCAGGGCAGATGGCCAGCCCTGGGCATGTGGCATAGAATTTCGCTAACGATGTTGCTCTACAGTCTTGGCCTGCTGGCCGCGATCCTTGCCGCTTCTCCCTATTGGCTGCTCCGCATGCTATGGAGCGGTCGCTATCGCGACGGCTTGGGCCAGCGTCTCGGTGCGGTGCGGCCGGAGCTTCGCGCCTTTGTGGCCGAGCGGCGCACGATCTGGGTCCATGCTGTTTCCGTCGGCGAGACAATGGCGATTGGCCGATTGATCGAGCTGCTCGACGGAATGGATCGGGAGCTGCCAGTGGTGATCTCTACCACCACGCGCACCGGGCAGAAGCTGGCGCAGGAACGCTTCCATAATATGGCCAGTATGGGCGCGGGGCAAGTTCGCGTTTTCTATTGGCCGCTGGATTTTGGCTGGATGGTTCGCCGCTATTTGCGCGCGCTGCGGCCGCGCGCGATCGTCCTGGTGGAAAGCGAATTGTGGCCGCGCATGATTTTTGAAGCGACTCGCGCCGGTGTTCCCACCATTGTGGTGAATGGCCGCATCTCCGACCGTTCCCTGCCGCGATACCTTGCGCTGCGAAGACTCTGGCGGCGATTTTTGAGAAAGTTGACCATGGTGCTGGCGCAGAGCGAGGAAGATCGCAAACGGTTCGCTGCCATCGGAGTGCCTGCGGAAAAAGTGCGCGTCGGCGGTAATTTAAAGTTCGATGCACGGGCTGCAACGGAATCAGCCGTCACCCGCGAATTGCGGGATCACCTGCCTGCTGGAGCGAAGGTTCTGGTTGCAGGCAGTACTCTCGAAGGCGAAGAGATTCCCGTGCTCGACGCATTCCGCGCATTGCTGGAGCAACTTCCAGAGCTGGTGCTGATCCTTGCGCCCCGGCATCCCGAACGGTTCGCCGCTGTGGCGAACCTGATCCAGGAGAAGCAATTTGCCTGCGTTTGTAGATCGACCTGGATGCCGGCTCCTGAGCCGCTCGCCGCAGCCAGCGTCTTCCTGCTGGATTCCGTAGGCGAACTGGCTTCGGTCTACTCGCTCGGGTCCGTAGCATTTGTTGGAGGAAGTCTGGTCAACGCGGGCGGCCATAATCCGCTGGAGCCCGCGCAGTTTTCGGTGCCTATAGTGATGGGTCCGTCGCTGGATAATTTTCGCAGCGTGACCACAGCGCTGCTGAAAGCGCAAGCCATGCGCATTGCACCTGAGGAAGCTTTGGCGGCCACCCTCGCGGAGTTGCTGACATCCGCTGACGCCGTGCAGATGGGGTTGCGAGCACGGGATGTGTTCGAGCAGGAGGCGGGCGCATCCGAACGATGCTTCGAGGCTATCCGGGGTATTCTGCTACAGTCTGCCGAGCCTGGAACGCACCAGGCCAATCCCCTATGAGCGCATCCATCGTCCGGCAAACACTCCTGCCCTTCACCTTGATCTATGCCGCTGGCGTGCGCTTTAAAAACACCGCATACGATCGAAGTTTGCTGCGACCCGCGCATCTGGCGTGGCCTGTCATCAGCATCGGCAATCTAAGTGTTGGCGGAGCGGGTAAAACATCCATGGTCCTGCTGCTGGCACGCCTTCTGGCTCAACATGGCTGGGCTGCGGATGTGCTGAGCCGTGGCTATGGCCGCACCAGCCGGTCTGTGACGAGAGTGAAACCGGACGGTACAGTTGCCGAGTATGGCGACGAACCGCTGATGATGGCGCGGCGCGGACTGCCGGTGTACGTCGGGGCGGAGCGCTTTCAGGCTGGCGTTCTGGCGGAGCAGGATGCCTCACGCGCACAGGAGAGTCGCGCCAGGCTGCACCTGCTGGACGATGGCTTCCAGCATAGAAGACTCCTGAGGCACATTGAAATTGTGCTGCTCAAGCGCTCGGATTTAAGCGACGACATGCTCCCGGCAGGGCGATTGCGCGAGCCGCTCTCCTCCCTGGAGCGCGCAGACATTTGCGTGCTGCGTCAGGAAGACGCCGATTTGAGTGAGCAAGTTCTTCGCCTGATGCGAACCGAAAACAAGGCGCGGCTCTGGTACGTGGAACGCAGAACCGTAGTGCCGAAGGTGGTACCGCGAAGGTCCTTTGCCTTCTGCGCCGTGGGAGAGCCTGAGGGATTTTTTCGGGGTCTCCGCGCGGCCGGTGTCGAACTGACAGGTACGCTCGCCTTCCGCGATCATCACGCCTTTACGCATCGTGACGTGGATCGCATGGAAGCGGCAGCACGCGATTGTGCAGCCGAGTGTCTTCTGACCAGTGAGAAGGATAGCATGCGTCTTGAACCCGATGTGCGGGCTCGATTAGAGGACAAATTTCCGCTAGCCGTAGCCGGGCTGGAAGTCTCACTGCGCAATGAAGCCGACGCTATGGCTAGGCTGCTCGAGCTGCTGGAGAAGCGACTTCAACTCTTCCACTGTGCCATGCGATGATGAATGCTTGTCATCATCGCCACAAGCTCTGCGCGTTCTGATCGTCCGTCTGGGCGCCATGGGAGACATTCTGCACGCGCTGCCCGCCGTAACAGCTCTGCGGACCTCCTTGCGGTCCTCGAACACGCCGGCTTTTTTAGGATGGGCGATCGAGCCCCAGTGGCAGCCGCTCCTCTGCGCCGCCTCTTCGGTCGAGCCCGTGCGCGGCCCGCAAATGCCAGTGATCGATACCCTGCATCGCGTTCCGGCCAAGGACTGGGCCCGCCGGCCGCTTTCGTCTGCGACGCTGCACGAGGTCCAAGCGGTGCGGAGCGGGTTACGCGCGCGGCGGTATGATGTATGCGTTGATCTGCAGGGCGCACTTCGTTCCGCGTGGATCGGCCGTATGGCAGCGGCCCCTCGTCTTATTGGGGAAGCCAATCCGCGTGAGCCGCTCGCTCGCTGGGTGTTCAAGGAGCGAATCGAAACCAGAGGCGTCCATGTCATCGAGCAGGCGCGCGAAGTTGTCGCGGCTGTGCTCGGTAAAAGTCTGCCGGGCTGCGCTGCCGAACTGCCGATCGATTCTCAGGCCGAGCAATGGTGTCAGGATTGGCTCGCAGAGCGGAGCATTACGCGATACATTCTTATGAATCCTGGCGCGGGCTGGGGCGCAAAGCGTTGGCCCGCCGCGCGCTATGCCGCGGTTGCCGCAGAGCTTGCACGGATGGGCTATGCCACGATTGTGAATGTCGGGCCGGGCGAAGAGCAGATGGTGAATGCAATGTCCTCCGCTGCTCCTGTCAGTACGTTCGCGATGAAGGGCAGCATTGGGCAGCTTATTGCGTGCACAAGGCGGGCGCAGCTTTTTATCGGCGGCGACACCGGACCGTTGCACCTTGCTTCAGCGCTGCAGGTCCCGGTCGTCGGTATCTACGGACCGACCGATCCGGCGCGAAATGGCCCGTTCGAAACGCGTGCACTGGTGCTGCGCCACCCGGCAAGCAAGCGCGATCACAGCCGAAAAAGTGAACCGGAAGCGGGTCTGCTGACCATTACTGTTGCAGATGTGCTGCAGGCGGCGCAGGAGCTTCTGGCAGAAGCGGAGAACGCGGAATGAGCCAGCCGAACTCCAGCAGAAGCTTTCGGCAGCGATGGAAGAAAATCTCGCGCCGGATCCGTGTGCCGCTAGGGTTTGTTTTTGCCGTTGTGTATTTCTGGATTGCCAGGCCGAGCACTTTTTCACTGCTCGCAAGTCTGGCGCTGGTCGTGCCGGGGCTGCTGCTGCGTGCTTACGCTTCAGGCTATGTGAAGAAAAACGAAGAGCTTGCCACCACTGGGCCGTATGCATACACGCGCAACCCGCTCTATCTGGGTTCACTGCTGATTGCATTTGGTTTTGCTCTGGCTTCGCGCAGCATCTGGATTGCGGCTGCGCTGGTGGTGCTATTCGCTGTAATTTATCTGCCGGTCATTGCGGATGAGGAGGAATATCTTCGCGCGCATTTCACGGGCTATGATGAGTACGCACGTCGAGTACCGCGGCTCCTGCCGAAGGTAATTGCGCGGCCCGGCATCGGATCAGGTGAATTTTCTCCGGTACTCTATCGCAAGCATCGCGAATACAATTCGCTTTTGGGATCCTTTTGTATATATTTGGCACTGATCGCCAAAATGGGATTTATGCATTGATTGCAAAACGGCACGCAGGATACATTCCATTGGTGCGAATGCGACCAACCCGCGTTGCCGTCGCGATTGCATGTGTGTTGTTCGTGTTTCTATCCTGCTACGTTCAAGCACAAACCCCCGGTTTCGCTCCTCCGAATCAGCAGTTTCCCATTCCAGCCAGCCAGACGCTGAACTATGGCGTGGATTGGCGTGTCTTTCCCGCGGGAACAGCAACTTTTCATTTACAAGCGACGGGAGGAAACAGCGAACGTGTCACCGCCAATGCCAACTCCATCGGCACAGTGAATCTTTTGTTTCCGGTAGCGGACAAGTACACCAGCGTGTTCGACCGGCACACTGGCTGCTCGTTTGAATATCGCAAGCAAATTCAGGAAGGCCGTCGCCGCCTGTCCGGCCTGATGCAGCTGGACTATACCCGCCACCTGCAGGAGCTGAGTGAGAAGAACCTGATTACCGGAACATCGAAACATCAGAACTCTTCGATTCCGGGATGCGTCACGGATGTTCTTTCAGGGATTTTTTACGTTGCCACTCAACCGCTTCAGGTCGGTCATGATCTGCACTTTCCCCTTGCGGATGGGGGGCATGTGGTCGCGGTCACGATGAAGGTGGAAGCAAGGGAGAAGGTTGTTACGCCGGCCGGAACCTTCTCCACAATTCGTGTGCAGCCCACGGCGGATGTCGGCGTGGTGAAGAACCGCGGCACGATTCTGATCTGGTACACGGATGATGCGCATCACGTCCCTGTTCAGGTGCGTGCGCATCTTTTCTGGGGCACCATCACGATGCGTCTGACCAGCATTAGAACCCAGTAGTAACCTTAACCCGCTACTGCAGCCGGAAACGTTCCATCATCAGGCGCTGCAATCTTGGCCGATAGATCAGGTTATACGCCAGCTCCTTGCCGGGAAACATGTTCAGGGCTGTGCGCTCGCTATTTCCAATCAGTTCCGACGCCTCTTCAACCGTAAGGCTTTCGTCCTGACTGATTACGGAGATGACCATGTTCATCATCGTCTGCAGGCGACGAATCTTCCGCGCTTCCTCCGCTTTCTCCGCCTCGCTCTGCTCGACTCGCGTGTCGTTGGCGGGGGCGCAAGGTGGATCCGCACACGGATTTTGATCCAGGTTGGAGTTTTCAGGTGCCATGCCGGCCTCCTCAGACCATCAGGACTTTAGTGGCAGCCATCTAGCTCTGCATCCTACAACGAAATAGACGTCGAGCGGACAGCTTCGTTTCTGGGCCATTCTTTTATCGGACTTCCGGCTCCCCAACCTGGATGCTCTGGCCATCCAGCAGAAAGCTGCTCAAGCCCAGCGTATCCGTTCGATAGACCTGCACATGAGCGTCAGCCAGCCGGTGCAGCACGGAAATGCGTGGATGCCCAAAAGGATTATGTCTCCCGACGGAGATGACGGCAAAGCTTGGATGAACGGCCGCCAAAAAGGCTGGCGTTGTTGACGTGCTGCTTCCATGATGACCCACCTTCAGCAAGCCCGCTGCGAGCGGCTCGGTTTCCACCATACGATTTTCAACGGGAGCTTCGGCATCGCCCTCCAGCAGCGCGGCGGTCCTGCCATAACGCAGGCGCATCACGAGGGAATCGTCATTGGAGGCAAGCAAGCCAGGCCGATATCCCTTCTGAGGTGCGAGCACATGCACGTTAACATTGCCAAAGACAAAGCGGTCACCCGCAAGTCGTGCCCGCACGGGAGTCTTCTCTCGCGCAGCAAGTGCAAGCAAAGCTTGATACTCCGGTGTTAATGGATTGTTGCCGACCCACAAAACCCGCGGATGGAAATTTTCGATGACGGCGGCCATGCCGCCCATGTGATCGCTGTGTGCGTGCGTCAGGGCAACGGCGTCCAGGCGGCGGATGTGACGCCGCCAGAGATACTGTGAGACAACATCTTCGCCTACATCGAAGTGCGAATCCCCTGATCCTGGGCCGCCGATGGGTCCTCCTGCATCCACCAGCAGCGTGTGACCGTCGGGCGTCACAACCAACAGAGAATCGCCCTGTCCAACGTCGAGCGCGGTTATCTCCAGATCTCCCGGGTGGTAGACCGGTGCCTGCGGCCACAACACAACCAAGGAACCCGCGAAGGCGGCTGCGATTGCGGTCAGGCGCCAGAGACCGGGTTTTCGCACCATCCACAAGACCACAATCCACGCCCCTGCGAAGCAAGGATAGGACCAGAACGGAGGATCGGGCGTTCTCAGATTAGACGCGGAGAAAGTGCCGAACACGTGAATCAGCCAGGAAATTCCGTGCAGCAGAAGTGCCGTCAGCGAACCTGTTGGAGCCGCCAATGCCGGATGAATGCACCCAAGCAGAAAAGTAGCGAGGGCCAGCGGCACGAGAAAAGCCAAGACTGGAAGACCGAGCAGGTTGGCGGGCATTGCCACCAGGGTGATGCGGTGAAAGTAGACCGCCATCGGCAGCACCATGGCGAGTTCAACCACTGTTGCGACAACCAATGCCTCCGCAAGGCGAAGAATCCACCGCATCACGCCAAACGGAAGCCCCCAGGCCCAACGTGTTCCAACCAGCGGCCGTAATGCGTAGACGTACATCCGGAGCAGAACGCGCAACTGTGTCACTTTGGGTTGCAGAAAGGGGTCGAGCGGAAGCTGACGCGGAAGGCGCATCCCGCGCACGTAAGGCGCCAGAGTCGATTCGATCAGGGGAGCAGCAACACCGGCGATGACCAGCACCGCCAGAAACGTCATTTGAAAGCTGGAGTCGAACAGGGCCGCAGGATTGAGCACCAGAACTCCCACGGCGGCGATTCCGATTGCATTGAGGGCAGCCCGCTCCCGAAATAACAATCTGCTGCCCATATACACCGCGCTCAACCACAAGGCGCGCTGCACAGGTGGCGCAAATCCGGTCAGAAATGCATAAGGCAGCGCAAGCGCCCAGGCCAGAAGTGTAGCGGGAAGCTGACCCATCCGCAGCCGCCGCGCCAGCCAGAAGATAATTCCGATCACAATCGTCACATGCAATCCGGAGACGACCAGCAGATGGAACGATCCGGTGCGCTCGAACGCATTGCGAGTGGAATGTTGCAGGCGTGCGCGGTCCCCAAAGAGCATTGCGCCGAGCGTACTGCTGTCCTCGGCATTGAGTCGCAGCCACTGCGGCAGCCAGTGCAGGCCGGCACTGACTCCGGTGATCTTGTCCAGTCGATTGGCGGCCCAGACCTGCGCGGCAGTCGCCAGGCACGCCACGGAAGGTCGAGAAGACGGGCCTGCCTGCTGAACGCGGTTAGCTTCGGCGCTCCCCAGCACCGCGATTCCATGCTGTGCCAGATACGCGGGGTAGTCCCAGGCTCCGGGATCCAGGTAGCGCTCAGGCGGGTGAAAGCGAACCGCAACCTGCACGCGTTCGCCGCAGTGAACGACGGGCAGCGATTCTCCAGACTTTGCGTAGATCGTGAGCCGCAACCCTCCCGTCACAGGGGTCTGCCAGTCTCGATCTGCCGTGAACTCCTCCACGTGATCCAGTGCGAGATCAACCTGCTGAACCTGCTCGGGCGAGGCCTGTTGCCGATACATGGATTTTGCGGCTTGCTCGCCCGGCGAGTGGATGGCCAGTAGAGTACCGGTGACGTCGCGTTGGAGGCCATCGCCCAACTGGAACAATGCCGCGGATGCCGGATGCACGGGGGCGGTGGACGCGCAGAACTGGCCCGCAGCAAACCAGAGCAATGCTGACGGAAACAAAAGGACACGAGGAGCGCGCAGAGCGGCCGTTAAGCTAAGGGCTGCCCCAAGGAGCGCAGCCAGGAGCAAAGTCGAAGGCAGATGCAGGAAGTAACGAGCATCCCATATCCCCAGGGCAAAGGCGGTCGCAGCCAGTAGCAGGGGCGAAGTTGCGAATGACAGAGCTTCCGTAGCAAATTGCCGCCGGGTGGCGCGCAGAGGCGCAGGTCTGTATCCACGCGCCGGTCGCATGGCGGGCGATGTCTCGGTCGTGGGGGCGGCGAGACTCATGATGCGTGCCCGATTCAGCGATAGAGCCTTGCGATAGTTTCCAAATGATGCGTCTGGGGAAACATATCCACGAGCTGCAGTTGCTGGAGACGGTAGCCGGATTGTATCAATGCTGCCAGATCTCGTCCCAGCGTTGCCGGATCGCAGGACACATACGTGATGCGCGACGGTCCGCAGCGGGCCAGCAGACCGCATCCTTCCACGCCGAGTCCCGCGCGTGGCGGATCGAGCAGCACAAGGTCAGGCGCGGGACTCTGGCGTGCCGCTTTCTGGAGGAAATCCAAAACAGAGGAACGAAAAAGCGCTGCATTTTTCTCGCGAAGGTTGATTTTGAAGTCTCTACAGGCGGAAGGGCTGGATTCTACGGCAACCACCTCATCGAATTTGCCGGCCAGCGCGAGCGAGAACAGCCCGGCGCCGGCGAAGAGGTCCCAGGCCAGCTTTCCACCGTCGCCTTCAATGGCAGCCTCAACAAATGCATGCAACACGTTCAAATTCGTCTGGAAGAAAGAGCCGCGGCTGACGGTGTAGTCCCTGCCGCCCACGCTATATCTCAGGCTTTTCTGTCCCCACTCCAACAGCGGCCGCGCCGTCTGGGTCTTGGTCTTCTCCTCGGCTAAAACGTCCGCGCCAGTAAGCTGCGGGATTTGCTTTTGCAGCGCTTTGAGAAATCCACGCCACCGTTCGGTCTCAAATTTCCCACTTGGGCGCACCCAGAAAGTCGCCAGAAGCTCAGTCTGATCGTGATTCGTGAAGAGCTCAACCTCCTGCAACGTAGAGTAAGTCATCTCTTGTTGGGCGATGCCAGGAAACCTGGCGATGCATTGCTGCAGAAGAGGCGCGGCAATTGGGCAGTGGTCGATTGGCGTAATGCGATGCGATTTTGTGTGCCTGTATCCAATTGCGAAATTTGGATGTGTCTGCACCTGCAGGCGAATGCGATTGCGATAGGCCAAAGGCTCACCCGCGATCGACGCCACTGCGGCTAGTTCGCGAACTCCGGCACGGCGGAGTGCCTCCGACAGCATCTCACGTTTGATTTCCAACTGATGGGAGTACATGCCGTGTTGCAGTTGGCAGCCGCCGCAAGTACCGAACCAGGGACACGGCGGTTGCGTGCGGAAGGAAGAAGCGCGTTCAATCTGCCGCACGAAAGCTGTGCAATACCCGTGATGCTGCTCGCGCAGTTCAGCTTCGACGATTTCTCCTGGCAGCGTAAACGGGACGAAGGCCCGCATTCCGCCGATCTCTTCTACCTCTGCAGGAACTCTTGCAAGACCCTGGCCGCCGACGACAACCTTTTCAATCGTCAGTTTCATTGCTGCTCCATGTAGAACAGGCTCAGCCGGGGCAGGTGATTCCCCTCAAAGATCCGTCGACGCATGAATTGCTGCTCAATCTGCCGGATCTGGCTGGTCTGTAGCCGGCTGCGATACGGAGCGAGTTCCTGTGCGGACTGCTCGCGTAAGGCGGCCAGTTTGCCCGGGGCGGAAAAGGTCTGCAGCGCGGCGAAGATCTGGTCCTCCAGGGCCAGCAGCTTTTGCTCGATCTGCTCCAGAGACAGGGAGCGGCCGCTTACCCTGTGGGCGTCCACCTCGTGCGCAAGCGCACTCAGCTCGCCAGCGACCTGCGACACGATCGGCTGCATCTCCGCAAAAACGGTGGCCGCTTGCAACTGCTGGCCTGCACTGCGCAGATAAGCTACAACTCGCGCCTGCTCGAAGCCGCTTTCCTGGGTGGAGGAGTGCGATTTGCGGCTGGCGCCTGTAGCTGCTTCATGCATGTCTTCGACGGCCCGCAGAACCTCTTGCGCGCAATACGCAAGCCCGTTGATGCGCCGCACCCGACCTTTCACTTTCCGCGCTTCATACTTGTCGAACGTGGCATCGATTCCAGCCATCACGGCCTGCAGGGGAAATCCTGCCTCCTGCCAGGCCGCGATCAGTGCCCAGTCCAAAGTGGAAAGCATTAAAAGCGTGCCGCGGCGGCGCTGAAAGTGCTCCTCAATCTCGGTG
>DASSZI010000177.1:0-5924 GCA_035713565.1 Acidobacteriaceae bacterium | reverse complement strand
ACCCAGATATTCGTCACCGGCGTGGCCACCAGCATGGGCGTGGAATCTACGGTGCGCAGCGCCTACGATTTTGGCTATAACGTTGTTGCGATCACGGATGCCATGGCGGACAGAGACGCGGAGGCGCATCGCTATTGCGTGGAAAAGATATTTCCCCGATTGAGCGAGACGGCGACAGCGGAAAACGTGCTGAACCTTCTGCATGACTGAACCTGGCTTCGCATCTAAAGGCTTGCAGCTCTTTTTAGTCTCAGGTTTTTGAGTTTAGATTTTTCGCATGAATTGCGGGTCCTACTTTATGTCCACTAATTCCATTGTGCAGAAACGAGCCCATCTTTTCGCCAACCTCGACCGCTTTGGCCGGGTGCTCGTAGCGTATTCCGGCGGGACGGATTCGGCGTATCTGGCCTATGCTGCGCATCGCGTGCTGGGGCAGAATATGCTGGCCGTCATCGCAGATTCTCCAAGCCTCTCCCGCGCCCACTTGCGCGATGCGGTGAAGTTTGCGGAAGAGTCCGGCATTCCGCACCGGGTCATCACCACGCAGGAGATGGAAAATCCCGAATACACCAAAAATGACGGTATGCGCTGTTTCCACTGTAAGGATGAACTGTTTCGCGTCATGGATCATCTCTGCACGACCCTGCATTTCTCCTCAGTCGCTTACGGAATGAACATGGACGATATTGGAGAATTCCGTCCCGGACAGATGGCGGCGCGCCAGCATCACGTGGTCGCGCCGCTGGCGGAGGCAGAGCTCACCAAGCGGGAGATCCGGCAATTGGCGCAAGAGGCAAATCTTCGCATCTGGGACAAGCCCGCGTCCGCCTGTCTGTCATCCCGCATCGCCTACGGAGAGCCCGTGAACCGGGAGACGCTGCAGCGCATTGAGCGTGGAGAGGAAATTTTGGCCGAAATGGGATTCAGGCAATTCCGAGTGCGGCACCACGGCGACATCGTGCGGCTGGAGATAGCTCGCGATGAAATGGGATCTTTGTTCTCCCTGGAAAGGCTCGATCGGCTGGCGGCGGCTCTCAAGCAGCTCGGTTATAAATACGTCACGCTCGACATCGAGGGCTACCGTTCGGGTTCCATGAACGCCGTGCTGCCAGCCTCCGAAATTCGGCGCGCGCCTTTCCAGGAAGCGCACCAGGAAGGGCGCGCATGAAAATCGCGTATCTGGATTGCTTTTCCGGAATCAGCGGCGACATGTTCCTCGGCGCACTGCTGGATGCGGGAGTGCCGCTGAGTGTGATGGAGGATTCCATCTCCCGACTGCGCGTCGGTGCACAATTGCGGGCCGGGCGCGTGGATCGCAGCGGAATCAGCGCCACAAAGGTTGACGTGCTTACCGAGGATGGCCTCCCGGCGGAAGGTCACTCCGCTGGCAAAGACCACCATGTGCATGCGCATGAGCATACGCACTCAGAGGTCACCCACTCCCACGGTGCGGATGACCCTGGCCATTCGCATGCAGCCCAGAAGTCCCATTCCGGCCATTCGCACGGCCGCTCTCTTTCGGTCATTCGAACAATGATTCTCGACTCCTCGCTCCCTCCAGCAGTCCAGCGGCTTGCGCTGAACGCTTTTGAAAGCCTGGGGGCAGCGGAGGCCAAAATTCATGATGTACCCGTGGAGACGATTCACTTTCATGAAGTGGGAGCGCTCGATGCCATAGTGGACATTGTGGCCACTGCCGCAGGCTGTCACTGGTTGAAGATCGACCAGTGGATTTGCTCGCCACTGAACGTCGGCGGAGGGCACGTGCACTGTGCTCATGGAACATTTCCGGTACCCGCGCCTGCAACACTGGAATTGTTGCGCGACCTTCCCGTTTATTCTTCCGGCGTGCAAAAAGAACTGGTAACGCCCACGGGCGCGGCACTGCTTCGTGCTTTGCAGGTCAAGTCGTCCGCCTTTCCCGCGATGTCAATGCAGGCCACCGGCTACGGAGCGGGCTCGAACAATTCGCCGGGCCGGCCTAACGTGTTGCGCCTGGTGGTGGGAGAATCTGCGGCGCGCATCAATCCCGGGCACTCACACCAAGCCCCCACGCGCGAACAGATCGGAATCATCGAGACGACGATCGATGACGCGACTCCGGAGCTCCTCTCCTACGTTGCCGATCGATTGTTGGCGGCAGGGGCCTCGGATGTAGTGCGCACGCCCGTGGTCATGAAGAAAGGCCGCAGTGGCATTCAGTTGACGGTTGTCTGCTCGCCGGAAAGGGCATCCCAGCTCCAGCGGCTGATTTTTCAGGAGACCACTACACTCGGATTGCGTTACCGCGAGGAAGAAAAGCACATCTTGCATCGAAGCTTTGTGGATGTGGAAACTGAGTGGGGGAAGGTTCCGGTGAAGATTGGCACCACCCAGGATGGCGAAATGACGACCTACTCTCCAGAGTATGAGGATTGCCGCAAGCTGGCGGAAAAGAATGGTGTGGCCTTGAAGCAGGTCATGCAGGCCGCCGTCGCAGCGTTCCTGGCCGGGCAGACCGCTAAAGAAAAGACGAATCCTGTGGAAGCAGTTCGATGACTCGCGAGCAGCTTCAACGCATCCTGCAGGAAGTTCAGGAGGGGAAGACGACGGCAGACGCTGCCTGTGAACGGCTGCGCAATCTTCCTTTTGAGGATTTAGGTTTTGCGAAGGTAGACCATCACCGTTCGCTGCGCACCGGCATGCCGGAAGTGATCTTTTCGTCAGGCAAAACGGCCGACCAGGTGGCGAGCATCTTTGTGAGTCTCGCTGGCTCCGGCGTGAACGTACTGGCCACCCGCGCGGATCAGCAGGTCTTTGAGGCCGTGCATCGGCAGGAAAACCGCGCCCAATATCACGAACTCGCACGCTGCATCACGCTGCACCAGGCGGACAATCCTCCTTTGCCAGGACGGGTTGCGGTCGTTTGCGCCGGAACCAGCGATCTGCCCGTGGCGGAGGAGGCGCGTGTCACGGCGGAGATCATGGGCAATCGAGTGAACCTGATCGCGGATGTGGGTGTTGCCGGACTGCATCGTCTGCTGGCGCACCGCTCCACGCTGCAGGAATCGAACGTTCTCATCGTCTGCGCAGGCATGGAAGGGGCGCTCCCCTCCGTGGTTGGGGGTCTGGTGGAAGTTCCCGTCATAGCCGTCCCGACAAGTGTTGGCTATGGCGCATCCTTCGGCGGCATCGCCGCTCTATTAGGAATGCTGAATTCCTGCTCGCCCGCCATCAGCGTGGTCAATATCGACAATGGGTTTGGCGCGGCGTACGTCGCAACGTTGATCAATCGTGGCAGAGCCGGGGTCTCCCGGCAGACATAGGCGCCGCAGTAGAAGAGCCACTGGAGAGGAAAGCAAATGGAACGCAGAGGCTTCATCAAATCCGCAATTGCCGCCGGAGTGGCTGCAGCCAGCAGCAGCAGTTTTGGACAGACCGCTTCCGCCGGTGGACGCCCCGAACACCCAATAACCAGACCAACCTCGCCGCACATGCAATACCGAGAGTTGGGCACGACCGGAGAGAAAGTTTCCGCGATTGGACTGGGAGGCTTTCACATCGGAAAGCAGCCCACGGCGGCAGAGAGTATCCAGATCATTCGTACCGCCATCGACAAGGGGATTACTTTTCTCGACAATTCCTGGGATTACAACGAGGGGATCAGTGAAGTGCGGATGGGCCAGGCGTTACGCGATGGATACCGCGCAAAGGTCTTTCTGATGACGAAGGTCGATGGACGAACAAAGGACTCCTACAACAAGCAGTTGGAGGAGTCCATTGGACGTCTGCAGACAAACATGATCGACCTCGTGCAATTCCATGAAGTGATCCGGATGGAAGACCCGGACCGGATTTTCGCTCCCGGCGGCGCAATCGAAGGTGCAATTGCAGCTCGTCAGGCCGGCAAGATTCGCTACATAGGCTTTACCGGCCATAAGGATCCTGCCGTTCATCTGCGAATGCTGCAGGTCGCGCAACACCACGGGTTTCACTTTGATACGGTACAGATGCCGATCAACGTGATGGACGCCCATTTTCGCTCATTTACCACGGAAGTGATGCCCGTTGCGCTGCGACAGGGCATTGGCGTGCTGGCCATGAAGACTTTTGGAGACCACTTTATCCTGCAGAGCAACACGGTTCAGCCCATTGAGGCACTGCACTATTCCTTGCAGCAGCCAGTCTCGGTCGTAATCACCGGCATTGATTCCATTCCGATTTTGGACCAGGCCGTTGAGGCTGTGCGTACTTTCCATCCCATGAGCCAGTCCCAGGTGGAAGCACTCCTGGCACGAACACGCGACGCGGCAAAAACCGGTGAATTCGAGCCCTTCAAGACTTCGAATCACTTCGACAGCACTGCTAAAAATCCGAGATGGCTCGGATAGCAGATCGTTCGGTCGTGAAACGGGATTTTTTGCCACTGCTCACTATACCTGGGAGGTCAGCTTTGTGGCGAGATGTACAGCATTTGGGTGGCTACGCTGTTTGGCGGAAGCGAACTGACGATGTGGGGTGTAATCAGGATCAGCAGATTACCCACGATGAGTTGCGTGTTAGGACTTGCTGTCCAGGCAAAGCCCGGCAGTTCACTCAGACCCGGTATGCCGCTCAAGGACCGAACCTCCTGCTGGCTCACACTGCTCACCATCATGGCCGTTCCTCCATCATGCACCTGGACGGCTGTCGTGAAGGATTGATTGTTGATGATGGGGTCTCCATTGATCGATGATCCAGCAAGGGCCGCGATTTTGATCTTAAGCTTGAGGTCGACTTTGTCGGTCTGCCGCACGGTTGCAGTTGCTTTCATCGTCAACCCGAGGTCCTGGTAGGTCACCGTCGGCGCAGTAGCCAGCGGATTGACTCCCGAGAGCTGGGTGCCTGCGGCGCCCGTGCCGGAGATGAGCCCCGCCAGGCTGGTCAGAGCAGTCGGAGCCTGTGTACCCGCAGAATAGCTCTGCGTAATGATCGGATAACGAGAGCCGACCAGGAACGTTTCCGGCGTAGAATCTCCTGCTCGCAACTGAATGTGGTCAAGCTCGCGAGTGTTGGCGATGCTCAGTGAGGCGTTGCCCGTAGTAGCGCCGAAGGACAGGCCGCTGAGGGTCAGTCCGTTGCCAAACATGGCGAATGGCTGGTTGAGCACGGTACCCTGCACCAAGCCCAGCCCCACCAGCAATGCCGCGATTCCCGCCAGGTCCCCGGGATTAACTAAACCGCTGGAGACAAGCTGCGAAATTGTACTCTGGTTGCTCGCGATGATGCTCTGCAACTGCGAGTCAACGTTGAACACAGATACCGACTGCGGAAAGGTTACGCCGAGGGTCTCCTGCCGTGAGTCATTGACCTGGTAGACCTTAACGTCAAGAATCACCTCCGGCTTATCCACGTACAAACGAGCCAGCGTGGCATTGATGGCTCGTAACGTGTTCTCCGGAGCGCGAATGGTGAGAGTCCCATTGTTCGGTCGCACGGAGGCCTGCCTCACTTGAAACACATTCTTCACCAGATTGACCGGGTCGGCCATCTCCTTAGGAGTAAGGCCAGGCAAAAACACGGTTTCCAGCAGCAAGCGCTCGAACTTGGCGCGATTCTCTTTCGTGTCTTTGGCAACCAGCGCGCGCTGCGGGTCCAGCGGCACCACAAACGTGCGGGTGGAAAGCTGCATTGCAGTTGAGGCCTCAGCAAAAGAGGCATTCGAAAGATCCAGTCGTATGTTTTGCGTGGGTACCGAGTCGTCGAGAACCACATGAATGCCATACGCCTGAAAAACCTGCGGGATAACCTGCTGCGCATTGCCTCGGAAATGAATGCTCGCCCGCGCTACCGTCGGCGCAAACTCGATGACTCCGCTGCTGAACTCGGGCATGGGATTTGAGCGCACGACCGCAGGTTCCTGCTCTGTGAGCGAGTCCAGGTGCTCCCGCACGAAAGGATTGCTT
>DASSZI010000176.1:0-2368 GCA_035713565.1 Acidobacteriaceae bacterium | reverse complement strand
TCCCGCATTCCGGAAGGTGCAGGATCGCCGGGCGAACGTGTTTCTCCTGCAACGGCGATTGGAATGGCGCTATGAAGATTCCGCAGGATGGCAACGTTTTTTCCTTCATCCCAAAGGCGGCCCACCGTGACGGCGCGGAGCTTTCTGGGTTGAGAGGAGATCGTGGTTGGTTGCGTGCATCCGTTGGCTATGACGTGTGATCGCGCATTGACTCCGTACTGTGCGTGGATTTGATCGAGCATCCACCTGGTCGGTGCGACTACGCAGGAGGCAAGCTGCACGCCTTCGCTTACGATGGCATTGTAGTTGTTCAACCATATCGAGCCGGGCGGAGAGCAGCCATGCACCGCTTGCCACCAACTGATTACATCGCTGTGCGCGACCAGGATCACGGGAGTTGGTAGTTCAAGCGAACCGAAGCAGAACTGATTTGTATGCAGCAGATCCGGTTCATACCTGGCTACAAGGGATGCCACATAAGCACGGCTTGCCGACACGTCCTGCCACGGATCCTCCATCCATTCCAGCTTGTACGACGTAGAGAACAGTCGGAACGCTTTTGGATAAGCACGTGCGGTTGCCTCAGACCAGGCGGACTGGTCAGCGGACAAATCACGGCCCAGAGAGACCAGCAGAACCGAAGTTCCCTCGCGCAGCAGGCCAGAAATCAATTCCCGCGTATATGTCCAGACACCGCCGACCGTGTCTGTGGTCATCAGCAGGCGCATTCCAATGTCTCCAGCGACACGGGATGCTGCTCCTGGATATCGCTGTAACCATGCTCACCGAAGAGTCCCAAATAATGGCGATGCGCCCGTTCCCATGCCTGATCGTCCGGCGCCGAACCGAAGGTCTGCATATAGAGAGGGCTGCCTGGAAACGGGAACATGGGTACAGGCTCACTGACCCAAACGCCGGCGGCTTTCATCCGGGTTTGCCAGGCGGCGACATCGGCAGGATCGTCATGCAGCGTTTCGATGAGATTTGCCTGTACCCAAGGAATATTCCGGCGCGCGTAGATCAGCAGTTCAGAAATGCGTTCAGTCGACAGCCGGCAATTTTTGTTCAACTCTTCCCGGCCTGTTTCCGTGATGGATTCGATCCCGCATTCAAACGAAATGCAGTGGGCTCTGCCAAGCAGATCGAGAGTTTCCTCTTCCCAAAGATCGATTCGTGTCTGGAACCCGATGGACATAGGCCGCCTAGAAATTTCTTCCAAAAGACGCCGCACGTTTTTACCTACGCCGAAGATTTCATCGATGAAATAGATGTACCTGACGCCGCGCGCAAGCAGGGCATCAACCTCCATCAGCACTGTGTCGACGTCTCGTTCTCGAAATTTGTTTCGGAACAATGTTTTGTTGCAAAACGTGCAGGACCACGGACAGCCGCGCGCAAACTCCAGTTCGGCCCCCGGTCCCTGGGACTCGGTAAATACGTGGTGCTTGTGCGTATGGAGTTCGACCGGATAGCCGCTAAAGTCCAGCGGCCCGATGGCACGCATATCCGAGGTGCCGAGAGTTTCTGCCCCGTGATACTGGTTGCCTTTGAGCCAGCAGCATCCTGCAATTGTTTCCCACGGCTGGCTTGCAAGCTGTCCGAGTGTCTGGTCGGGTTCACCTCGCATTGCGACTGTAGCGCCGGTTTTACGCAGTGCAGCCTTGGGCGTGGCGGAGGCGTGGGGTCCGATCAGCACCTGCACTGAATTGCGGCTCAGGGCAGAAAATAATTCGCGGGGAACACGCAATTCCGGCGGAGGACATCTCCAGAAAAGGTAAGAGGGCGCACTGGGCACAACGAGAAAATCCTCGCTGAAATCCTCCAGCCGGCGAAGCACTTGGTTGTTTTCGAGCTGCTCGATCTGCGCATCTATGAGAAGCGCTTCATGACCTTGCTTGCGCAAAGCGTCCTGCGCGGAGAGGAGTTCAAGAGGAAGATGAGGTTCCTGACAACCGAAGTAGGTCGACCCGTGAAAAGTCCATCGCGGATTGACGAGAGCAAACTTCATGCGAGCTGCCTTTCCAGAATTTCGCGCTGTTCCATTGAAGGCACGGCGTCAGCAAGTGCTGCATTTCTTTGCCGCCCGAGCATGGAACGGTTCTCCTGCCAGAATGCGTAAAGGTCGTCAAGGATGGATTCAAAGGACTTGCGCGGTTCCCACCCGGTGTGGCCACCAAGTTTACGGAAGTCCGTTACATAGATTGGCTGGTCTCCGGGGCGAACTTTATCAAACGACCAGGAGCATGAATCAGCATATTGATCGCGAATGGTTTCCAGCACCTGAAGAACTGAAACTGCGCGCTCCTGGCCGCCGCCCACGTTGTAAATCTCTCCGGCGCAAACGGAGCGGTGCGCGCGTACTGCATCG
>DASSZI010000175.1:0-7024 GCA_035713565.1 Acidobacteriaceae bacterium | reverse complement strand
TCAGCTCCGTTGGCTCAATGCGCAGCGTCCTGATCTTGCGCAGGAAAAGCTGCTGGCGAACAATCCTGGAAAGGAACAGCCCTGCGATTACCAATAGGATCAGCACACCCGCGGAACGGCTGACCCACTGCAGAATCATGCCATTGCGGCGAATGGCGTCTCCGAAAAACCGGCCGCCCAGTACAAAAGAACTAGCCCAGAAAAAAGTGCCAATCATGTCGTACAACAGGAACACGCGATATGGCATTTTGCTCTGGCCAGCCAGCGGCGCGGCCATGGTGTTCAGGCCTGGAATAAACTTTGCAAGCAGCAACCCGGCGGCCCCATGACGGGTCAACATGTCTTCTGTTTTCCGAATGCACGAGGCTGCTTCCAACGAGAACTTGCAAATCCACCGTGTCACCGCGTTTCCATACCGGCCACCCAGCCGGAACCAGACGGAGTCTCCGGCGATAGCTCCCAGAAGCACCGCGAGAATCACCCAATGCATTCTCATGCCATGAGTTGCGGTAAGAGTCCCGGCAGTCAACAAAATGGGCGTACTCGGAACCGGCATTCCGAGCTGTTCCAGCATCACCCATAGAAAAAGAATCAGATACTCGTAATGAAGGAAGATTTCAACGGTGGAGTGCATGGCTCACTTGATCCCATCTGGTACTCATCTGATGTTCCCCGTGCAGGAAAAGGATCACCGTTTTTCATGGCCGGCGGACATGCGCCGGAGAACCCTGCGCCGCCGCCGTCTCTGGCTGGCTGGCAGCCCAATAGTTGGTGCGGGCCAGCACCCGGACCGGCAGATCTCGGCGAAGCGCAACCTTCAGCACATGCAGCCCGGGTGTCGGGTCCGAGGGCTGAAAACTCAAAATGTAGCGATTGTGTACCTGGTTCGCCAGCATGCCTATTTCGCTGTCGAGCTGCTTGGCCTTATTGAAGCGCAAGTATTGGCCGCCAGTCATGTTGGGAATTGCGGCAGCGGCGTTTCTCCTCATGGCGTTGATCGCCAGCTTTAGGGGTGCGATCAGATTGGCACTGTTCCCCACGTGGGAGAAGTCGAAGAGGTCGCCGCGTCCGGGGCTGAAAGCCAGGCTGTACACGATCACATCGCTCCGGCCAACTTTACGCACCACCTCCCTGACCGGCGTGTGACTGCCGTGGTCGCGGGTTTCGCTTAGCAGCAGAACCACGCGCTGGTTCTCTTTCGGCTCGTCATTCAACATATCCACGGCGTACCAGATCGAGTCGAGAATTGCAGCCCCCTCGTCGCCGGGCTGGATGGAGTAGATGGCCTGTTCCACCGCATCCGCGTTGGAAGTAAAGTCCTGCAGCATTCGCGGCCGGCTGTCAAAGGCGACCACTGCAGTTTCATGAGGCGTCTTGCCCGCCAGCGCCTGCACCATTGCGGGCAGCCCCTCGTACTTTTGAAACTCCCGCACTGCGGAGCCACCCACCTGCAGCAAAACGACAATTGAGATCGGCTCGCGATCGGTATCGGCATCAAGATGAATTTTCTGCTCCACACCGTTGTCTTTGACGGAAAAGTCGCTGGCGGAAAGATTGAACACCGGCTCCTTGCCGGAGCTTTCCACCAGGGTGGGTACCACCACCAGGCTGGTGGGCGCACGAAGCGTGACTTGCTGTGCATCAACCCTGGCGGAGAATCCCACGATCAGGAGGACGACCAGCCAGCACCAGAGCCGGCGAATTTGCAGCCCGCGCATACTGTAGTTCTACACCCGCCTCGCTGAAAGCTTTTTCTTCCCTTCGCTCATGCATGGCAAGCAATGGCCCGCACGCCGGTTACCTCCGCTGCGAATCCGCACGGCGCATGCGGCCATCCTTCTCCAGAACATAAAGTTCGTTTCGCCACAGGATCGTCCGGCTCCCGTAGCTGGCAATCCAAAAGCAAAGGGCCAGCAGATCGCGAACCGGATACAGGAGTACACTTTGCCAGGATGAGCGCTCTCGAAGAACCACCCGGCTTACAGCGAGCGCCATTATCATTCGGCTCGCAATGCTGAGCGCCAGCAGACCCGCACCGAGCAGTGGCCGATGCAAGCCAGCCGCAGCGAAGGCACCCACAATTCCAAACGGAACGCTGAACGTCAATACCGTTCCAAAGTGCCCCTTGGGCCGGGAAAAGCGCGTGCTCTTCATCCAGCGCGCCTGGTGGCGCATGGAAGCGATAAACGAATCATGCAGCACAATGTGGTCGATCGTGTGGCGTGACAAGACGACAGTGTGGCCATGCGCCGCGATCCAGTTCCCCAGCAGAAAATCATCGGAACAATAGTCTGCCATCGGCAGGAAGCCGCCAATCTCTTGCAGGCTGGAGCGCCGGACAGCCATCGTTGGCCCTAATGCAAAATCCATGCCCTGCAGCATGTCGGCCACCAGGACGCCCGCGCTCATCTCCACAGACATTCCGGCGGCTTCAATTCGCGACCACAAACCGCCTTCCGCGGCCACACCGCGATACAGGCATGTCACCGCCCCCACTCGTCCGACGGCAAAGGGTGCAACCACTTCTTGGATGTAATTCCGCTGCACCCGGACATCGCTATCGCTAATGATCAGAATGTCGTGCTGCGCGGCGCGCATCATCAACTCCAGCGACAGAATCTTGGCATTCGGTGAGGTCGGCTCTCCACTGGTAAGAAACTGCACCGGAATGTTCGGAAAACGAGCGGCCACTCTCCTTGCGGCCTGCAGGCCCGCGTCTTCGGCATTGCGCGCGCAGAACAGAATCTCAAACTGCGGATAGCTCTGCTCGAAGAACGTCGCGAGATGCTCCTCCAGTTGGGGCTCCGCCCCGTGCAGAGGTTTCAGCAGGCTCGCGCCCGGAGTGAACTCTGCCGGGACAATTTCCGGCGCCAATCGCCGGAAACGCGCGATCGCAGCCAGCACCATGCCCATATAGACCGAGGAAGTGAGCAGGCCGAACATCCCGATGGCGAGTGCGACTAGAAACAATTTTTCCATGGAGGATCCAGGAGTGGCTCATAAGAATGACGGGAGGTTCGAGGCTCGACGGCCCGAAGGAAATCAGCCTGTTGCTGGCAACAACACTAAGAGCGCCTTCGCGATTCCGTTTTTTCAGTGACCGACACGATTACTGGGCGACGCAACGGAACCAGCCCGGAAAGCCCGGAAGAACTTACCGTCTGCGCCCGGGTCAGCATCTCTGTCCGGACGTAATCGACGAAGCTTTGCATCTGGCGGTTCATCTCTTCCATGCGTTCGCGCATCTGCAGGATGATTGCAATACCGGCGATGTTCACGCCGAGGTCGCGCGCAAGATTCAGGATGAACTCCAGCCGCTCCAGGTCCTCTTCCGTGTACAGGCGAGTGTTGCCCTCGGTTCGAGACGGCTTCAGAAGTCCTTCCCGCTCATAAAGCCGCAGCGTCTGTGGGTGAATGCCGTACATCTCCGCGACGGAGGAGATCATGTAGGCACCCTTCGACTTACGCTTGTTCGGCATGGCTTCCCCCCAGGTTAACCCAACCCGCCTGCGCGAGTGTGGCTTCCGGCTGCTATAATTCGCCACAATGCGGCGGATCGGCTACTATTTCGCTCTAGGCATGATCGAACTAGGTGTCGCGGCATCCCAGGGCCAGCAACCCGCGCCCAATTTCCAGCCCGGCGAGTGGCAGATCAATTCCGTCACCACCGTGACCAACGGCCGTACCATCTCTTCCCAGACGAATCTATGCGCCAAAACCCAGGCGGACTTCTGGAACGTCAAGCAGGACGGTATGAAGTGCGACGCTCCAAAAATCACTCCTGCACAAAGCGGCGGACTCAGGATTCGAGTGGTATGCACCTATAGCCTGGACAATCTCAATTCCCGCATTGAGTCCGATGTTATCGAACAAATTGCTGCGGACGGCAAAAGCTTTACCGCGACCGGCACAACAAAAACAAACACGACCTACACAGGCGTCGCGCCAAAAATTACCTCAGCCCAACTGGATGCCACGGCCAATCGCACCGGCCCCTGCACCTGAGCGGCAGCGGGTCTACACCTGGCTGAAGACTTCCTGCCGCGGATCCTCCGGATTCAGCCGCGCCAGTTCCCGCAGAATCTCTTTAGACCGTTCATCCTGCACTTTCGGAACGGAAATCTTCACCTCGACGATCTGATCCCCGCGTAAGCCCTCTTTGGCCGCCGAGGCGACTCCCTTTTCCCGCAGACGCAGCTTTTGTCCGGTCTGCGTGCCAGGCGGAATCTTCAGATGCGCCCGCCCGTCGATGGTCGGGACTTCGATTTTCGCCCCGAGCGCCGCCTCCGTAACCGTGATCGGAATGGTGACATAAATGTCGTCGGCCTTTCGGGCAAAGATCGGATGCGGATCGATCTTCACGATCAGATAGAGATCTCCAGCGGCTCCTCCGCGGACCCCCGCATTGCCTTTCCCGGCCAGCCGGATGCGCTGGCCGTCACGTGTCCCAGGCTTGATGCGGAACTCGGAAGTTTCCGTGCGCGAAACCGTTCCGGCACCATGGCACGTAGGACACTCCTGCTGCAGATGTCCCGTACCGCCGCAGCGCGGGCATTCAATGTTGAACTTCATCCGGCCGCCCATCTGCGTGACCTGACCTGTGCCGTCGCACTCCGGACATTTCACGTTGCC
Organism: Acidobacteriaceae bacterium; assembly: GCA_035713565.1. Classification (GTDB taxonomy): domain Bacteria; phylum Acidobacteriota; class Terriglobia; order Terriglobales; family Acidobacteriaceae; genus JAKAAZ01. The sequence goes on along the minus strand of DASSZI010000175.1, from coordinate 2,392 downwards.
GCCGCCTGAAGTCGTTCCATGACAGGTGGGACACACCACCTGTCGCGTAATCTGCAGGCGCAACGTGCCGCCGTGGATCGCAGTCCAGAAGTCCACGTTTACCTGATACTCAAGGTCGGTACCCGGCTGAGGGCCCGTCTCCTGGCGAACCCCGCCGCCGCGAAACGCGCCAGAGAAAATGTCGCGGAAGCCACCCCACGAGGATGCCCCTCCGCCCGAGGCCCCGGCTGCTCCGCCGCGCTGCGCTCCCCCAACGAAATCTGAAAAGTCAAAGCCCTCGAACCCGACGGGGCCCCCCCGTTGCTGCGAAGTGTAGGACCGCGCGCCAGCGCCCGGAACGCCGTACTCGCCGCGCGCCGCAGCCTCCGCAGCCGCCGGATCGATGTTATCGGAGTAGAAGCCGAGCTGATCGTAAATCTTGCGCTTCTTCGGATCGCTCAGAATGTCGTTGGCTTCCGACATCTCCTTGAACTTCTCTTCGGCCTTTTTGTCGTTCGGGTTCACGTCCGGGTGATATTTGCGCGCAAGCTTGCGGAACGCCTTGCGAATCTCGTCGGGCGAGGCCGTCTTCTTGATTCCGAGGATGCCGTAATAGTCTTTAGTCTTGGTTGCCATGGGTTGGTTTTGCTTAAGCGCTTCTTCTCATGCGGCTAGGGGTTTCATCTGCCATATCGGGCCTGCGACGGACTTCCCGATGGATCTTCGGCATCAAATCCCGGTGCGCAACGGCCATGTCATACGCAGTCTGCATGTTCATCCAGAAATCTGGTGTAGTTCCGAAATAAATCCCTAAACGCATTGCCGTGTCCGTCGTGATACCCCGTCGCTCATTCACAATTTCAGAGATGCGTGTGGCCGGTACACGGAGCGCGAGCGCCAATGCATTCATCGACAGAGAAAGCGGCTTCATGAAGTCCTCCCGCAAAAACTCACCTGGATGAATCGCTACCAATCTGTCTTTGATTGTCCGTCGCGGCATAGCGCCACCTCCTAGTGATAATCCACGATTTCCACGTCCCAGGCATCGTTTTCCTGCCAGCGAAAACATGCGCGGTATCGATCGTTGACTCGAATACTGTATTGCCCTTTGCGGTCGCCTTTCAGAAGTTCCAGCCGATTGCCCGGAGGATCGCGCAGGTCTTCCAGGGAGGTTGCAAAATCGATGGCGCCCAACCTGCGCGCTATCACTCGCGCCAGGCTACCGTATTTCTTGCTTCGGCCGGTGTTGTAAACCGTTTGCGCTTCGTCGTCCTTGAAGGACTGAATCACACGTTCAGCGTATCACGGGGAACGTTATCGGCTGCCAAATCTCGAGCTATGTATTTGGCAGTGGTTGTGTAGTCTATTTTGTAACGAATTAAGTCTGTTTCGATCTCTCCTGATGGACCTTGAAGAATCAATCCGATTGAAACGACATCACCGCGGGACTCCAACATCTTCATGTTTCTCACCCGACCCAAGTCCACCTGTTTCTTCTCTCCGTCGGAAACGACAAAATATTCTTCCGGGTTGAACCGAATCCTCTTTTTTGCTCTCCATTCGAGGGCGTCACTAGCAATCCGACAACTAGAAAATTGACGGATCCCAGATTTGTGCAAGTCAATTCAACAGCATTCTGACCTCGGATCTGATGCGGAAAGTCGAATACGGCCTTTGGCTTATTCTCCTCCGCCCGCAACTCATCTTCCCGCTTCCAACGGTCACGCACTAGTTCGTTCTGCCGCTCAGCCGCTTGGTTATTTTCCTTCATTACGCGCCACTGCCGAATCGCGAATATCGCGAGAACGACTGTGGCTGCCGCAGCCAAGATCGACGCCACGAGATTCACGATCGATGCAGTGGCATTCGACATCTCAGTTCCAGACCTTCTCCACATCAATCGGCTGGATACGGCAGAAGATGTCCGGCGCGACGCGCGCCATCTTCGCCACAAATTCTTCGGCTTCCGCCTGCGTCTGGAACAACTCCTTCGCGTAAAGCTGTCCTGCTCGAAGCTGCTCACACTGCCACACTGTGTCCGTCATCATTCCTCCTGACGTGGTTACCTTGAACTCACGCTTAAGACCAAGGAGGGCGCCCCGCTGTTTGTCAGGACGCCCTCAAATTGCTGGGTATTTCTTTCTGACCGTATTTAAGGTACGGATTCCGCAGCTCGCCGGATGCACGCACCTTCCATGCGCTCAACCCGGGACATGCCTACTTCTTTTCGTCCACGTCCACGTACTCGGCGTCAATCACGCCTTCGTCCTTTTTCGCCTCGGCTTCCGGCTGCTCGGCCGAAGGCGCTCCTTCGGGAACGCCTGCTCCACCAGCAGCTGCGTTGGCCTTGTACATCGCCTCGGCCAGTTTGTGGGAAGCAGTCGTCAGCTTCTCACGCGCTGCGTTCAACTCC
>DASSZI010000174.1:0-12610 GCA_035713565.1 Acidobacteriaceae bacterium | reverse complement strand
TGGTGGAGCGGCCAAAATCCAAGCCGGCGCCAGCTTCCGCTCCCCAGCCACCCCAACCTGCGCTTCCCCCGTTGACCAACGTGGATTTCCGCTGCTTTGCATTAACACAAACGGATGCGAGCGCCCAGAAGACGCCGACTTGCATCCTGACTGCGGACTCGCCCACACCGGGTGGCCCTGCGAAGAACGTTACAGTCGTCGCGAAGCCAGACATATATGGCGTTCCTCAGCCCATTTCCCAGTCCGTCAGCGACGGAACGGATCTGAACGCCAATCCCCGCGTGCGATTGGTTGACGTGCTGGATGCGGCGGGAAATAACAAGGCAGATATCCTTTTCGAAATCGATAGGATGACGGACCGGCAGTTCGGAATTTACGAGGTGAAAGCGGGAAAACCGAAGCTTGTCTACATCACGAAAAAGCTGCCGTTTTGACAGGGCGAGCCGGTCTAATCTCCACTTTGCGCGTGTGCCACGTTCTTCATGGCGCACTCCGCTGCTTGCAGCGTGGCGCTTACTTCCGCTTCTTCGTGCGCGATCCCGACAAAGGCTGCTTCAAATTGAGACGGGGGGAGCCAAACGCCCTGATCGAGCATTGCGCGATGGAACGCTGCGAATGCTTTTGTGTCGCACCGCGCCGCACTGTTGTAGCTGGTAATGGGCTCGCCGGAGAAAAACCAGGTGAACATAGAACCTGTGCGGTTGGTCGTCAAGGCGACTCCGCATTTGCGCGCGATCTGCGCCACGCCTTCGGCAACTGCGGCGGAGGTCTTCTCCAACTGCGGATAGATCGTGTCGCGATGTTCAATCAAGTTACTGAGCGTTGCAATTCCCGCCGCCATTGCAAGGGGATTGCCGCTTAAAGTTCCCGCCTGGTAAACCGGTCCCAGCGGCGCCAGCATTTGCATGATGTCCGCGCGGCCACCGAAAGCGCCGCACGGCAACCCGCCGCCGAGAATTTTTCCCAGGCAGGTCAGGTCCGGCTGGATGCGATACACCTCCTGCGCTCCACCGAGAGCAAGCCGGAAACCGGTCATGACCTCATCGAAAATGAGCAGAGAGCCGTGGCGCGCGGTGATCTCCCGCAGCGCTTGAAGATAGCCGGGGTGAGGGGGAATACAGCCTGCATTGCCGACCACCGGCTCGACCAGGATGCAGGCAATTTTGTTTTGATACTTTGCGAACGCGGCTTCTACTGCAGATAGATCGTTGAATGGTAACGCTAGCGTGTGTTGAATTGCTTCTTCTGGAACGCCTGCAGATCCCGGTATTCCGAGCGTTGCTACGCCAGATCCGGCTTTGACGAGCAGAGCATCGGAATGGCCGTGATAGCAGCCCTCGAACTTGATGAAGAATGTGCGCCCGGTAAAGGCGCGTGCCAGCCGGATGGCCGACATGGTCGCTTCGGTACCCGAACTGACGAAGCGGAGCATTTCCACGCTGGGAAATGCCGTGTGGACCATCTCTGCAAGGTCGGCTTCCGCAGGCGTGGATGCACCGAAGCTGGTGCCTCGCGCCGCCGCTTCCTGTACGGCACGCACTACATGGGGAGCAGCGTGACCCAGAATCATGGGTCCCCAGGAGCCGAAATAATCAAGATACTTGTTGCCGTCGGCGTCCCACAGATAGGCACCCTCGGCACGAACGACGAGTGGCGGCTCGCCGCCAACCGACCGGAAGGCTCTCACGGGCGAATCCACGCCGCCAGGCAGGAGTTGCTCGGCACGTCGGTGCAGCACTCGGGAGCGTTCCAAAATGCGAGTCATGGCTTTCAGTATAGAAGTTGAATCGGTTGGCGGAATGCGGAGAAAGTGGGTAGAGCAGGGCTGCCGCCGCTCGATGCTACACTGATGCTTCCCGGTAGCTTTGCTGCTCTTGTGCTCCGCGCGATACTGCTCTGAAGTTGAGGGCGGGCTACATCCGCTTACCGGCATTCTGTAATCTTGGAACGCGACGCCCGTGCCCAGCAAGCCCGCACCTAAAAAAGCTCCTGCCGCCACCTACGCCGACGCTGGCGTGGACGTATCCAGTGGCGACCGGACAAAACAGCGCATCAAATACTTGGCCCAGCGAACCTTCAACAAACAGGTGCTGAGCGAGATCGGCGGCTTTGGCGGCCTATTCAAGCTGGACCTGACGCGGCACCAGAATCCTGTGCTGGTTTCCAGCGCAGATGGTGTGGGTACGAAGCTGAAGATTGCGTTTGAAATGGATGTGCATCACACGGTTGGCGCGGACCTGGTCAATCACTGCGTCAACGACATAGCCGTCCAGGGCGCGGTTCCTCTGTTCTTTTTGGATTACCTCGCGACCGGCAAGCTCGACGGAGATGTTGCGGAAAAGGTGATCTCTGGAATGGCGGACGCATGCCGCGCCAATGGTTGCGCCCTTATCGGCGGCGAAACTGCGCAGATGCCCGGGTTTTATGCGGACCGCGAATACGACCTCGCCGGATTTATCGTTGGCGTAGTGGATCGTGAAAAGATTGTCACCGGAGCGGGCATCCGGCCGGGTGATCTGCTGGTGGGACTTCCTTCCACTGGCCTCCACACTAATGGGTACTCCCTCGCTCGCAAGCTGTTTTTTGAGGTCGCCGGCTACACGCCGGAGCTATACGTGAATGAATTGAAGGAAAAAGCTGGAGTTGCGTTAATGAAAACGCATCGCAGCTACCTCAATATCATTCGTAAACTTGCGTCCGCCGATCTTGTCGCAGGCATGGCACATATCACCGGCGGTGGCATCACAGATAACCTGCCCCGCATTCTTCCAAAGAATGTTTCTGCAGCCATCGAGCTTGGCTCCTGGCCCGTACTGCCGATTTTTGAGCATTTGCAGATGCTGGGCAACGTGGAGCAGGAGGAGATGCTGCGCACGTTCAACATGGGTGTCGGCCTGATTTGCGTGGTCCAGGCAGAAAAATATAAGCGGGTCAAATCGCTGCTGGATCGAGCCGGGGAGCCCCACTTTGTGCTGGGAAAGATCATCAAAGGCGATCGCAAAATTCTTTACAACTGACCCCAGATGACGCGTATCGGCATACTTCTATCGGGGCGCGGCTCCAACTTCGTAGCGATTGCGGAGGCTATTCAGCGCGCCAACAACGAAGCTGATGCAACCTCTCCGCTGCGGAATGCTCAAATCTCGATTGTGATTTCGAACAGAGCGGACGCCCCAGGTATCGGCGCGGCTCGCGATCGCGGACTGCCGGCAGCGGTGATTCAAGCGCGCGGACGCACGCGTGCCGAGCACGACGGGGAAATCGTAACATGCCTGAGGGAGCATCAAGTTGAACTTGTTTGTTTGGCGGGATACATGCGCCTGCTTTCGCCCGCATTTGTCTGTGAGTATCCTCAGCGCATTTTAAACATCCATCCCTCTCTTCTGCCTGCGTTTCCTGGCTTGGATGCACAACGTCAGGCACTGACCTATGGCGTCGCCATCACAGGCTGCACCGTGCATTTCGTCGATGAGAAGCTCGATCATGGCGTAATCATTTTGCAACGTGCTGTGCTCGTGCGTGAGAATGACGAAGAGGCCAGCCTTGCAGCACGAATTCTGGAGCAGGAGCACCGGGCATATCCTGCCGCCCTGGAAAGAGTACTGAGCGGACATTATGAAATCGTGGGCCGACGGTATGTGTTGCGGAATCGTGGTGAGGCAAGCATCCCAACGGAGCCGGACGAATGCAATTCGTAAAGGCACATGCATGCGGCAATGATTTCTTGATCGTCGACGATATCTTCGCCGAAGGTCAACATGCGGAGCTTGCCCGCAAATTGTGCGCTCGCAACACTGGCATCGGAGCGGACGGCGTGGAGTATCTTGCGTTAGAAGAAACAGGGCAGTACTCCATTCGCCTGTTCAATGCGGACGGCTCGGAAGCTGAAATCTCCGGCAATGGAACGCGCTGCGTTGCCGCGTATCTGGCGCAGGAAGATGAGGTGGAGTTCGTCTCTATTCGGACCCATGCAGGTGTTCGCCGCTGCCGCATTCTGCATCGCGAGTCTCCGCGCTACACGATCAGCACGGAAATGGGAGTTCCCCGCGTTGCACCGAAGACCATCCAACTGAAGGACGGAACCTCTGTTGCGGGATTGCAGGTATCCATCGGGAACCCTCACTTCGCGATTTTTGTTGAAGAGGAGAGCTTTGAATGTTTCGGTTGCTCCTGGCAGCGCGCTGGCGAGGAAATCGTCGTTCATTCTGCATTTCCTGAGGGAACGAACGTCGAGTTTGTCCGGGTGTTGGGCCCAGACAAAATTGAATTTCGCATCTTTGAGCGCGGAGTCGGCCCGACACAATCTTCCGGGACCGGAAGTTCGGCTGCGGCTGCAGCGTCCATGCAGGTACATGGTCTGCAGCGCAGATTGACGGTGATTGCAGAAGGTGGCCCGCAAATCGTTGAATGGTTGAAGGAAGCCTCCCAGCTGCTGCTGACGGGACCTGCAGAGATCATTGCGCAAGGGGAGTGCCTGCTCGCATGAGCGCCGATCCGAGGAGTGATGGAAAGCTGGTTCGCCCTCCGGCATTGCGCCCTGGCGACACCATTCGTCTGATTTCGCCCGCCAGCTGGTTCGATCGCGAGCAGGTGGATCAGGGGATCGACTCGTTGAGAAATATTGGCTACCAACCCGAGCTGGCAGGCAATGCTCTTGCACGTTACGCGCAATATTCGGCTGGTAGTGTCGCGCAGCGGTTGGAGGATTTGCATGGTGCCTTCACTGATCCTTCAGTGCGCGCTATTGTATGTAACCGCGGCGGTTACGGATCCGTGGAGTTGCTGCAGGGACTGGACCTGGAGTTGATTTGTCGCAATCCCAAGCCTTTCGTCGGGTGCAGCGATATCACCACTCTGCAGACATGGTTCCATGATGCGACAGGCCTGGTCGTTTTCCATGGGCCAATGGCGGCGGGAGATTTCGCCCGTGCCAATGGCGTGGATTATGCCAGTTGGAACGCGGCCCTTACATTAGCCCGGCCGTGGCAGCTAGGCCAGCAAGCGGGATTGCGTGTGCTTCGGCCTGGACACGCACGGGGAAAATTCTATGGTGGTTGTCTTTCCATGCTTGCGGCTTCGCTCGGTACACCTTATGAAATCCAGACGCAGGATACAATTCTCTTCCTGGAAGATGTAGGCGTAAAGCCCTATCAGATGGATCGGATGCTGATGCATTTGCGCCTTGCCGGGAAATTTGATCGTGTACGCGGCATCGTGCTGGGCCCTATGAAAGATTGCGTGCAGCCAGGCGCGCCGCAGGATCTGCTGGATTTAGTGCTGATGCGCGTGCTTGAAGATCTGGACGTGCCCATTGCCATCGGTCTGCGCTCCGGGCATGTTGTCGAGCGAAACATAACTCTCCCGATCGGCGTTCAGGCTGAATTGGACCTGAGTGGCACACCGTGCTTGCGCTTTCTTGAAGCGGCCGTCACACTGGACGAACGAATCGCATGAGAGAACCTCAAAGCTCCAAACATATTCATCTGATCGGCATCTGCGGCAGTGCCATGGCCTCGTTAGCGGGGCTGCTGCAGTTGCGTCGCTGGCGCGTCACCGGTTCGGACAAGGCCGCCTACCCGCCTATGTCCGATCTGCTCGCAAAGCTAAAGATTCCTGTCGCACAGCCGTTCTCTGAAGGCAATCTTGTCCCGCACCCTGATCTAGTGATTGTGGGAAATGCAGTGTCCCGGGGTAATGCTGAACTGGAATATGTGCTCGACCAGCGAATTCCGTTCCGCTCTTTGGCCCAATTAATTCACGAAGAATTCCTGACTGGACGCGAATCTCTCGTAATCGCCGGAACGCATGGAAAGACGACGACGACGAGTATGCTGGCGTGGATTTACGAGACTGCGGCGAGCGAAAACGCGGCGCTTGCGCCGTCATTTCTTGTGGGTGGTATCGCAGAGAATTTTGGTTCCAGCTTTGCGCTGCGCCCCACCAGGCCTTTCATTCTGGAGGGAGATGAGTACGACACGGCCTTCTTCGACAAGGGCCCTAAGTTTCTGCACTATTTCCCTGACGCGCTGATTCTCACACACGTGGAATTCGATCATGCCGATATTTACGCCGATTTGGACGCGGTGAAGGTCGCATTCAAACGGCTCGTCAATTTAGTGCCTCGCAGAGGGCGCATCGTCGCCTTTGACGCTTCAGAGAACGTGACGGAATGTGTATCGCGCGCTTTTTGCAACGTGGAGCGCTATGGATTTTCCGCGGATGCGTATTGGCGGATCGCGCAGCTTTCCATACAGTCACATCGCAGCCATTGGCAAATCGAAAAAGAAGGGAAGCCCTGGCTGGGGTTGGAAATGCCTGTCGTCGGGGAGCACAACGTGTTGAATGCGACAGCCGCCGCGGCGCTGGCCTTTGGGCAGGGAATTCCGAAGGCCGCCATCCAGCGGGCGCTGAGCACCTTTCGCAGCGTAAAGCGGCGCCTGGAAGTGATTGCCGAGATTAACGGGATCATCCTGATTGACGACTTTGCGCATCACCCTACCGCGATTCGTGAAACACTCCGCGCCCTACGGTTGCAGTATCCCAATGCGCGCCTTTGGGCCATTCTGGAGCCTCGTTCGAACACATTGCGTCGTAACATTTTCGAAAAGGAACTGGTGGAGAGCCTTGCCGCGGCGGATGAGGTGGTACTGGCTAGCGTGTATCAGGCTGTCAATATTCCGGAAGCCCAGGTCCTTCATCCAGAACGTGTCGTGCGGTCGTTGCTCGATCGAGGTGTCTCCGCGCGCCAGTTGCCGGACGTTCCCGCGATTGTTGAGTTTCTTGGATCCCAGCTGCGGCCCGGTGATGTGGTCGCAATCCTGTCGAACGGTGGATTTGACGGAATCTACCGTCGAGTTCCAGAGAGGCTTGCCTCAATCCATTCGCCCGGCACGGCACTGAACCGGGAACAATCCTGATCGCCATGCTTCCAGCACTTAAGATTTTCCTCTGCTACGCGATCCTTTCTCCGGTGGCCGCTTTGCTCGGTTTTCCCTGGACATTGATAACCGGAGATATCACGTTCCTGTATCGGTTCTCCATGTGGATTGCCAAAAAAGGGGTGGAGTGGGCTGGAATTCGCGTTCGGGTTTCCGGGCTGGAAAACATTCCGTCTCGAAGGCCGTGCATCTTTATGGCGAATCATGTCTCGAACCTCGATCCACCGGTGTTGCTACCAGCCATTCCAGGTAGGACCGCTGTTTTCGTCAAGAAAGAACTTATGAAAATTCCCTTCATGGGCGCGGCTATGCGGATGGGCGGCTTTGTTGCTGTGGAGCGGAATCGCGGGCCGGAAGCGGCGAAGGAAAGTATCGAGCGTGGCGCGCGTGTGCTTGCGTCCGGTGTGCACATCACCAGCTTTCCTGAAGGTACCCGCTCCCGTACCGGTCACCTGCTGCCTTTCAAAAAGGGACCGTTTTATCTGGCGCAACAGACCAATGCGCCGATCATCCCAGTTTCGATCTTTGGAACGGAATCGATGATGCGCAAGGGAAGTCTGAAACTTGTGCCCGGTGAGGCGTTCCTTCATTTCCATTCCCCTTTACTGGCCGAGCATTATGCTTCGCGAGAAGAATTGATGCTGGCCGTCAGGGAAAAAATCTCGTCGAGTCTGCCGGAATGGATGCGCAATTGACCGGTTTTCCGGATCAAGAGGCCGGTTTCAGCATCGCGTGATAGCCGTGTGCCAGCACTCGGTGACGCACCGTCTGCGCCTGTTGCGTAGTGGCGAAGGGACCCAGTTGTACATGAAGATATTTATCACGCGCTCCGGGGTAAATGGCTGCGTGGAAGCCTTGTCTTCTAAGCTGGGCGACGAGCCTTTGCGCGTCTTTGCGATTACCGATCGCGCCTACCTGGACCATGTACCGGCTATCTTTCGTTTTTGCGCCTGACCTGCTGGCCGTAGCGTCGGCACGCTGTACAAGGTGAGCGCTGGCGGGTGGCGGTGGAATCATAGAACGGCGAACGCTATCTGTGGCAGGCGTCGTACTCGATGGGCTATTTTCCTTCGCGTCTAGCAATAAAGTGCCCGGGCTTGGCCGCCGCACTGAGCGCATGGGCCTGGAAGCGGCGGAGACTGGTGCGGAACGATCCGGCTTTGCCGTTTCGGCGAGTGGGCCACCGGATATCAATTTCTGTGTTCCATTCCGTTTGTAGGAAAACCCCAGACCGACTACCAGGGCAGAAATCAAGGATGCGGCGAAGAACATGGTCAGGATGGTGCTCGTGCTCCAATGCACCTCCGCCGCGTTCGAGATATCCATATCTTCTTCGTACAGGGTCGTCATCACTGGACACCTTCCGTCGGTTTCGCGGGAAGCGTTTGGGCGGCATTCTGCAGCAGCGTCAAAAGCTCCATCGGCAGCGGGAAGACGATGGTCGTGTTCTTTTCCGCGCCGATTTCACTTAGGGTTTGGAGATAGCGGAGTTGCATCGTGATGGGTTGCTGCGCCAGCAGGGTCGCCGCATCCAGCAGGCGTTGCGCTGCGTTGAACTCTCCTTCGGCGTTGATGACCTTGGCGCGTTTGTCGCGTTCAGCCTCTGCCTGCCGGGCCATGGCGCGCAACATGGACTCCGGCAAATCCACCTGCTTGACTTCCACGCTGACAACCTTCAAACCATAAGGAGATGTGTGCTGGTCGATGATCGTCTGAATTTTCAAATTCAATTTTTCGCGGTGAGCCAGCAGTTCATCAAGTTCCACCTCTCCCAGGACCGATCGGAGCGTGGTTTGCGCGAACTGGGACGTCTGGTAGACATAATTTGTGACCTCGACCACAGCCTTGGCTGCATCAATAACCCTCAGCGTGATCACCGCATTGACTTTCAGCGTCACATTATCGCGGGTGATGATGTCCTGGGCAGGCACTTCCATGGCTTCCTGCCGCAGCGAGATGCGCACGATCTGGTCGAATGGGCGAAAAACCAGGACCACTCCCGGTCCTTTGGGAGAGCTGAGCAGGCGACCCAGCCGAAAAATGACTCCGCGTTCGTATTCCTTCAATATCTTGATAGAACTGAAGAGGTAGAAGGCCACGATAACGATCACGAACAGTACGGCTGTAGATGGCATCTTCAGTTTCTCCGGAAAAGGGCTGGTGCCTTAGCAGGTATAGCACGTGCAGCGGGGAAACCTCATGGTAAAAGAAACTCAGGAATCTTGCTGGTCACGCTCTACGTGGAGCAGCAGACCCTCACGACTCAGGATGCGAACAGCCTCACCGGTCTGAACCGGAGTTCTGGAGCGGGCCTGCCATAGTTCCCCGCGCACCATCACCTGGCCGTCAGGATCGAGCGGACTCTGGGCTATCGCCAGAGTGCCGAGGAGGGCCGAGTTGCCTGTTTGCACCTTATTGCGGCGCGCCCGCACGGCAATCGCAGTCAGGAACACGGTGATCAGGCCAAAGCCAATTCCTGCTCCGAGTGCCGTTTCCAGATGAACCTGCATTTCGGGAATGGGGCCATCCACCAGGGTGAGCAGGCCAAAGACAAGGCAGGCAATTCCCGCCAGGCCCAGCATTCCGTGGGTTGCAAACTTTACATCCAGCACGAACAAAACGGCGGCTGCTACAAGAAAACCTACGGCAGTGTATTGCAGCGGCAACAGATTCAACGCGAAAAGTGAAATAAGCACCAGCAGGGTTCCCAGCGCACCCGGAACGATGGTTCCCGGTGCGTTGAACTCCAGATAGATCAACAGGCCGCCCAGCACGAGCAGAATCACCGCGAGGTTCGGATCAGTCAGCGCGGCCAGGATACGTTCCCGTGTGCTGGGCGCCATGACCTCCACATCGGCGTCCCCGGTCCGCAGGGTCTGCTTACTGCCGTCGAAACGCGCAATCGAGGTGCCATTCAGATGATCGAGTAAGTCGGAGACATTGGGCGAAACCGTATCGATCAGATGCAGGTTCAGGGCCTCTTCATCCGTATAGGATTTTGAATTGCGGACTGCATCTTCCGCCGCTTGCACGTTGCGTCCCCGTCTTGAAACGTAGGAACGCAGAAATGCGGCTGCATCGTTTTCAATCTTGAGCTTGAGAACGGGATCCATCCGTTGTCCTTCCAGGATGGGATGGGAAGCCCCGGTGTTTGTTCCCGGAGCCATGGCGGCCACGTCTGCCGATTCCAGAATAAAAAAACCGGCAGAGGCCGCGCGGCTCCCGGACGGAGCGACATACACGATGACAGGAACTTTGGATTGCTCGATCGAAGTGACGATCGCACGCGTCGAGTCCAGCAGTCCACCGGGCGTGCCCAGCGCTACAACGACAGCCTGTGCGTGAACTTGGGCGGCATGGTTCAGGCCGCGCCGCAGATAGGCAGCGCTGATCGGCTGGATTGTGTCATGCAGCGGCAGCTCGACGATAAGAGGGCGGGAGGGTGCCTGAGCGGGCAATCGGAGCGGCGCGGCTAGGAGGATTGGAGCCGCCAGCATAGCGAGCAGTGTGCCCCGATAGCCCGCAAATGTCCTATTCCAACGCATCACGGAACCTTACCCTAGGCGGTCGTGCCCCGCTCACCTGGACTGCTGACTTTCAATGGCCTGCAAAACACCCTGGGCGGCGGTGTTTTTCGGGTCAAGCGCAAGCGCACGATCGACATTTTGAAGGGCCTCCTGCAGCGACCGCTTCGCCAGCGCAAGGCGTGCCAGGACGAGATAGGCTCCCGCGTTCGGCTGCATCTGCACGGATTTTTCAGCTTCCTGCTGCGCCACGGCTGGGCTGCCCGCATACTCATGCACCTGGGCAAGCCCGGCATACGCGGCAGCGCTCTCAGGGTCGGATGCCAGCGCAAGTCGAAACTGCCGCTGAGCCTCCAGCAGAAGACCGTCTCTGATGTAGGATTCTCCCTGCTGTGCAAGCAATTTGGCACGCTGCGGCCCTGGCATCGACTGGAGCTTCATCGCATCCATTTGTTCCATTGCAAAGGCGGCCTGCCGGAATGCGCTTTCGTCGTAGGAGCGGGCAATCCGCTCGAGCGGCTCGTAGTCCGGGCTGGCAGCAGAAGCTTGCGGGGCACTGGATGCGTCCTTGCTGGTGGAAGAAGGTGTTGGGCTGGACTGCGCGTCTGGAAGATTGTTCCCCGCCGGCGGATCGTCCACTGCGCCATTTTCCTCGGGTGCGGGAGAGGCTGCCTGGTCGGCAGTCTGTGCAGCGGCAGCGACTTGGTGGAAGCCACGCCCGTCACGCAGCATCATCAGGTTCGTTCGAAGATTCTGGACTTCTTCGTCCTGCGGCTTCAACGCCAGGCAATGTGCCACAGCCTGCAGCGCGGCAGGATAGTTCTTCATGCGCCGTTCCGAGACTGCCAGATTGAACCAGTAATCCGCATTCTGCGGATTCAGCTGAACCACTCGCTGGAAAAGGGCCGTGCCATTCTGTCCGCGGCGGTTGATCGCAATGCCCTCGTTGTTCAACACCGCTGGCATCGGCAGCACGGAGGCAATGGAGGAAAATTCCGTTTGGGCCTGTAGGTAGTTGCCCGTATAAAGGGCGCTCAGCCCGGCGTAAAACCTGGCCTCCAGCGAATAGCGGCTGCCTTTGGGTACCTTGCTCAAGGGGCCGATTGCCTGTTCATATTGCTGATCCGCGAAGTAAGCCTTCCCGAGCGCCAGCCATGCCTGGGTATAATTCGGGCTGAGCTGGACGGCCTTCGAGAGATGAGAAATCTGGTCCTGGCTCGTCGAATCCAACTCTCCCCGGATATAGTCTTCAAACGCATCCAGACGGAGATCCCGGCTTGCGGCGAGAAAGGTCTGCTCCTCGACGGTGAGAGCCGGCTGCATCTGAGTGGCCGCCTTCCACGCCAACGCGTTCTCGATGTGAATCAACTGTCCCAGATCCCCTGATTCGCGGACTGCGGGGTCCATGCGAGGTCCGTGCATCTCCAGAACCTGGGCCGTTGCCTTGATTCTGCCATTGGCGACTGCGTAGCTGCCGAATACCAGGTAATCGACGTCCAGGGTCTGGGCAATGCGATACGTAGTCGCGCGGGTCGGGTGGAAATCGACAGGCAACCCAAGATGCTTCAGGGCGTAACGGCGATCTTCAAGGCGGATGGTCAGGAACCCCGCAGAACTGAGCCGCTGGTTGATCAGGTCGGGAAACGATGCGCCGATCCACTCCACCCCGGGCTGTGCCGATTGATTGTCAAACGGAAGCACCCAGACGACGTGACCATCCCACGCAGACGCCGCTGGCGGAGGAGCTTGCGCGCTGCCGGAGCCCGCAATCAAGAGCGAACACGCGAGCAGACCCGCCGACAGGAAGCGACGCAAACGGGCGCCACGCGCAGAACGGGGAACTGGAGTGTGCGTCACAACATTGGTGATTATAGAAGGCCGCCAGCAAATTGGACGGAAATTCGCGCTTAGCGGAGGGTCGCAAGCCCCCTGGATGACTCCCGCAGGGTCAGCCGCCCCATCTGCGGACGATTGAAAAGGATGACGGCGGTCCATAGTCCGCGGCTTCGTGCCCGCCAGACCATGTCTCCGTGCAAAAGCCGTGCAATCGCTCCGGGCGGCACATCACGGTGATAACCGAAATATTCCCGGTTCCATTCCGCATCTCCGAAGCGAAGCCATGCTGGCGTGTTCTCCGACTGATATTTA
>DASSZI010000173.1:0-5849 GCA_035713565.1 Acidobacteriaceae bacterium | reverse complement strand
AACATCAGGCTGCCTGCATACCAATGAGGATTGAAGGGAAAAAACGGACGGACGCCATAGTTGTTTGTCCAGTCCAGCAGGATATGGCTCATGTCCGCGATCAACGCCAGGAACCAGATCCACCCCCATCGGACGGGAGGGTAGTTCCGTCTCCCGGCAAGTTGCTGGTGTCCCTGTACGCTGCGAGTACGCCAGCGATGCCACAGCCATACGCCCCCTGTCACCAGCAGGGCCATGAAAGGCGCTCCCAGAAACGTGTGCGTGATGCCGCGATGATGCTGCAACCCAGCCACCGGCCCACGCAGACCCCACAACACATCAAGGTCAGGCGCTTCCGCGGCCAGCGTCATGGTCAAGGTGGCATAGGCGGTTGTGCGGTTGAACCCCGAGCGGCCCAGACACGCGCCGGTCAGGAAATGGGTGATGGGTTCCATTCAGTTGTTGAGCATACACGTGGGAAAACAACGATGTCGCGGCGGCCCCATGCCGTTACCAGATCGTCGAAACCACCTTGGCCTTACGGATTCGTTCATCGGCTGTAATGAGGGAAAGCCCTTCAATGAGCGCCGTTGCACCGATGATGCGATCCATGGGATCGTTCGGGTAGTGCTCAGGTAGGGCCTGCGCTTTGACAGAAATACGTCCAGTCAACGGTTTCACTATGAAACGCGCCTCCACTTCCTGAAGAAAAGATTCGACCGAAATGTCGAGATGGATGCGTCCAGAGGTCGCAATTATGGCCAGTTCGAAAAGGCTTATGGAAGCGACGGCCAGGCCCTCTCCATTTGTTCGCGCCTCATCAATTGCGGCACACGCCTTACGCGATAGTTTTTTAGGATTGAGAGCCAGCCAAACCACGATGTGGGTGTCGATCAGGATCACTTGATCCTGCCCCATTCTTCCAGAGGAATTGCGGGGCCAACGACATCGCCGAGGATCGTTCCTTTGCCGCCAAGAAAGTTGTAGATCTCGTCCTTGTTCTCAGAAATAGGCACAAGTTTAGCGACCGGTTTGCCGTGTTTCGTGATCAGGACAGACTCTTTCCTGGCCTGGACTTCATCCATGACAGCCAGGCAATTGGTCTTAAATGTTCCTGCAGCCATCGTTTTCATAATTCACCATGGTCATCGTACCATGGTCATAGGATGCAAGAGCGCATTTTGAGGTAAGGATGATCCGCACACCGGGTATCGAATTGCAGCACGCGCTTGCAGTCGCGTTGCTCCTGCTTTTACCGGCGTGGGACTATCTGGAATCGCGCAAGCTTAGAAAAGCTGCCGCCCTTAAGCTCCCTTATTACAAGCGCCTGATTCTCGTGCTCTGGATTCTTGCTGGTATCGCCGCGTGGTCCACGGGCCTGCGTCTGTTTGTTGCCCATCGAAGTGCGGACGGCATCCCGTGGCTTCTCGGCAGCGTCACCACCAAGGTCGTCGCGGGAACGCTGCTCGCACTTTTCTTTGCGGCAGCCTTGCTGCCCGGCATTCGCGGCGCGCGGAGCTCAAGAGCAAGGCAAGCCTATGTCCGCGAATACCGGCAAGCGCTTGCATTCTTCCTGCCGAATACAGCGGAAGAGCTTCACTGGTTTACTGTTCTGAGCGTAACCGCCGGAGTGTGCGAGGAACTACTGTTCCGAGGCTTTCTCATTTCCTATCTGCACCATGGCGCCTTGGCTCTAAGCTGGACACTCGCACTTGTCGTTTCTTCCATTGGCTTCGGGTTGAACCATTTGTATCAGGGGCCATCCGGCGTGTTCAGCACCGCGCTGGCGGGCTTTGCCTTCGCTCTGCTCTTTCTGGTCACCGGCAACTTGGCATCCTCTATCCTGATGCATATCGCCGTGAACCTGCAGCTTGTGCTGGTCCTGCGGCCCGCAGAGCGAACTGCGTCTCCCCGTCCGAAAGTCAGACGGTAACGCATCCGATTCGCGGGCGAGTCTCTATAATTCACTCGATGTCTTCTCACCGTTCCGCCAGTAACGCACAGCAACAGATCGAAGCTCTGCGGGAAAAATTACGCCACCACGATCATCTTTATTATGTGATCGACGCGCCGGAGATTTCGGATGCGCAGTATGACTCATGGATGTGTGAGCTGCGCCAGATGGAGGAAGCGCATCCTGAACTGCTGACGCCCGATTCTCCCACCCAGCGGGTAGGCGGAAAACCCAAGGACGGCTTCGCCAAAATCCCTCATTCTCGGCCCATGTTGTCGCTCGACAATGCCTACGACGAAACCGAGTTGCACGAGTGGGACCGCCGCGTGCACGAATTGGCCGGTGAGCCGAACGTCCAATACGTTTACGAGTTGAAGCTCGATGGGTTATCGCTGGCACTTACCTTCCAAAATGCTGCGCTAGTCCGGGGAGTCACTCGCGGCGATGGCGTCATCGGTGAGGACGTCACGAGTAATGTCAGAACAATCCGCTCTGTGCCGCTGAGCATCTCTCGGGCCAAGCTGGAATCCTCCGGCCTGCCGAAGAGTTTTGAAGTTCGCGGCGAAGTCGTTCTGCCATTTGCAGCCTTTCAAAAGCTGAACGCGGAGCGCGAAGAGCAGGGACTTGCCCCTGCTGCCAACCCGCGCAATGCGGCTGCCGGCACGATCCGAACCCTGGAGCCAAACATCGTGGCGCAGCGGCGGCTGGACTTTTTCGCCTACTTTGCGCTAGATGAGCGGGGCTACATCTTCCCGCAGCAGAGTGAGGCATTGGACGCTCTCGAGCGCGCCGGTTTCCATGTAAATCCACAGCGCGGGATCGCGAAAAACATTCAGGAAGTCTGGAGCTTTATTGCCCAGGCCGACGCCATGCGCGAGTCGCTGCCCTATGAAATCGACGGCGTGGTGGTGAAGGTAAACAGCCGTGCACTGCAGGACAGGCTAGGCTTTACAGGACGTGCCCCTCGTTGGGCAATTGCCTACAAATTCGCAGCGCGGTCCGGCATCACTCAGGTGCAGAACATCGCCGTGCAGGTTGGCCGGACGGGAAAACTTACGCCGGTGGCGGAGCTTGCGCCAGTGCCCATCGGAGGCACCACCGTATCCCGCGCCACGCTGCACAATGCGGATGAAATAGAACGTCTGGATCTGAAAATTGGCGACTGGGTCACAGTCGAGCGTGGCGGCGACGTGATCCCGAAAGTAGTCGCTGTGCTGCGCGAAAAACATCCCGAGGACGCACGTCCTTTTACTTTTCCGGCCCGCTGCCCGGTATGCGAGAGCGAAGTGGTGCGCGAAGAAGGCGAAGTGGACTGGCGGTGCATCAACGTCAACTGCCCGGCACGGCTGCGGGAGAGTCTGCTGTATTTCTCTGCGCGCAAGGTGATGAACATTGAAGGTCTCGGCGAGGCTGTTGTCACCCAACTGATGGATCGCGGCCTGGTCCGCAACCTGGCGGACATTTATCAATTGGACGAAGCGGCGCTGCTCTCGCTGGAACGCATCGGTGAGAAGACGGCCCAGTCGCTGCTGCAGGAGATCGCGCGGTCGAAGCAGGCTCCGCTTGACCGCGTCCTGCTGGGGCTGGGGATTCGTTTCGTCGGCGAGCGCACGGCGCAATTCCTGGCGGAAGCCTTTGGCACGATGGACCGTGTGATGGTGGCGACGACGGAGGAACTGGAACGCGTTCCGGAGATCGGGCCGCGGATCTCCGTGGCGATTCGCGAATTCTTCGACGTGCCTGCCAATCGCGAACTAGTGGAAAGATTGCGCGAGGCGGGCTTGAATTTCACGGCCGTCAAGACCCGGAACTCCTCGAAGCTGGCAGGGCTGACCTTTGTGCTGACCGGCACGCTGCCCACGCTGACGCGCGAGGAAGCAAAGGTCCGCATCGAGCGTGAAGGCGGCCAGGTCGCCGGTTCCGTCAGCAAGAAAACCAGCTACGTGGTCGCAGGGGAAGAAGCTGGCTCCAAGCTGGATAAAGCGCGACAGCTCGGAGTCGCCATTCTCGATGAAGCAAAACTCTTGAAGTTACTGGATTCCGAGGAAAAGTCCTCGTAAATAACCGACGCAGCGTTCCAGCTCCGCAACCGGCACGCATTCCCGCTCACTGTGAGCGGTGCGCATATCTCCGGGACCCACCACGATCACATCCTGCGCAATCTTCCCCAGCAAAGGAGCTTCAGTCCCGAACGGTACACCGATCGAGTCCAGTCCGGCCACTTCAATCCAACGGCGCAGGAGCGGAGATGTTTCGCTGGTATGAAATCCCGGTTGCTGGCGAATCACTTGTGTTTCACAAGTGAACTCCGGGTCTTTGTGCCGGATTTCATCCATGATTTTCTCAAGGCGATCGGGGATTGTTCCCGCCGGCTCGCCGGGAAGCGAACGCCATTCCAGCAGAAAGCAGCACTCGCCTGAGACAACGTTCTTGGCGGTTCCACCGTGGATCGTGCCCACATTCAAAGTGGTATACGGCGGGTCGAAGAGGCCGCTTGTTTGATTTCCTGCCGAGTGCTTGAGCGAATCGGAAAATTGCTCAATTTTCACGATTAATCGCGCGGCGTTATAAATTGCGGATCTTCCCTGAGCCGGGAAAGCACTGTGCGCCTGTTTCCCGCGCACACGAATGTTCGCCAGGCCGTAGCCTTTTCCGGCGCGTGCAGGACGCAGCGAAGTCGGCTCGCCGATCACAAGATGACGCGCCCGGAGCAGGTCCGCGTCGATCAACTTCCGCGCTCCAACGCAGCCGATCTCTTCTTCCGCCGTAAAAACCAGCGCCATTGTGGAGGCGTTCCGGTCCGCCGGTATTGGTGCGAACGCCGCCAGCAGACAAGCGAGAAAACCCTTCACATCGCAGGCCCCGCTGCCATGAATCTGGCCGTCTCGTATCTCAGGATTCGTGGCTTCGGACCAACCGGCGTCGTACGGCACCGTATCGGTGTGACAGACGAATGCCAGATCGACGGAGAATTTATCGGCGGGCTGGGCCGGCGGGATCGCGATGATGTTCAGCTTCTCTGAACCAGCCGCATCGGTGTACGGCAACTCTCGAAGGTGCCATCCGCGCGGCTGCAGAACGCTCCGGATAAAGTCCACGAGTGGGCGATTGGGCAGAGAAGAGACGGACGGAATCCGGATGAGTTCGAGCAGCAGTGAAGCTGGAGAAAGATCTTCCGGCATGATCAAGGCAACTCCGGCAGTTCTGCATTGCGTAAAGCTTCTGGACCTGTGTGGACGCGCTGTCCGGCAATAAAAACCTGTGGCAGGTTAGGTACAGCCGCGAAGTAGGCGAGTTCGCGGTATTCGTTAAATTCATGGATGAGGAAATCGGCAGCCTTGCCGGGTTGCAAGGACCCTATCGTCTGGCCCAGGCCGAGACTGCAGGCTGCATTGATCGTCGCAGCCGTCAAGGCTTCTCCGGGCAACATCTTCATGTTTTGGCAGGCCAGCGACATGACGAACGGCATGGAAGTTGTGGGTGAAGATCCAGGATTGAAATCCGTCGCCAACACGACCGGCAATCCAGCGTCGATCATCGTGCGTGCCGGCGCATACTGGCTGCGGCCCAGGCAAAACACGGACGCGGGAACCAGTACGGGGTGCACATTGGAGCGCACCAGCGCTGCGATTCCACGCGCGTCTGTACACTCCAGGTGGTCGGCTGTCGCGGCGCCAAGTTCTGCGGCCAGCGCTGCGCCGCCGTCCGCGGCAAATTGCTCCGCATGGATTCGCAAGTTCAGACCGAGCCGCCTGGCGGCTGCCAATATGGTTCGGCTCTCGTCCAGCGTAAAGGCGTGTTCATCGCAGAAAACGTCACAAAATTGCGCCAGACTATCACGCTGCACCTGCGGCAAAATTTCATTCAAGATGAGCGTTAAATAGCGGTTTCGATCCTGATGAAATTCCGGGGGAAC
>DASSZI010000172.1:0-14712 GCA_035713565.1 Acidobacteriaceae bacterium | reverse complement strand
ATTGGCGCTTGGCTGGACGCTGATGTTCGAAATGTATTTCTACGTCGTGCTGACCGCCTTCATGTTCTTCTCTCCGCGTTTTCTTGTGCGCAACACCGTTCTGTTTCTGCTCGCCGCAGTCTCCGCAGGAGCGCTGATCGGGATTCGGCGGCCCCGGCTCGTCATTTTCATGAATCCCATGCTGCTGGAGTTTGTTTTTGGCTGCCTGCTCGGGCTGATGTTCGCTCGCACACGGCATATTGGGCCGGCTCTCCGCAGGCCTGGAGCAGCCTTGGCCGCACTCGGCGGGATTGCGCTGCTTTCCACAATCTTTCTGGGATATGGCAGCGCGAATGACGCCTTCCACATCCTCGCAGGTCGCGACTGTTGGCTGCGAGTGGGTGTGTGGGGAGTGCCGTCGGCACTTCTGATTGGAGGCATGCTCCTATGGAACCCGCCTATGCTTTCGTGGCCAGCACGCCTGCTCGTCTTTCTGGGAGACGCTTCTTTTTCGATCTATTTGTGCACCATGCCGGCGCGCTCTGTTATGGATTACTTCTGGCGCGAGTTCAGCGTGTTTGGTCCGGACACCGGTGTCCTGCTCGGGGCGATCTTCTGCACGGCGGCCGGTGTTGGTTGTTACCTGCTGGTGGAGCGACCGCTCATGCGTGCGTTTCATAACTGGTACAAACCCCTCCCATTCCATCCAGCAAGTTAAGAGAGCTCGCTTCGCAACCGCAGCGATGAAGGGCCATTTTCAGCCGGCGAACAGTCCCTCCTGCTGAGACGCAGAAAGTTTCCGGCGCGTACTGGGATGGATTACGGCGACGACTTCCAGCGATTGCAGAGCAGTGCGCGGCACAAATAATCTTTGCGTGTTGGAGCGCAGATCGGGCGGCGCAAACTGGATACCCTCGGGCTCCAGAAAAGAGATATCGTTGCTCGCCAATCCTTCCAGCTCCTCTCCGTCTCTCAGGCGCATCCGGAGCCATAAGCCCGCAGTGCGCGGACGGGAGACAAAGGTACGCCGCAGCAGACGTTCCGGGTCGCTCGCATCCCCGCTCAGGAACTCACGGACAAAACACATCATCTTCACTTCTTCGAGCTGCACCGCTAGCACTTTTCCCGTCATGTCCAGCATTTCCAGCCTGCCTTCTCGCGCAAACCCATGCGTCGCAACATAGCCGGACTGCCAGTCGCGGCTGAATTTGCGAACGATCACTTTTTTTCTGGCGGAAGTGGCCAAAGATGCTCCAGGCGTTGGGATTTCCGCAGTTCAACTAAAACTTGAAGTTTTACGCTGCCTGCGTTGTTTTTCAATCCACTGGATAAACTGCAGCCAATGTGGTATGTTAGAACATTGTGTGCGCGACTGGGTCGCCCATATCTAGCTGAAAACAAGAGCCTTAGGAGCGGAACTTACGCGCTGCAGGCCGAGGCGTAATCACGCATGCCCGATTATATCCAACTGCTGGAATCCAAGCTTTCTCCTAACCAGAAGCAGGCCTTGAACGCAATGACGGACGTTGCCCGGGCCCGCGGTATCACCCTGTTTCTTACCGGCGGAGCGGTGCGGGATATCATCAGCGGCGCTTCTATACGCGACCTCGATATCACGGTACAGGCCAACCCTCTCAAGTTCAAGAAGGATTTGGAAAAGGCCGGGTTTGCTATCACCGGCGAGCATGAGCCGTCCCAGACACTGTATCTGCGATATAACATGCAGGCGCGGATGGAGATTTCTGCCTCGCGCACAGAAAAATTCCCGAAACCCGCGCGTCCCGTGTATGAACCCGCCGCTATTCTCGACGATCTTCACCGTAGGGACTTTACTGCCAATGCAATGGCCCTTTCGCTCAACGAAGGATCGTGGGGACTTCTGCTCGATCCGCTGAATGGTTCGGCCGATATCGCGGCCAGACAGCTACGTTTGGTGAGCAACTACGGCTTTCTGGAGGACCCGATTCGGACGGTTCGGGCAGTCCGCCTGATGTCGCGCACGGGTTGGGAAATGGATGAGCGCACACTTGCGCGGTATGAGAATGCGAAGTCCGAGGGCGTCATCAGCGCCATCTCTCCATTCCAGCGCGGGTATGAACTCGAGGAGCTTGCTTACGAAGAAGATCCGGCGCAGGCGATGCGAGTCCTTGAGTCGCACGGCTGGATGGAGCATCTGACGCCGGACTGGTCCAGCGCCGCGATCGACACGGTCGGCCTGGAACGCTTGCACGAGCGCTTGGTGCAGTTGCTGATGGCCGGGTTGCGGCCAGATCCTTCCGCCGCCCAATTCCGCCTGATTACCGCAAAGCTTTCGCCCACCCAGTTGGCCGCATTGAAGAAGCTCTTTGTTCGTAAGGATCTCCTCCAGCAGGCGGAAGCGCTGGATGCAGATGCCAAGCATCTTCTGCAGCAGATCAGCGGGAAGGATGCCTCAAAGGCGTCTCAGCTTTGGAAGCTAATGCACGCCACCAAGCAGGAGGCCGTTCTGTGGCTATTCTTCACGGGCAAAGGCGCAACGGTGCAGAATCGATTTGAGAACTTTTTCGCCAAGTGGCCGGAAGCACGCCAAAAGATTCCCAATGTACTCTTGCAGGAAATGCGGATCACACCGGAAGTGGAAGGATACGCAGAGCTGCTGGATAAGCTGACGTTCGCATTCATGGACGGCGAGCTGCCAAATGACGATGCGGTTCGCCGGTTTGCCGAGCCTTATTCCCCACCCGCTCCTCCGCCGCCTGTCATCGTTCGCCGCAATCGCGCAGTCAAGCGCATCGTGGAGCCGAAGGGCGGCAAAGGAAAAGGTAAAAAGTCCAAGATAGCGGCAGATGCAACCAATGAACTGAGTCCGGCAGCCGCAGCAGCGGAGGATTCCGCAGCTTTGCCGGATGGAGAGCAGGTTTCTGTCGGCCCTCCCGCCAAAAATCTGGCCACAGTTGCCGCGGGACGTACCCGCGGCCGGGCTGTTGAGAACGCTCCCGCAAAAGGATCGGCGCCTGCAAAGAAGAAAAGTGCGCTGCCTGCAAAAGAAAAGTCAGCCGCCGCCTCCAAGGGTGCGACAGCGTATGCGGCCAAAGAGATCAAGGCCAAGCCGGTCTCGACCTCCAGTTCTGCGGGCGGAAGGACCTCGTCTACAAGCAAAAGCTCCCGCAAGGGAACCGAACACGCCGCTTCTTCGCGCACCGAAGCTTCCGGGAAAAAAGAGAACAAACAAGCCCTGAAGTCCGCGGCAGCAGCCAAGAAACTCAAATCTTTGCACGGCAAAGCCGCGGCATCGAGCTCTCGTTCTACCGCCAGTGCAAAGTCGAAGCCGGCTGCGCGTCGGACCGGAGGCGAGACGAAGGCCGCTCCGAAGCCAACTGCCAAAGCTACGGCAGCCGGTGACAAAAAGAAGTCCGACGCGAAACACGGCGCGAAACAAAAGCAGGCGCACTCCAAGGCCGAAGCAAAAAAGAAAAAGCCGAGGAAATAGCTTTCTGCTCTTCTGGTTTGTATGGAGGGGCTAAGGCTGCATCCGTCAGGAAGTTGCTGCCCTTCCCTGCCTGCCGCGTTTATTTCGGAGCAGCATAGACCTTACTCTGATTTGTGCGCGCGTTATAGACCACCATCTTGCCGTCGGGATAGGCGGACAGCCGGATGTAATTGCCACGGTCCGTGCCCTTAGGGTTAGCGATATACTGCGCGGGAACGTTGTGCCGCGCGCCGCCTTCCGCAGAATAGTGAATTTCCCAAAGGTTTTTCAGCCGGGGAGATTTTTCGATGATGTCCCATGTGGAAGGCGAGCCGCCTTTGGTTTCTCCGTTGTCCATAATGGCCACTCGTGGGGCGATTCCATCCACAAATGCAGGGCTGCCGCTCTGGTTCCAGCCATGATGCGACACCACATAGGCATCGACCATGCCAATCTTGTTCACGGGACACATGAGCTGCATCTCCTTGTCCCAGGTCAGGTCGCCAAGATCCACCAGCCGGAAATCTCCATACTGCATGACAAAACCTACAGAGCGGGCATTCTCCGTCTGGTCAGCAGGATGCGTGGGAGAGGTTTTGCAGTACTCATTCGGCTGGCCCGCGCCGGGCAGAGGACTTGAAATCAGATTCCCATCCGCGCTGACGATGGTTGTCGTCAACCCTGCGAGGGGAATCATTTCTCCGGGTTTTGCGAGCATTCGTTGGGCATGGGTTTGCGCCAGCACTGCCTGATACGCCTGCCAGCCTGCCTGTGTGGGTGCGTCGGAAGGCTCTCGATTGGGGCCGTGATCGATAAATGTTCCAACACGAATGCGATTCACGAGATTAGGCACGCCGCCTACGTGGTCCTGGTGGAAGTGGGTAATCAAGACATAATCGATGTGGTCCAGTCCGGCGAGCTTCGCGACAGTTGCGATCCGGTCCGCATCACGGCCGCCGTGTGCGGGCCATCCGGTATCGACCAGCAGAGACTGGTGCGACGGAGTGACAAAGAGCGTGGACTGGCCGCCTTCCACATCGATAAAGTAAACGGTAAGCGGCTTGCCTGCGGAAGTTTGCTGCCTCGCACCATGAGCAGTTTGCGCAAGTACTGGCAATCCGACACACAGCGCAAGGCAGCAGACCACCAGAAATCCTAACGAATACGCGTTTCTTTTCCAGCTCATCTGGCTAAACTCCTTATGTACGATTCTTGTCCGTCGGCATGGCGCGCATTGCGCCGGTCGAGATTCCACCGTCCACCAGCAGCGTCTGACCGGTGATATAGCGGCTCTCCTCTGAGGCCAGAAAGACGATGGCACCATCCAGATCGTTGGGTGCGCCAGGCCGTTTCAGCGGGATGCGATCGCACAGGCTTTCCACCCATTGCGGATCCTCATACAGTACCTTGTTCTGCTCAGTCCGGAACCAACCCGGCGCCAGACAATTGACCGTTATGCCATCTTTACCCCACTCATCGGCTAGACTCATCGTCAACTGGCGAATTCCGCCTCGGCTCGCCGTGTACGGGGCAAGACCCGCGTACCCGAACACGCTGGTTACAGAGCCGATGTTGATAATGCGCCCGTACCCGCGCTCAATCATGTGACGGGCCGCAGCTTGCGCCACAAAAAAACTTCCCCGAAGATTGGTGTCGAGCACCTGATTCCAGTCCTGCCACGAGACCTCGACTGCAGGCTTTCGAATGTTGCATCCGGCGTTGTTGACCAGGATGTCGATGTGTCCGCAGATCGAGATTGCCTGCTCGAACATATGCGCGATGCTGTCTGCGTTCCGTACGTCTAGCTCGAGCGCGATTGCTTTGCGGCCCGTCCTCTCAATTTCCTGCTGAAATTCGTGCAGGTGATCGCGTTTCCTGCTGGTCAGGATCAGGCCGGCACCATGGCGCGCCAGAGCGCGGGCAAAATATTGTCCTAATCCGCGGCTTGCCCCGGTGACGAGCGCAACACGGCCGGTCAGGTCAAACATGCGTCCGTTCTCCAGCGCGGCACTCACAGCGAGGACTCCGGTGTTAGCACCACCTTCATGAGGTTGGCTTCGCGGGCATGCAGCCGCTCAAACCAGCGGGCACCTTCCGCGAGTGGAGCGACCGCTGAAATCATTGGAGAAACATCAATAGCTCCGCTCGCGAGCAGCGCAATCGCCTCAGGATATTCTCCTGAGGAAGCGCACGAACCCTGCAGCCGAAGCTGCCTCGACACGACAGTTTGCAGCGGCATCTGGACGTCCGGTGCAATATTCCCGACCAGCGTGATCGTCGCGCCTTTGCGTGCAGACTGAATCGCGGTGCGAATGGCTGGTGCGTTCCCGACGGCCTCCAGCACCGTATCTGCGCCATAGCTACCGGTCAGGTTCATCACCTGCTTGGGAACATCTTCTTTGCCCGCCTCAAGTATGTGCTCCGCGCCAAGCTGTTTTGCCAGTTTCAGCCGTCCGCCATCCACATCGGTTACAAAAACCTGCCCGCAGCCAGCCACACGAAGCGCCTGCAGAATAAGCAGCCCAATCATTCCCGCACCCACCACGAGTGCGCTGCTTCCCTGCTCGGGTTGCGCCAGCTTGACGGCATGCAGCGCAACGGAAACCGCTTCGATCATCGCTGCCTGGGGAAACCCAAGCGTATCCGGCAATCGGTAGAGAATGCGCGACGGCACGGCAACATACTCTGCAAAGGCTCCGTTGCGGCGATAGTCGCCGCACGAGACGCCGAGAACCTGACGGTTGTCGCAGAGATTGGCGGCACCGGATTTGCAAAAGCGGCACAGACCGCAATAGATGGTGGAGTCGAATGTTACACGATCACCTACCGTGTACCCAGCAACAGCGGTGCCGACCTCCGCGACAACTCCTGCGGCCTCATGTCCCATGACAAGCGGAGGAATGCGTCGGCCCGTCGATCCGTCGAAACCATGGACATCACTGCCGCATATGCCGCAAGCCGCTACCCGAATCAAAACCTCATCGGGAGCAATGGCCGGGACAGGGAGATTCAATAGCTGGAGATTGCAATAATCCGTGAGTTGCAGGGCCTGCATGGCTCCTCCGGGCAAAGCCCATCATAACCGATTACGAACGGGCCAATTCAGCGGCGGACACAATGAAAGTCTAACCACAGAAGAATCTGCGACAATCAAAATTTCATGTCTATTGCTCTGGCCCAAACCTCAATATGGGTGCTGTGCGGCACGGTTTTCGTCCTCATTCTGTGGCGTCCGCGCCGGATTCCCGAATACGTCTGGGCGATGACCGGTGCGATTTTGCTTGTACTGTTCCGCCTGCTCTCTGCCCGATCCGCGTGGCAGGCCATTTGCGCTGGCACTGACGTCTACCTCTTTCTTGCCGGCATGATGTTGCTGGCGGAACTGGCGCGGCAGCACGGAGTCTTCGACTGGTTGGCGGCTATTGCCATGCACCGCGCGCAAGGCTCGCAGATTCGCCTGTTTACGCTTGTGTACGGCATTGGCATCCTGGTCACGTCGTTGCTCTCCAACGACGCAACGGCGGTCCTGCTGACCCCCGCCGTTCTGGCTGTGGTTCGCCGCGCCAGAACCTCTCCGCTTCCCTATTTGCTTGCATGTGCATTCATCGCCAACGCTGCCAGCTTTGTGCTGCCAATCTCCAACCCGGCAAACCTGGTCGTCTTCGACGCGCATCTGCCGCCCCTGGGTCGCTGGTTAGCAATGTTCGGGCTTCCCTCTCTGGTTTCAGTTCTGGCTACGTACGTGCTGCTTTTTTGGCACAGCCGTGCAAACCTGCGCCCGCCCATGCAAGATGGCGTGGAGGATTCCTCACTGAGTCAGGTTGGGCGCCGCGCCGCGCTCGGAGTGCTTCTGGCCTCCGGCGCATTGCTGGTGACTTCCGCCATCAACGGCCCTATAGGTCCGGCTACATTCGTCGCGTCCTTGGTAGCAATGTTTTTTGTCGCGCGCAAGGACTGGAGGATTATGACTTCGGCCCTCCGGCAGATTTCCTGGGGTGTGCTGCTCCTGGTCGCCGGATTGTTCGTCATTGTGGAAGCCCTCAACGGCGCAGGGGCACTGACATGGACCACGAGGGCGCTCCGGGGAGTGACACAATGGCACCCCGCTGCGAGCCTGACGGCTGTCGCGTTTGGGATGGGCATCGCGTCCAACGCGATCAACAATTTGCCCATGGGTCTTGTTGGATCCGCCAGTGTGAGAGTCGCTCACGCCAGCACAATCATGCACGGGGCAGTCCTGCTCGGCATTGATCTTGGCCCCAATCTCTCCGTCACAGGCTCCCTTGCGACCATCCTTTGGCTGATCGCATTGCGGCGGGAAGGCATTCACGTAACCCGATGGGAATTTCTGCGCGTCGGCATCCTCGTCATGCCTCCTGCGCTGCTGCTGGCCGTGCTCGCTTTGGCCGCAGTTCACCCCTAGGTCGGACCGGCCATCATGCGCAGCCCTTCCGGACTGGCGCCAGATTCAGCGGTGCTTTCCGCCCAGGTCAATACGGCTCGGTGCGGCCAGCTTTACATGGTGCTGCTTGGTTGATACCTGCAGCCTCTGCAGGCCGTAACCGTTTGTGTCGACTGTCATCAGGTATTGTGTTTCCAGCGCCTCCTTGAATTTTTTCAGGAATGGGTCGAAAGACACGGGACTGATGAGCCCTTCCGTGTACGAAATGCCGCCCGTCTCATTCGAAACGCGCAACAAATAGCTCTGCCCGTACAGCGTGCTTAGGTCGTTGGCCCCACCCGCTCCGCGGTTGCGAAAGTAAATGGAGTAGACCAGCATGCGCGCGCGCTGACAGTCCGCGATGGCAGATGCTACGTATGGATCTTCCATGTCGGAGGAGGTGTAGTAGGGATCTTCTCCATTGGTAATCATGAAGACAACGCGACGATTGGTTTTTCGTTGCGAAGGCCAGTTCTTTGCCAGACTGGACAGCACCAGATAGGGACTGCCGCTGATATCCGGTATCCCGGTCGTCAAACGCAGGGACTTGGCGGCCAGTTCATGGTCGGCTGTCATGGCTTGAGCCATGCTGGCGCTGCCGTTCCCCATGTACGCAATTGCCACCTCCGTGCTTGCCGGAAGAGTGGTGATGAATTTCTTGAGCGATGGAATCTGCAGCCCGAATTTCGAGCGAGCGGAATCATCAATAAGAATCACCAACTGCATGGCTGCGTCTTTTCCCTGCAGCGGCAGCCATCCGTCGACCTTCGCAGGCTTGTTTTCCACGCGCACGTTCAATTCACTGGCGGAAATATCCGGCGGACGTGTAGCTCCTTTCCATAGCGCGCTCACGACCGTAGACGCTGGTGGAGTGATCTCTGTGCGATTCGGCGCCTGACCTTTGGCCTGACCCGTCACGAGTCCAATCCCCAGCAACAAAGCCGCGCACACTGCCGCATTCAGCTTCATAATTCGTCTCCTTGCCTGCAATTGCCGAAATTCTGTACCTGTCGTGAGTTCCGCGAAACTGGCCAGCTCTCGTTGGACAGGCCGGGATTAGCGCGGGGAAGCATTCTGCTTCTTTCCATGTGGATGCCATCAATACACGCAGAGTTACCGCCGAGGATTTCGGCATATAGAAACCTGCAAGGGCAGCCTGCCTGGTTCAGGCATACCGCCGACGATGCCATTCCCAGGCGCTGGCTACAATTTCATCAAGCCCGGGATACTTGGGGCGCCAGCCCAGATCGCGAGCGATTTTCTCCGAACTGGCAACCAGTACGGCCGGATCTCCAGGGCGGCGTGGAGCCTCCTCGACCCGAATTAGGTGGCCGGTCACGCGTTGCGCAGACTCCACAACCTGCCGCACCGAGAACCCTCGGCCGTTTCCGAGGTTATAGATCATTCGGCTTTGCTGCTCCAGCGCATGCAGTGCAAGGATGTGCGCCTCCGCAAGGTCCCGCACGTGAATGTAGTCCCGCACGCATGTGCCGTCCGGCGTCGGATAATCGCTGCCATAGATCCGTACGTTTTCCCGGCGCCCCAGCGCCACATCCAGAACCAGCGGGATCAGGTGCGACTCGGGCTCATGTTCCTCTCCACGGCCTGCGACCGCGCCTGCCACATTGAAATAACGCAGGCTGGCATAGCGCATGCCGTGGATCCGGTGAAGCCAAACCAGCATCTGCTCCACCAGAAGCTTGGATTCCCCGTATGGATTGGTGGGGCGCAGCGCGGCATCCTCTCTAATCGGCGTGCTGTCCGGCTCACCATAAACGGCCGCCGTGGACGAGAAGACCAGACGGTAGACCCCGGCTGCCAGCATCGCCTGCAGAAGGGAAAGAGTGGAAGCCGTGTTGTTGCTGAAGTATTTTTCCGGGTGCTGCATACTCTCACCCGCTTCAATCAGTGCTGCAAAATGCAGGACAGCTTCGATCTTCCGGTCCCGCAAAAGCTGCTCCAGGCCGCCGCGGTCCCCGATGTCGCCCTCGACAAAAAAAGTCCCGTTCGGAACAGCAGACCGGCGTGCGTGGCACAGGTTGTCGTAAATGTGCACCTTATGACCAGCCGACATCATTACGCCGGCCACTGTTCCTCCTATGTAACCTGCTCCGCCCGTAATCAGTACGTTCAAAAGTGTTCCTCCCCAGTTTCTCGTACTCCGCTGCCGATGCGACAAAGGGAATCTGCTGCGGTAAAAGTCAGTTGTGCCTCCTGTGCCCAGCGGATCGCCAAGGGCGGACTCTGCGGAAGCCAAGGCCGGGAAACCCAGCATTTACCAGATGATATCGCTTTTGAGGATGGCTGCCGGAGCGCGGCAGAACAGATGAATTTTGGAGGGACAAAAGAATTCCAACAATTGGAAAAGAATTCCATTTCAAATTGCTGAAGTTGTGGCATACTCAGTGGCAAACATACCCAAAGAGATGGAAGCAGTGGAGTGATCTACTGGTTCCTGAGATATTGGACGACGCGGTCGGGAACAGGCTGATTTCTCTTCCCGGGGTCTCTGAATGCTGTACTCCTCCGGGACGAGCAGCATCTAATACAGACAACCGTTCGAAGTGCTGAATATTTGTTGTATTTTTCTTTTGCAAATCGTTTGTTTTCCACTACGCTAAGGTGACACACTAGAGAAAACATAGATATCGAACCGGATACCATTTTACATGGATTGTAGCGAGGGAACTGTCGGCCTGTATTGTAGGCCAGGACGTGTTCCAGCAGCGATTATGTATTTTTTCGGCAGTTTTGAGCGTTCTGAGGGAAATGCGGTATGACGACTTTCGCAACAAAAGAATATTCGACACGATCTGACTCTGGAATTCCCACGCGCGGTCCGGTCCATCGCGAGCGCAGGACTTCCTCTCGGGAATTCGCCACCTTCGGCCTGCTTCCGGAACCGGAAGGCCGCAACAAATCGTTCGCAGTCAGCTTGATCATCAACGCCTCCATCGTAGCGCTGATTTTGATCTTGTCGATCGTCATGGTCCATCACCAGATCGTCGAAAAGAAGCAGGAGGCGCTGCTTCTCATGCCGATTACGCCGGTGAAACCGGTGCCGCCACCCGTCGTCCGGCCACACGTGACCATTACTCCGCCCACTCCTGACCTGCTGAACCGGATCAGTCCCAAGTTTACCTACAGGCCGACGCCCACAGAGGCGCAGCCCAGGCCGGCGCGTGTTCGCATGAACAACCTGAGCGCACCAGTGCTTCCACCCTACCGGCCGGAAAACGTGGCTCTGCCGCCTCAACCGAAGGTAGGCACATTCGCCACCAACATTCCTACCGCGGTCGCCAACAATATGGGAAAGACCACAACAAAAACGGGGGGATTCGGGGATCCGCAGGGGGTGCATGCTAACCCGAATGCCAACAAGCCCGCTACTGTGGCGGCGGTCGGCAGCTTCTCAAGCGCTATCGGCACGGACGCCGGAGCTGGGGCTGCGCGGAAAGGAAAAGTCGGCGGTGTAGACTTCGGTTCCGGTTATGCGCATGGCGTTCCCGGCGGCGGCGGACAAGGCAAGGTCGCTTCCGTCGGATTCTCCAGCGGCATGAACGGCGGCACCGGTCACGGGCCGGCTGGCACCGTGAAGCAGGGCGCTTTCAAAGACAATGCTGTCACGACGAGCGCTCCTAAAATGGCAATCGCCAGCACGGCAAACGTGACTACCGTGCAGGTCATCTCCCATCCAAGGCCGGAGTACACCCCGGAAGCGAAACAATTAAAAATTCAAGGTGAGGTCGTGCTGGAAGTGCGCTTTTCCGCCGATGGGCAGGTTCATGTCATCCGCGTAGTGCGGGGGTTGGGTCATGGACTGGATCAACAGGCCATTCGTGCAGCCGAGCAAACTCAATTCAAACCTGCTACACGCGATGGCAAACCCGTCGACACTACCACATATTATCGGATTGACTTCCAGCTTGCGTAATTGTGAAGAACATCAACAAAACTTAGGTAACATAAGGACCAATGATGCGACTCGTAAAGATGACCCCCAATTTTTTACGGAACAGAGAATGGGCCGTTCTGCTGCTACTGTCCATTGCTCTTCCTGCCTCGGCCCGGCATAAAAAGCCTGCCACGCCTGGAGCCAAGCTGACGCCTCAGATGGTCAAGCTGATCGATCAGGCCTCCGCGCATGAAAAGGTTGTGCTTGCTACACTTCAGCAGCGCGCCCCTGTGGTCGAAACTTATATCCAGGACTTTAAGCCCGATACCCAGCTCAGCGCAGTGCCGATTAATGACCACTATTTTCTAGGCCGGGTCGACTTCGGTCGCGTCATTCAAGACAATCGCTATGAACAGGCGAAGAAGAACGACAAAAAAATGCTCAAGGGTTCGGTGACGTTCGTCAACGGACTGACCAAAGCATTCAAAATCGAGTTCGTTGCACAGGGTTTCGTGCAAATGTTGTTGCTGGATGCCAATCACTTTGATCGGCAGCACTATAGCTTCACGTTCGTTCGCCGTGAATTCCTCGGAGACGTTCGCACCGACTTGTTCGACGTTCAGCCGAAACCCGGCTCTGGTCCCGGTCGATTCATAGGCCGCGTGTGGATCGAAGATACCGAGGGTAATATTGTGCGCTTCAGCGGCACCTACACTAGCAAGAATGGCCGCCACATCTATTACCACTTCGACAGCTGGCGTACCAACGTCCAAAAGGGACTCTGGCTGCCCACAGCCGTTTACGCTGAGGAACACGGTCCGGGCGATGTGCCGGATCAGGCGGAGTTCTTCCGTGCGCAGACGTGGATCTGGGGCTATTCTCTGCGTCAGCCGGTTTCCAATAGCGACAACGCCACTGTGAAGATCGATGCGGTGAACGATAACAGCGAGAGCGCGCAGGACGTCAGTCCTCTGCAGGCGTCCCGTATGTGGTCCCAGCAAGCGGAATCGAACATCTTGGATAGGCTTCTGCAGGCAGGTCTGCTGGCCGCTCCGAGCAGCTTCGACAAGGTTTTGGAGCAAGTTACCAACAACCTGATCGTAACCAACAACATCACTTTGCCGGAGCCGGTCCATTGCCGTGTCCTTCTGACCACTCCGCTGGAGTCTCTGAACATCGGAAACACCATCGTTCTGAGCAAGGGCTTGATTGATACTCTTCCTTATGAAGAAGACTTGGCCTCCGTGCTCTCCTTTCAACTGGCGCATCTCGTGCTCGGCCATAAGGTGGACACTGAGTTCGCATTCCCCGACAACCTGATGTTTGCCGATCAGGCGACGATTCGCCGCGTACCCCTGCATCACAGTGACGCAGAAAATGCTGCCGCAGCGAAAAAAGCGCTTCAAATACTGAACGATTCGCCCTATAAAGATAAACTTGCCAACGCTGGGCTCTATTTGAAAATGCTCCAGTCGCGCGGCAAAACGCTACCTTCTCTTATGCAGCCGCAGCTTGGCGATTCTCTGTTCACCACCCCAGCGGACGATCAGGTCTGGCTCTCAGCTCTGGAAGCGAAAGCTCCCAGGCTTAACATGGAAGACATTCGGCAGATTGCGGCACTTCCCCTGGGCAGCCATCTCCGGGTAGATTCTTGGAACGATTCGGTTGAGCAGCTGAATTCCAAACCTGTTGCTGTCCTTAGCCCAAGCGACAAGATGCCGTTCGAAATCACACCGGTGTTTTTCCGCCTCCGTCACTTCGGTGAAGCCGCTCCGATTCCGGCCTCCACCGGAGCAGCCTCACCGGCCAATGGCACATCCAACACGGGAGAGTCACAAGGGGCTGGACGATAATAAGAGCAGGACTTGAAACGCGGGAGCAGGTACCGGACGGTACCTGCTCTGAATTGTTAGCACAAGAGCTAAAAGCTTAAGTGCTTCTCTTGTTAGGGGAGGTTTTAAAGGTGGCTAGAAAATTTTTAGGTGGATTTGTTTTTCTTCTCTTCCCAATCATCCTGCATGGGCAGGCGATTTCTCCCGTTACGCCCAAAGTGGCGAGTGTCGGGATTGGCGGATATTTCTCCTACGGGCAAACAGATTACGGGCAATATCATTCCTTCGGCCCCGGTGCTTACGGGGATTTCAATTACGAACTGCGGCATGGGATTGGGGTCGGTGCGGAAGCGGAAGCCCGGTTCCTGGATTTTCATAAAAAATCCGGAGTCTACGAGCAGAATTTTCTCATCGGCCCACGCCTGACTTATGAACTCGGAAGGCGGTGGATTCCATACGGCAAGTTCCTCGTCGGAGGCAGCCGCTTTCACTATCCTCCCTTTATTTCAAACAAAGTTTACGACTACACGACCTTTGCCTATGGGGGTGGCCTGGATTTGAAGCTTGATCGCCACTTCACGTTACGTCCGGCCGATTTCGAATACCAGCACTGGGACTTCCCTCCCACCGGTCTGACGCCCTGGGTCTATTCTGCTGGAGTTTCCTACAGAATCTTCTAACGATCCTGTCTGCTCGTGCATTCTGAAAAGCTCCGCCTTCGGGCGGGGCTTTTTTCGCTACGAGACTCGCCTGAGTCCACGGAACGGTTAGGATGAAAGTTCACCTCCACTTCTATGACCGATATGACCGACTCACAATCAATTCGTTCAGTGGCTGAAAACATGCCCCCAACACGCGTGCGATTTGCGCCCTCGCCCACCGGCTACCTCCACGTGGGCGGAGCACGCACTGCCCTCTTCAACTGGCTCTTCGCCCGGCATTTCGGGGGCAAGCTTGTCCTGCGCATTGAAGATACCGACATGGAACGTTCTTCCGCCGCTATGGTTACGGGAATTCTTGAGGGCATGCGGTGGCTTGGAATGGATTGGGATGAGGGCCCCTTCCACCAATCCGAGCGGCTCGAGCTCTACCGTGATGCAGCCCACAAGCTACTCGA
>DASSZI010000171.1:0-5936 GCA_035713565.1 Acidobacteriaceae bacterium | reverse complement strand
CCCGATCGATTACACGGTTCACGGAGTGGAAACGCTGCTCGTCGGTTCCGCAGGCACTCGGAACGCGCTGGACGCGGCGAGAAGATATCGCGCCAGGTTCCTGCATTGTTCTACATCAGAATGCTACGGAGACCCGCTGGTCCATCCGCAACCGGAGAGCTACTGGGGCCATGTGAATCCGATCGGCCCGCGTTCGGTATATGACGAGGCGAAGCGTTTTTCAGAGGCCCTGATTATGGCCTATCACCGTTACTACAACGTGGATACCAGGATCGTTCGTATTTTTAATACGTATGGCCCGCGGCTCCAGTTGAATGATGGACGAGTGATCTCGAATTTCCTGAAGCAGGCCTTGTGCGGTGAAGATTTGACCGTGTATGGCGATGGAAAACAAACCCGGAGCTTCTGCTACGTCTCGGACCAGGTGGAGGGCCTGTTGCGTCTGATGGCTTCCAGTGAGTGCGAGCCGGTGAACATTGGCAATCCGGAAGAATTTACGATTCTGGAGTGTGCCCGTGAGGTGCTCGCGGCCACACGCTCCCACAGCAAAATTGTCTTCCGGCCTTTACCGCAGGACGATCCCAAACAGCGATGTCCCGACATCACGCGCGCGCGGAAAATACTGGGCTGGGAGCCCAAGGTCCGTTTATCTCAGGGGCTGCAATTATCCATTCCGTGGTTTCAACAGAACCTCCAGTCGGAGGTGATGGGAGGCAAGCGGAGATTCTCCGCATTCAATCACGAAGTGGGGGAACGAATCAGCCAGCCTACAGCTTCTTAAGTCGAGGTTCGGGCGTCCCGCGCGTCCTTGTCAGCCGGGTACGATTGGGTGTACCGCTGTTTCTCGCGATGCAATCTTGGCGCACCTTATCACGACACTGCGCAGGTCTCCCGGATTCATGCGCTGAATGCGTCTTCCGCAATCCCGGTTTTTTTAAATCCAGCATTTTTGCCGAAACTACCATCCTAAGGAAATGCCTGCAGTTCTGCCGCCCTCCCGCAATGCGGGGGTGAGGCGGCGCTTAGTCTCAACACAAGTCGATTCAATTGAGGCAATGTGACAGATTTCGCCCTGAAAACCTTTAAGAGGGTAGAGGATGCTTCCCAGCAACTATGGGGCGGCCCGATACGCGACAGCTTTTCCCTGGGCGGTCTGTCGTGGAAAAAGTTGATGGCAGATGTATGGACCTCCGCGAACGACGACGACATTCTGGATAAGTCGGCCGAACTTGCTTACTACTTTTTCTTCGCGTTATTTCCAGCATTGATTTTTCTCTCCTCAATGTTTGGGATCTTTGTGAAGGAAAAGCAGCAACTGAACCACGATTTGATGGTTTACCTCGCGAAAGTAATCCCTCCTATCGCCTTTTCGCTGGTTGATAAGGCGTTTACGGCAACCACGAAAGCCAGCAATACGGGAAATCTGGCATTCGGCGCAATCACCGCCCTGTGGTCGGCAACCTATGGAATGTCCTCTGCACAGAGCACCTTGAATGTGGTGTATCGTACCCGGGAAACCAGGCCTATATGGAAGGCGAAGCTGATTGCCGTGACGTTGACGCTGGTCCTGTTTGCACTGGTCTGCGCCGGATTTCTACTGCTTACGCTGGGCGACTACCTGGCGAAGTTGCTGATCAATGATGTTCTGGTAGAACCGGCTGCACTGGCGGCCTGGAAAGCGATTCAGGTGATCGCTTCCTTGTTCTTTGTCACAATTGTGTTTTCGATGACGTATCGCTGGGGGCCATCCAAGAAAAATTGCAGCTGGAGATGGATCACCCCCGGTGCGGTAGTAGGAATCATCGGCTGGCTAGCGATCTCCACCGCATTTCGCATTTATCTGCGATATTTCAACAACTACACCACGACCTATGGCGCATTTGGTGCGGTCATCATTTTATTGACGTGGTTTTACATCAGTGGTCTGATGCTGCTGCTTGGGGCTGAGATCAACGCGACCATTGAGCGGGCAAACGAAGCACGGAAGCGCGTTAAAACCTGAGCCGTTGAAGTTGTTGCCTCGGCTTATTTCATGGCTGCCATGGCAGCGCGAAAGAGCGTCTCGAAATCCTTCCCCGTGTCCGTTGCCCGGGCGGCTGCAGTTTCAACAGCTTTCTGCGCCGTCGCACGAGGGTACCCAAGATTGACCAACGCGGACAGGACATCTTCCGCAATCGGCGTGGCCACGCCAGCCAAGACTGTCGAGCCTAACTCATCCAGTTTGTCTCTTAGTTCCAGAACAATCCTTTCAGCAGTTTTTTTGCCGATCCCAGGGATGCGGGTGAGCGTGGCGTGATCTTGTCCCTGAATCGCGCCAATCAGACGCTCCGAAGGCAGGCCGCTGAGCACTGTCAACGCCAGTTTTGGACCTATACCGCTGATGGACAGCAGCTTCTCAAACAAGCGTTTCTCGGTCCCGCTCATGAATCCGAAGAGTGCCAGGGCGTCTTCCCGGACATGAGTGTAGATGAGCAGAGAAACTTCTTTTCCCTCCGCCGGAAGCGCAGTGAAGGTCGGTATGCTGATGGCCACTTCATAGCCCACGCCAGCAGCCTCCACGATCGCGTTCTGGGGTGTTTTGGAGAGAAGGAGTCCACGCAGATGGGCGATCATGGGGCGATTTTATCTGCAATCGGCGACCATTCGGAAAATAAGAGGAACTCGGGCCCCAGTTATTCCCCGAGCTCAACCTTAATTCACGTGCCCAAAGTGAACCGGATGAGCGAGGGCTTACATTGCATGGATCTACGTCGTGTTCACGATGAGCCTGAAACGTAGAACACGCGTCAGACGCCCTGAACCATCAGAGGCAACGCATAGGTCTACTCACCGATTGCGGCGGCGGTAACGGATGGAGAATTCATGCCCTGCGTTGGCGGGAAAAATCTGGGCTATGTGACGCAGGCGTTCGGCCAAAGCTGGAGCTCCCAGCAGGGGGTACTCCCGCTCCCGAAGCTCGGTGTAGTCAAAATCGACCGTCATGGACAGCAGGTAGATCGCGATCGCATCGGCGAATGCAGCTTCCATGTATTCAGCGCGCGCTTTCTCGTCCACGGCTGGCGTTGCCTTCCCAAGCGTGCTGTTGCCGGACTGTTCGAAGGGAGCAACTTTGGATCGTAATCTGCCCGCCGGGGATTCGCCCGACCAAGTGTGCTCGAAGGCTGAGTCAAGGGATTTGCCCCGGGCTTTGGCGCGCTGCTCCCACGCATCCTGACTGGTTTCTCCGCGGACTTCTGACACGGCCTGATTCCATACAAGGTCGGCGAACCTTTCGGGAACCCCTGCGGCGTCCACAAAGTGGTGACCGATGTTGATGTAGAACTCAAATGCAAGCGCGAAGCGGTCCTGCATCAGGCGAGTTGAGATAAACACACATTCGGTACCTCCGCAGTTGACGTTACGGTGGCACACGGCTTTGTCGCCGGAGTCCGGAGTATATTCGCGAGCAATGAGCACAGGATTGGTTTTGCCGGATCCGAAATCGGCAGCGCAGCCTTCCGTGACGACCAGCGGCACGAAATAATAGACCTTGTGGCTGAGCGCGGCAACAATGGATCTCGGAACTGCCAGGATGATTCGCTCCAGGTCCGCCGAAGACATTTGGATATCGCCAAAAACGGCATATCGAATGCCGGTCGTGGAAGTCTGAAGTGGAACAGCGCGGGCGATTTCGGACGCAGGCAACAGATCGAGTTGGGCGGCTCCGGTCATGAACCTGTATTCTAGCTGAGGGCCGCTCACGAGGCCCGGAAAAGCAGCGGAATGAACGCATCTAAATTGTCCACTGAACCGATGATTTCCACCAAGACGCACCTGGAACCGCTTCCGGCGGAAGAGACCACGATTTTCAAGGTTCCCATTGGGCGATTGGGACTCCTCGCAAGTGTGTTGATTGGCGGGGCCACAGGTGTAATTGCGTTTCTTCTCACATTTTTCCTAGCCATCATCGGGGTTGTCATCTACGACTCCTCGACGGGTAAGTCCATGCTGAATCTGGACATCAGCTATCGGTACATCGCGGCGCCTGTTGGGATTCTGGTGATGCTTGTGAGCCTGACGTATCTAATCGCGGTATGGGCACGCCGCAAAATAGCAGGACGAGAATAGCGGACCCTTATGGGACGGGTGACGATTGCCGATCAGTCTGGGCTGCAGCAAGCTTCCGCCGAGCAGTCCGAAGTCTGGTGCCGGAAGCTAGAAGAAGGAAACATTCTGTTTTTTCCTGAAAGCCCCATTTCGATCCAGCCGGAGGACAGAAGCTTTTTGCTTACGCTGCAGCAGACGAGCAGCGGCCTGCATAAGAATATGGCTTACAAGCCCGGGGTGGATCGAGTTTCCGGCGCGGACATCAAGGGCGCTGTTCCCGAGTCCGCCGAGCGGCTGCACCGCATACTGCGGGCGTACTCTCAACATGTGACTGAATTTTTGGCAGTTTTTCTGAGGCCCTATGAGGCGCGCTGGCACTTGGATTACGGCAGCTTCCGTCCGCAGGAGGAGCAGGGCCGGGACCTGCCGCTACGCCGCCGCAACGATCTGATGCATACCGACGCCTTTCCCACTCGGCCGACCCGAGGCGCGCGCATCCTGCGGTTTTTTACCAATCTCAATCCAGCACGCACGCGCGACTGGATTACCGGTGAGCCTTTCAAGACACTCTTGCCCCAATTTGCACCACAGCAGATTGCGTTACCGCGAAAGCAGAGCACAGTTGCAAAGCTGGCTACGGACGTCGCCTGCGGAATCGGGTTAGGCAAGGCGATTCCTGCGCTGAAGCGATCGCCGTACGATGAATTCATGATGCGGTTCCATAACTTTTTGAAAGAGAATGAAAACTATCAGGTGAGCGGAAAGAGGGAATCCTGGTACTTTCCGCCTGGATCGAGCTGGATGGTCTATACCGATATGGTGCCGCATGCAGTGCTGGCAGGACAATATGCGCTGGAGCAGACATACCTGGTTGCACCGGAAGCGATGATCGCCCCGGGGCATTCGCCGCTGGGCGTGCTGCAGGCGATGACCGGGCAGAAGCTTGTGTGAAAAAGTGAGACGCTCGCGTTCCGGACGTTTCAAAAACTCATCCAAGTCCAGCAGAAGGGCTTGGCGGAAATTTCTGGACTGCTGGCAGGTCCATTTCCAAAGGGGAGAAATCCAATGAAACGACGCGCATTCCTGAAACAAAGCACTCTGGCGGCCATGGCTGCTGCCGGCAGCGGGAAACTGTCCCACGCATTGAGCGAAGCCGAGAATGCAGGGACCGGTTTGATTGCAAAACGGCCGCTGGGCAAAACGGGCCAGCACCTCTCGATTATCGGAATGGGCGGCATTGTCGTGATGAACAGCAATCCGGCGTCGTCCAGAAACATCGTGGCAGAGGCGGTCGACCGTGGAATCAATTACTTCGATGTGGCGCCCAGTTATGGGGACGCGCAGCAACTTCTGGGTCCGGCACTCGCGCCCTATCGCGCGAAAAGCTTTCTAGCTTGCAAGACGGGCAAGCGTGACAAGGCAGGTTCGCGTGCAGCGCTCGAAGAATCGCTCCAGCTATTGAAGACCGATCACGTCGATCTCTACCAGTTCCACGCGCTCACCAAGATGCATGAACTGGACCAGATTCTGGGACCAGGCGGCGCGATGGAGACATTCGAGGCGGCGCGGAAGGAAGGGAAGGTCCGGTATATCGGATTCTCCGCGCATTCGGTGGAAACGGCGGTGGCGGCAATGGAGAGATACCCATTCGACACGGTGCTATTTCCTATCAACTGGGTGCTGGTGTCGCAGGCGAACTTTGGACCGCAGGTAATCCAGAAGGCGCAGGAAAAAGGCGTGGGCGTGCTGGCCATCAAGAGCATGGCGAAGACGGTGTGGCCTGCTTCAGAGAAGAAGAACCATCCGAACGCCAAGTGCTGGTACGAGCCCGCGGCGCTGCCCACCGAGGC
>DASSZI010000170.1:0-5644 GCA_035713565.1 Acidobacteriaceae bacterium | reverse complement strand
AAATCCGCGCTACTACTTCGATCTTCGCAAGGAGCGGAAGGTTGCGGCCAAGGGTGAGTCGGCCTACACACCGGGGGTGGCGCTGATTGCCGGCCTGGGGGCTGCGCTCGATTACATTGCAGCGCAAGCCGACGGCGACCTTGCGCGCGGACGCGAGCTGCTGGTGGACAATGCCGAACTATGCGCCGCGATGACGCGCGCGGCGGCGGAAGCAATGGGAATGCGGCTCTTTGCTCCCGTTGCACCGGCGGCTGCCGTCACCGCTCTGCTTGCTCCGGAAGACGTGGATTCGGGAGTGATCGTGAAGGAATTGAAGTCGCGCTTCCGCGCAGTCATTACCAACGGACAGGGCGAGATGCAAGGCAAGATTTTCCGCATTGCTCACCTGGGCTACTTTGATCCGCTCGATACGCTGGCACTGATCGGCGCACTGGAACACGTGGTAGTGGACTCCTTGCCAGCATCGAACTTC
Source organism: Acidobacteriaceae bacterium (assembly GCA_035713565.1). GTDB lineage: Bacteria > Acidobacteriota > Terriglobia > Terriglobales > Acidobacteriaceae > JAKAAZ01. Next base: position 5,172 of record DASSZI010000170.1, on the reverse strand, counting down.
AAGCTGGGAACCGCATTGACCGCCGCCCAGCAGGTCTACGCAGAAGCCAGCCGCAATGGCGGCAATTGGAGTAACTCCAAAACTACTTGCGCGTGCGGGCGAGCAAAAGGCCAGTGCGCAAAGAACCAGCTTGCCTCCGCGTCGCGCTAGGTCCCCGTGGAATGTGGAGATGGTGAGCAGTCCCGGGCTTTCTGATACCAAACCTGGGGAGCACCCAATGAATGTTCGATCCCACCTTCGCTGTGCGAAGTCAGGGCACACCAATTGACTCTGATGAACTGGAACAGAGCAGACAGGAAAATTTATGAAAGTAGTCCTAGCCGAGAAAGTCTCCGCCGCGACAGCGGCAGTATTTGCCGATGGCGGCGATTGGAACGTGGTGACGCACGACCAGATCAAGAACGGCCTTCCGGCTGAACTGACGGATGCGGACGCGCTGATTGTGCGCTCGGCCGTGCAGGTCGATGATGCTCTGCTGCAACATGCTCCTAAGCTGCGGGTTGTTGGACGCGCAGGTGTGGGCGTGGACAACATCGATACGGAAGCCGCTACACGGCGCGGAGTGGTGGTGATGAACACTCCAGGTGGCAACGCGATTGCCGTCGCCGAACTTACCCTGGGATTGATGATTGCGCTTGCAAGGATGGTGCCACGCGCCAACGCCACCATGCATGCGGGCAAGTGGGAGAAAAAATCCTTGCAAGGCACCGAGCTGCGAGGGAAAACGCTGGGAATCATCGGCATGGGACGAATTGGCCTGGAGGTCGCGCGCCGGGCCCGTGCCTTCGGAATGGAACTGATCGGCCACGATCCCTTCGTTTCCGCAAAACCGAAGGAGCGCGCAGCCATCGCTCGCGAATACGGCGCGCGCCTCGTCTCCATGGAAGAGGTATTGCGCGAAGCGGATTACCTGACCCTGCACGTGGGATTGACTGCGGATACAGAAGGCCTGTTGAATGCGACGGCGCTGGCCAGCATGAAAAAAGGAGTGCGCATCATCAACTGCGCGCGCGGCGAACTGGTGGTGGAGGAAGCGCTGGCGGAGGCTGTGCGCATCGGTCAAGTAGCCGGCGCGGCACTCGATGTGTTTCGCAAGGAGCCGCTCAAAGACTCTCCACTCTTCGGGCTCGACAACGTGATTCTGACGCCGCACATCGCCGGTTCCACGGGTGAGGCGCAGGAGGCAGTGGGGATTCAGATCGCGGAACAGGTGCGCGCCTATCTCACGACGGGCGTGGCGCAGAACGCTGTCAATTTCCCCTCTCTCTCCTACGAGGAATACACGGCGATGGCGCCTTACCTCGAACTGGGCGAGCGCCTGGGAAAATTTGCCACGGCGATCTTTGGCGCGGAGATGGAGAGCATTCACATTGGTTACTCGGGCTCCATGGCGGATATGCGAACGGAGATGATCCGCAATGCCGCTCTCTGCGGAGTTCTCGGCAGTTCGGGCCATGCAAATCGCGTCAACGCGTCCGCAATCGCGGAGGGTCAGGGCATCCATGTGCACGAAGAAAAGAACGAAGCTGCTTCAAGCGGTGCGGGAAGCGTGCTCAAGGTGACTCTGCACGCTGGAAAACTATCTACCCAGCGCAGCATGACGGTAAGCGGCACGGTACTGCATGGCAAGTCTCCGCGCCTGCTGGCCTGTGACGGCATCGATATTGAAGCACCCCTGGAGGGGACACTGCTGTTTATCCGCAATCAGGACGTGCCGGGCGTCATCGGGCGCATCGGAACGACGCTTGGGGAGAACGCTATCAACATCGCCAACTTTGCCCTGGGTCGAGCGGAAGCGAGTCACGGCGACGGGCGTACACAAGCGCTTGCTGTCGTGCATGTCGATGCGGACACGGGGCAGGCGCAACTGCACCAGGCGCTGCAATCCCTGGAGGCGCTCCCGGCTATTCGCAGCGTGCGGCTGGTAAAACTAAAGTAGAAGTTCGATCGAGGTTTTATTCCACATGCCGTTATACGAATACGAATGCAAGCAGTGTCATCAGCGGCTGGAGAAGATCCAGAGCTTCAGCGAGGCGCCCGAAAAAGTATGCCCCAAATGCGGAGGGGAACTGGAGAGGGTGATCTCCGCGCCCGCACTTCAATTCAAAGGTGCGGGTTGGTATGTGAACGACTACGCAAGATCCGGGGCGAAGGGTGCGCCGGACAACAAATCTGAAGGTAAGTCGGACGCCAAGTCCGAAGGTGGCTCAGAGGGCAAGCCGGACGGCAAAAGCGGTGGCGCAAAAGATTCCGGAGGTAGCTCCCCGGCTGCCGCGTCCTCCGAGTCTTCGTCATCTTCCTCTGGGTCGAGCGCGTCCGCCAGCGCAGCGCCTGCCGCTTCGAGTAGTCCAAGTTCCACCAAGAGTGGATAGTTGCGGATCCCAGGTCTTAGAGCGAAACCTGGGGCACCCCGCAGGCAGCCCTCACGCTTGTAAGCTCTGCAAGGTTGGCCACCTGCAAACGTTTCGTTGACTACAATCGATCTGTGCTGCAACACTCGCTCGACATACCCGTCGATGGGATAGACGCGTGGCTGCAGGCGCTGCCCTCACGCGCCGCCGTCTTCGCGCTCTTTGGCGCGGACGAGCACAGTGAGCCTTACATTGCAAAGACTGCCAACTTGCGCCGCCGAATGCAGAGGCTGCTTGCGCCCAGCTTTGCGGGAAGCAAGCGGCTGCACTTGGGGGGACGGGCGGTGCGGCTGGCTTACTCGGAAGTTGGCTCGGAGTTCGCGACTGCTCTGCTGCTGCTGCAGTCGGTGCGGCGCTATTGCAGTGAGCGGGTGAGGGAGCATCTCCATCTGCATCCGCCCGCCCTTTTACGGATGGCGGCGGAAAACGCCTATCCCCGCGTGTACGTGACGAACCGCGTCACGCAGCGCACGTTGGCTTGCACGTATGGTCCGTTTCCTTCACGTGCTGTCGCGGAGCGATATCTCGACGATTCGCTCAATTTTTTTGAGCTCCGCCGCTGTACGGAAGAACTGCATCCCGATCCGCAATTTCCGGGATGCATTTACTCCGAAATGAAAATGTGTCTGGCACCTTGCTTTCGCGGATGTACGGACGAGCGGTATGCCGAAGAAGCCCGTCAGGTCCGCGAATACTTTGCCTCGCGCGGCGCGTGGACCATCGCGCAGTGCGAACGGGAGCGCGATGCGGCTTCCGCCGAGCTGGATTTTGAGAAGGCAGCCAGACTGCATCAACGAGTACAGAAGCTGAAGTCGGTCGCGCAGGAAGTCGCTCCGCTCGTCCATCCATTGGCTGAACTGGACGCAGTGATCGTCCAGCCTGCGGTTCGACAGGAGATTGAAGTGGCACAACGGACAGAGAAGATGTCGAATCGGGCCATCAAGACGGAGGCTAGCGAGGTCGCGCTCTATCTTGTGCGAGGCGGCCGCATCGCAGGTCCGGGCCGCTATTCGGTGGAAGGAATGCGCCACCCCAATGAGAGGGCAGGCTCGACTTCGCTCTTTGCCCATCCTACGATGCTGGAACCGACTCCTTTGGACGAACCGCCCGCAGCCGCCGCAGTCCCAGCCGCACCGGCAAAGCTGGCGCGCGGCGTTCTGGAGCAACGGCTCCAGGCTGTACTGGATGCCCTGGAGAATGAACTCCACGCCACCAAGGTTCCCGCCGAGCAGTTGGCCGAACATCTCGGACTGCTGGCGCGCTGGTACTATCGGCGACCCGCGCGTCGCACGGGAGAGATTTTTTTTCGCGAGGAGACAAGAGACAGCCGTCGGGCAGGTCAGTCCGTTGAGGAGAACATGTTTCCCCTCTCACGCATTTTGCGCGGAATATCGCGGGTCTTCTGCGGACAGAAAGAGCAGTCCCAAATGGCAGAACCTGTGTCGGCCGGTTCTCCTGGAGGACCTCGATAGCCGTGACAGGCTCCTACCATTCGCAGGAAGCACACGGCTCGTTTCTGCCTGAGCCGCAGGCCGCACTCGGTTGTGTCGCCCCAGACCCAGAGGGAAGCCGGGCGCGCGCACTCGCTATAGGGGAATGGCTGCTCGTCCTGCTCGCCAGCGTGCCTATTCTCCTCTTCCTTTCCGCTGGAGTGCGCCGGCTGCACTACCCTTACTTGCTGGAACAGCTGGAAGGACCCATGCTGCTTGCGGCGGAGCGCGTGGCGCATGGCCTGCCCATCTATATCCGGCCCAATTTTACGTTTATCCCGTACATGTACGCGCCTGCGTATTACTACGTCTCAGGATGGCTGGTCCGCTGGCTGGGTACAAGCTTTTTTCCGTTGCGGCTGCTTTCTCTTTTGAGCACCTGCGCCTCGCTGGCAGTCATTTACGCTTTTGTTCTTTTTGACACTGCTGGGAGTTTGAGGCGCAGACATCTCGCCTCCTTTGCCGCAGCCGCCGTATATGCATCGCTCTATCCGTGGACACGGGAGTGGTTCGATCTGGCACGGCTGGACTCCTTTTACATTCTCTTGCTCCTGCTGGCTTTAATGTGTACCCGCCGCCTGCATCCCCTAGTTGCCGCTCTGGTCTGGACGATGACTTTTCTAGTCAAGCAGACCATTCTGCCGCTGGGTTTAGTCATGCTGTGCTGGGACTGGAAGCGTCCACGCAGGATGCTCATGGGAGCGGGCAGTCTGCTGTTGATGACGGCCATTTCCACACGGCTGCTGGATCATTCTACCCACGGCTGGTTCTGGTTTTATGCCTTCACCGTTCCCCACGCGAATACCGACCTGCTGGTACGTCCCCTGGTTTTTTTTCTTCCCTCGAAGGTGATTGCACCTTTCGGAATTGCGCTGGTCATCATTGCTCTGGCGTGCAGCCGCACCTGGAGAGGCTTGCCCGGCCAATGGCGGAATTCCAACGGCACTCCCATGCGGACCTTCTACCTGCTGGCCAGTGTCTCCACCTTGATACTTTGCTGGTTTCTACAGGGTCACGGAGGGGCAACCGACAACACAGCCATGCCATTCTACGCCGTTGTTGTGGTGATCTTTGGGATCTGTTTTGGCCGACTCGACGCGTGGCTGGCGCAGAAGCCGGGGCGCGAACCCGCTCGCATTCTTTTGCTGGCCGCAGTTGGTCTGCAGGTCGTCAGCTGGGTTTACTATCCACATGACGTAGTTCCACAACCCGCGCTCGTCGCTTCTCACGATGCCCTGACCGCCTGGATTCGCGGTTTCCCCGGCGACGTT
>DASSZI010000169.1:0-6382 GCA_035713565.1 Acidobacteriaceae bacterium | reverse complement strand
CGTGGGTAAACTCAGAGCGGACGGGCTGCACGAGCACCTCCGGCAGTGCCGCATGGATATTTCTTCTGGCCCATTGCAGCGCAGCTTCCGAGACGTCCACAGGCGTGTATGTAACCTGTCCCTGATGCGCAATCAGGGCGCGGAGAAGAACGATTGTCTTGCTGGCGCTCCCGGCGCCAAGTTCCAACACAGAAAGATGCTCACGCTTCAGGCCGGCAGCGGCGGCGATCATGCACGCCGCGTGCTGGACGAAAATAGCTTGTTCCAGGTGCGTCAAATAATATTCCGGCAGGCTTGTGATGGCTTCAAATAACCGTGATCCCTCCGCGTCATAAAAAAGCCAGGAGGGAAGATATTTGGGATGGTGCGAGAGTCCCTGCAGGACTGCCTGAGCGACGGCCGGGGTTTGTGGCGTGACCGATGCGATCGTCTGCGGAATCAGGCTCTCCAGGTAGGCGCTTGAATTCATTCGGAAGCTCCGTCGGAAGCGAGACGTATCCCGGAGAATTGCCAACGGGTCGCAGGAACGAAGAAATTTCGATAGCTGGCCCGGATATGCGCCGAAGGGGTCACTGCGGACCCTCCCCGCAGCACAAGTTGATTGCACATGAATTTCCCGTTGTACTCGCCTAATGCACCGGCGGCCGGACTGAAACCCGGATATGCGGAATAAGCACTTTGCGTCCACTCCCAAACGTCGCCGAACATCTGGGCAGCACTCGACGGCAACGGCTCTTGCGATCCAAATTGAACTTCGCTTGGATGGAACGTATCACTCTCCAGCAGATTGCCCGAAACCGGCAGCATAGCAGCGGCATGCTCCCACTCGAATTCAGTCGGCAGGCGATGGCCAGCCCAGCGCGCGTATGCATCCGCTTCGTAATAGCTGACGTGACACACTGGCGTGTCGAGGAGATCCTTGAGAGGAACCGGTCCGCGCAACGTGAATACATCCCACCCTTGACCGGACTCTTCCTTCCAATAGAGCGGGGCCTGCCACCTTTGCTCCTGAAGAGTGTCCCAGCCATCAGAGAGCCAAAGTTCAGGACGTTGATAGCCACCATCGTCCACGAAAGTTAGATACTCGCGGCACGTGACAGGATGTGAGGCAAGCCGAAAAGGATCGAGAAAAACACTGTGACGGGAAAGTTCATTATCGAAAGCGAATCCTTCGCCGGTGTGGCCGATCTCGATGAGACCCCCGTGGTATTTGATCCACCCATGGCGGACCGGGCTGGTCTGGTGCTGCAGCAATGGCTTCTCGGTATAGGCAGGCTGCAGCGGATTGGACCAGAACGCATGTTTGATGTCGGTTGCGATCAATTCCTGATGCTGCTGCTCGTGATGCATACCCAGCTCTACAAATCTGCTGAGATCGCTGGATGCGTCCTGGTTCAGCAGGCGGCCGATATGGTCCTCAACGTGTTCGCGGTAGTCGAGTACCTGCCCCAGGGACGGACGCGAAAAGGAACCGCGGAGCCGTTTTTCCGGGTGATTGCCAAGCGAGTTGTAATAGCTGTTGAAGAGCCAGGGGAAATCTGGATGGAAGGGTCGGTAATCCGGCAGATACCTGGAAAGGATGAACGTCTCAAAAAACCATGTTGTGTGAGCCAAATGCCATTTGACCGGGCTCGCCTCCGGGCAGGATTGCACCATCTGATCTTCCGGGGAAAGACTCTGGGCCAGGCGTGCGGTCGTGGCGCGTACCTGGTGAAAACGGTGCAACAGAGCGCCGCTGCTCTGGCTGTCTGCGGTGGCGATGCCGGCGGAATTTAAGAGTTGCAAGCTCATCAATCAATGTTCCTGAAAGCGGGTGAGTGCCAAGTCACTAGAAGCTAGGATGCACGCTGAGGAGACGCGCGAGAAGATAAGCCGCGCCTGCAGCAAAACCCCCAATGAAAACCGTCTGGATCGACGCCCGCCAGGGACCTGCGCCGGTCAATCGACCTTTGATGGCCCCGAATACCAGAAGCGCGGCCAGGGTGATGCCTACCGAGGCATGCAGGGCCGCGGCCTGCGTGTTCAGCAGCATATAAGGCAACAAAGGAATAAACCCTCCGGCGATATAAGAGAACGCGATCACTGACGCACTTTGGCGGGCACGAAAATCCGCAGGCTGCTCCAAGCCGAGCTCGAAGCGCATCATAAAATCCACCCAGGCTTGCGGATTGCGCTTGAGCGCGGTCAGGACCGAGTCGCTCTCGGCGCGCGTGACCCCGTACTCCTCGAAAATCGCATAAATCTCCTCTTCTTCGTCGCGAGTACGCTCGACAATTTCCCTTTCTTCGCGCCGCCGCTCACTGACGTAGTGCTCCGCATCGCCTCTGGCTGCCAGGTACCCCCCCAGCCCCATAGCAATGGAGCCAGCGGCGATTTCGGCCAGACCCGCCAGCACAATAATATGCGCGGAATTTACCGCTCCGGACAATCCGGCAGCAAGCGCAAATGGTACCGTCAGGCCGTCGGACATCCCGATGACCACATCTCGCACCAGCTCGGTAGACTCAAAGTGAGACTCCACGTGGTCGGAATTGGGTAAATAGTGCATCGCGCGCAGTGTATCGCACCTGACAAGAATTCCTAGGCGAAAAGGTAAATCTCAGCGTTTCGGCCTGCTCGACAGCCGTAACCAGGAGCGGCGATTCTGTTGATTTCTCAGTTAAGTAGAAACGCGGATTGAGGAGAAAGCGCCATAGTGAAATGGCTCAAGCGAGAGCTGGAGCCATTTCAAGCGTTTACTGTACTTCCCTGCCCTACCACATGCCCCACGCGCGGCTGATGTAGTCCGTCATGGTCAAGGTCATCAGCAACATGAATGTGAAGAGTCCGCATAGCACGGTCATCTTCAACAACCGTGAGCTGTACTTGATGTGCATAAAGAACAGCACGACCAGAGACGCTTTGAAACAGGCGATTGCCAGTGCAATGATTGGATTGAAGACGCCGAGGTCGATAAAAGCCACACCCGTCGTAACCGCTGTGAGCACCAGCAGAGCTACAAAGATAGTCAGATAAACTGGCGGCCCAACGATGTGCTGTTCCTGGTGGTCTGGATCAATTTTTTCCGTCATCTTGGTACTCCGTATTCAGGTTGGGTAGACGGTGGCCTGGCACCCGCGCCGCGTCAGCGATATCGGCTGATGAGGTACAGCAACGGAAACAAGAATATCCACACGATGTCAACAAAGTGCCAGTAGAGACCAAAATTCTCTACTGGCATGATATGGCCTTCTGTGTAGGCGTTTCTGGATGCTCGCCAGACCATGAAGAAAAGGAGAGAAATGCCGATGATCATGTGCAGCGCATGCATTCCTGTCATGGCGAAGTAGAGCGAGAAGTAGATCTGCGTCTTCTGTGCCATGTCCGGCGACAACGGGATAGCGCGCGGATTGGAAGGATGCACAAATTCCTGGATGGAGAAATTGGGGCCAGGAACGTGATGATCGACGAATTTTTGGTGATATTCGACGGCCTTGATGCCCAGGAAGGCAAATCCAAGCACGATGGTGAGTGTCAAAAACAGAATCAACTGCGAACGCCGCCGCATTTCGGCGCTGTAAACCGCCATGGCCATAGTAAAGCTGGATCCGATCAGGACGGCGGTGTTGGTGGTTCCCAGGGTGATGTCCAGCGTGTTGCTGCCAGCGACAAAAGCCGGGTGATACCAGTTGCGGAAAATGAGGTAGGCGCAAAACATGCCGCCGAAGAACATGACTTCCGTCAGCAGAAAGATCCACATGCCAAAACTTGCAGCTTCCCTTTGCTGGCCGACCGATTCGAAATGGTGACGCAGAAAAGAAGGATGCGAGTGTGGATCCACTCCTCCTACAAGCTCGCCAGGTGTGGTTGCGACCGAGTGACTATCCAACGGTTTGTACCTCATGCACAGTTTTGTTTGCCAGCCATTCGTAGTCGTACGCTTCGTGGTCCATGACAGGAATCTCGACAAAATTCACGGTCAATGGAGGAGACTGGATCTGCCACTCGAGGCCCGTGGCCTGCCAGGGATTGTCCCCGGCGATGGCGCCGTAGACCAAGGACCACGGCAGATAGAGCATGGGAAGCAGATAGCCAATACCGAGGATCGACGCGCCAGCCGTCGAGAATACATTCAGCACCTGGAAGTCCGCAGGATAGGATGCGTAGCGGCGCGGCATACCCAGATAACCCAGCAGGAATTGCGGGAAGAAGGTCACGATGAATCCGATAAAGGTGACAATGGCCGCCACCTTCGAAATTGCTTCCGGATACATTCGGCCTGTCATCTTGGGCCACCAGAAGTGGATGCCCGCCAGGTAAGCCATGAGCATACCGCCCACCATGACGAAATGGAAGTGGGCCACGATGAAGTAGGTTTCGGTCAGGTGGACATCCATGCCCAGGGTTGCTAGAAAAACCCCTGTCAATCCGCCGATTGTAAACAGTCCCATGAATCCGAAAGCGTAGAGCATGGGTGTTTCAAAGGTGATCGAACCCCGGTAGAGCGTCATGGCCCAGTTGAAGATCTTGATAGCTGAAGGAACAGCAACCAGCATGGTCAGCAGGGAGAAGACGAGCGCGGAATACTGGCTTACTCCCATGATGAACATGTGATGTTCCCAAACCAGAAATCCGAAGACCGCAATGGCGACCGACGAGAAAGCGACGGCGGTGTAGCCGAAGACTCGTTTGCGCGAAAAGGTGCTGATGACCTCAGAAATGACAGCCATTCCCGGCAGAATCATAATGTAGACGGCTGGGTGGGAGTAGAACCAGAAGAGATGCTGAAAGAGAAGCGGATCGCCGCCTTTGCTGGGGTCGAAGACTCCGATGTCCAGCGTGCGCTCCAGCGCAACCAGCACCAGCGTGATCGCTAGTACCGGGGTACCCAGAATCATAATGATGGAAGTCGCGTAGTGGCTCCAGACGAAGAGGGGCAGCCGGAACCAGGTCATTCCCGGGCAGCGCATTCGATGGACAGTGACAATGAAATTCAGCCCTGTAAAGATGGACGAGAATCCGGCCAGGAAAATTCCCATTGCCGCAGTCGTAACGTGGGTGTTCAGGTAATGGGTGGAGAGCGGAGTTGTGAAGGTCCAGCCACTGTCCACACCGCCTAGGACCATCGCTGCGAAGATGATCAGTCCGCCAGCCATGTAGAGATACCAGCTCAGCAGGTTGATCTTAGGGAATGCGAGATCTCTGGCCCCGACCATCAGCGGGATAAGAAAGTTTCCTATTGTGGCCGGTACAGATGGGACCAGGAACAGGAAAATCATGACAATTCCGTGCATACTGAACACCTTGTTGTAGGTGTCGGTCGCCATTAGATCGGAAGGCGGCGTGAGCAACTCCATCCGGATGAGGCCGGCCAAAATTCCTCCAATCACAAAGAAAAACGTGATCGAAACGAGATAGAGGATGGCAATCCGCTTGTGGTCCCCGGTCAGCAGCCAGCTTTTGACTCCATATTCCTCATTCAAAAAGCTCTTGCGAGGGAGTCTCGCAGTAGCCTGGTCGGGTAAAGATATGATTGTGCTCATGGTTTCTGTACTCCTGGTACCGGTGCAGCGCCGGTGCCCTGGTTGGCGGATCCGATCGGCTCAGGCTGCGCGGAATCCAATACGGACTTGTTCATCATCTGGTGCAGGCGGTAATTCGAATCGAGACTCTTGATGTATTCCACCAGGTCAATCAGGCCGCTTTCGCTGATCTGACCCTGGTAATTCGGCATAATGGGCACGAAACCGGCCGGCACATGGAGAGACGGATTAAGGATCTTTTCCCTCAAATAAGCTTCGTTGGCAACCATCGTGGAGCCGTCCGTCATGCGGACGCGAGAGTTATAAAGCCCAAAGAGATTCGGACCCCGCGCCTGCGAGGTTCCCGTGTGGCACGCATTGCAGCCCATGACAGCAAAGAGCCTTTCTCCGTTCTGCGCCAGCGACGCGCCGCTGGTACTTCCTGCGGCCCAGGCGCGATAGTCGTCCGGTGCCATGACGTAAACCCAGCCCACCATCCCGGAGTGGTCGGTGCCACAATACTGTGTGCAGAATAGATGGTATTTGCCGGGCTGCGTGGCCTGGAAGAACACCGTCGTGTAACGACCCGGAATGGCTTCCCTCTTGACGCGGAAGGCGGGGATGGAAAAGCTGTGGAACACGTCCTGGGAAATCAGCGTAACTTGAATGGGGATGCCCGCAGGGATATGTAACGCGTTAATCTCGTGCTGACCGCCAGGATGCTCCACCTTCCACATCCATTGTTTGCCGACAACATAGACGTTCATCGCGTTGGGCGGCGCATTGTAGATACGGAAATAGAGCAGCGCGCCCCATACGAAGAAAACCAGGAAAATGCCCAGCGGAATCAAGGTCCAGGTTGCTTCCAGCACGGTCGATCC
>DASSZI010000168.1:0-20283 GCA_035713565.1 Acidobacteriaceae bacterium | reverse complement strand
GAGGTTGTAGCGCGCAATGGCGATGTCGAAGTTGTTTTCCAGCGCCAAAGCAATTGCATCGTCTAGGCTTAGGTAAATCTTGCCGTTCCGATATAGGTCGTCCAACCGTCCGGAATTCGTGAAGCGCGGCGGAGGAACATGGGTCGGTGTGTATTGATTGATCGGATTCAGCAACTGGGGCTTCCCTTTGGCGAAATCCTGCGCCGTGGGACGCAAAGCATACGGCCGGGTGGGAACCGGTGCGGGAGGACTGGGCAGCGTTGCCGTGGCCGCGACAGGAGCGGGGGCATTGGGGACCTGCTGAGCCGCGTCAGGCTGAGCCCCGGAATCTCCGGTTGCCGGTGACTGCGCCCTGGCCAGCGGAACCGACATGTTCAGCAGCATCAGCCCGACGGCCAGCCCGCTCTGCAGATTTTGCATTCTCACGTTTGCCCTACCTCTTCTTTCCCTCTTCGTAATCTTCGCCCTGCACGTGTGCTGATCCCGTCAAGCACACCTGTGGCAGGGCAGTCGTCTCAAACACAATCGCGGTAAGCACGAAATGCTTGCACATAGGACGCACGAGCGGGCCACCAAGTTTCCAAATCTTGTGCGTTAGGGTCCTTTGTCGTGCGTTCTGGTATTTGTACGAATCTGCACGAACGATTGTTCCCCAGTGAGTTTCCAGATGCTGCCAACAGCCAACGCGATCTTTGAGTCGCGTGAGATTCGCTCACGGACAGGGTCGTCCGTGTAATCTCAAGCTTGGAAGCAATACTGGGCGGCTGACGAAACTGAGTATATCGCAGGCTGTTGCTCAGCCTCTCGTACCGGGATGCTGGTTGTTGCGAGACGATCGGCCTCAACTTCCGCCAAAAGACGATCAACATGGATGGACATAAGACAGCCTGGAAACTGACGCTGGCCTACGATGGGACAGATTTCCACGGCTGGCAAATACAGCCCGGCAAGCCGACCATTCAGAGAACGCTGGCAGAAGCAATTGCGAACATCACCAGCGAACGAGTTCTGCCTCAGGGATCAGGCCGCACGGACGCGGGAGTACACGCCGAAGGGCAGGTCGCCAGCTTCGAGCTGGCTGCTCCGATCCCGCCGGACAATCTGCAGCGTGCATTGAATCGCATTCTTCCCTCGTCCATTCGCGTTGCGACTGCGGAGCATGCCCCGCCCGGCTTCCACGCGCGACATAGCGCAGTGGCGAAGACCTACCGGTATCGGATTTTTCAAGGACCAGTTTGCCCGCCCTTCCTTAGCCGCTATGTCAGCCGCCGGGAACTCCCGCTCGAGTTGGAAGCTATGCAAGCGGCCGCCCGGCAGGTGACCGGCGAGCACGACTTTACCTCCTTTGCGGCTTCGGATCCGGACCGGAATGCGCGCATCCAGTCGATGCACCAGCCGGATGCTGCGCCAACCGGGAAATTGGGGAACATTCGCTGCATTGAATTATCGGAATGGGCGACCGCAGAGTTGCCTTCATTTGAGCCGCTACATTGCATTCCTGAGGAATCGTTCCTTTGGGTGTATACCGTTCGTGGCAATGGATTCTTGCATCATATGGTGCGGAATCTGGTCGGCACCTTCTTGGAAATAGGCGCGGGACGCCTCTCGCCAGGCGATATTCCGGCTATTTTGAATGCACGCGATCGAGGTATGGCCGGACCTACAGCCCCGGCATGCGGCCTTTGTCTTGTGAACGTTCAGTATGGAACGAGGGACTGCGCCGGGTGCCCTGCGGGAGAGGTCTAAGCGCCGATCCGGATTTTCGTCCCTCAGAAGGCAAATAAAAAGGCAGCAATCCAATCCCGGCTCGTCCCTAATCGGTTTTATGCGATGCTAAATCTGATAGTCCGGTAATCCTCCTCGGTTCCGGAAGTCTCCTTCCCAATGGCAGAGGCATTCGCAACCTCGGCGTTCCAAACCATCAGCCAACTGGCTGCGCAGCCTGCTGTGCATCAGGCGTTTCAATGGTTTCATCTGCAGGAGCCCAAGCTGCGAGACTGGCATCGCGAGGTCGTCGCAATCCCCGCACCGCCGTTTGGAGAAGCAGCGCGTGCCGAGTGGCTGGCAGGCAGGTTCGGCACGCTAGGCCTGGAGGATGTCGAAATCGATTCCTGCGGCAACGCTTTGGGGTGGCTGCGACGCAATCCAAGATCCAACAACTTATCGGAGGGTCCAAAACGCTGCATTCTGTTCTCCGCGCATTTAGATACCGTATTTCCAGCGGAATCGGTGGGCAAGCCGGTGCAGCGCGACAGCATCTTGCTTGCCCCGGGTGCCTGCGACAACTGCGCAGGGATTACCGCAATGCTCGCCATCGCCGCTGCCATGCAAGCGGCAGGCGTCTGTCCGGAGTCGGACATTCTATTTTCGGGCAATGTGGGGGAGGAGGGTGAAGGCAATCTGCGCGGAATGCGATATCTGTTTACGAGTTCCCCTTTTGCGGAATGGATTCGTGCCGCGATCGTGTTGGATGGAGCAGGAACGGAAACGATCGTGACCCATGCGCTTGGCAGCAAGCGGTTCAGCGTGACCGTGGAGGGGCCTGGCGGACACTCGTGGACAGATGCGGGAGTGCCGAATCCGATACTTGTTCTGGCCAACGCTCTTGTCGAGCTCGATCGAATGGAATTGCCCGCGTCTCCCCGCTCCACGTGGAATGCGGGTCACATTGAAGGAGGCACGTCGATCAATGCCATCCCACAACGGGCTCAGATGCGCATCGACACTCGCTCGACGGAACCCGCCCAACTCCAGAAAATGGAGGAGCGATTGACGTGCGCCGTGGCTGATGCTGTCCGCGATGCCAATCTCCGCTTTCGTGCCGGCGGGGCGAGTCCGCAGACAAGCAGGAAAACTTCAAACGATCGCAGCGAAGCTCTTCAGTATCGTTTGGAGACGATCGGCGAGCGTCCAGCCGCCCAATTAAAGGACACCGCTGCAATTCTTGCGATCCTGCGTGCTGTTGATCGCCACTTGGACATTCCGAGCCATCCCCGGGTCGCCTCAACGGATGCAAATATTCCGCTTTCTCTTGGGATTGAAGCAGTCAGCATCGGCAGCGGCGGCAGCGGCGGCGGCGTTCATACTCAGGAAGAGTGGTACGACGCAAAGGGACGCGATCTTGGCCTCCGCCGCATTCTGCTTTTGCTGCTGGGCATAGGACAGGAAAAGCCCTGAACCGGACTGTGCTGCACACATCCTCCAGAAACGTCGCCGCGCATCTTCTCATGCTGTCCGTTGTGGTCCTGTGGGGCACCACATTTGTCCTGGTAAAGGCGGTGCTCGCAGTCATGCCGCCGCAGTGGTTCAATTCCCTCCGCATGGTTGTGGCGTTTCCTTGCCTAGCCTTTCTCTATCGCGCACAGTGGAGCAGGCTGACCTGGACGTCGTGGATGGCAGGAGGAGCCGCAGGCCTCTGTCTCGCGGTCGGCTATATCTTCCAAACTCAAGGTCTGGTCTACACCACGCCGACGAACTCCGCATTTATAACAGCACTCGTAGTTGTGCTGGTTCCATGCCTGATGAGTGTCCCTCTGCTCAGGCCACCCGGTGCCTCCGCACCAAACTGGATTTCCTGGTCCGGGGCACTGGCCGCGTTTATGGGACTAGCCCTGCTGACGGTGCCCAGTGGCAGGGTCTGGCAGCATTCGCTGGCCAATATTAACCGCGGCGATCTGTTTACGCTGGCGTGCGCTTTGTTTTTCAGCCTGCACGTCCTCGTGCTGGCGCATGCGACAGGGCGCGTTCCCTTTCAACACATCGCATTGCTGCAGATCGGGTTTGCGACGGTTTTCCTGACCCTGTGCGCACTTTGGACGGAGCCGCTCCCGCGTACGCATCTGGCCGGCGGCTTGAGCCATATACAGACACCGCTGGTGCTCTTTTCTGTTTTGGTTACGGGCGTTCTGGCCACAGCTGCTGCGTTCAGTATCCAGACCTGGGCGCAACAGGTCATCCCGCCGACCAATATTGCCGTGCTTCTGACGCTGGAACCAGTTTTCGCATGGCTCACATCTTTTGTGTTCCTTCATTCCCGGCTCGCCCCGCGCCCCACACTGGGGGCGATTCTCGTCCTTGCGGCAATTCTTACCACGGAGATCGTGCCGCGGGTGGGACTGCGGCAGGCATAAGCCTACTCACTCGTTGCATTTATGTGAGACGATTTCCGATTTTTCCGCGTCTAACGGAACAGGGCTTGACTGCAATTCCCCATAAGTGAAGCGATATACTGTCCCTTTGCGGATGTTCGCCTTACCTGCAGCCCCATAACTCACGAGGTTCGATCAAGACAATGAAAGTTTGGACAGATAAATTCCGCATGCGCCGCTTAAGTTTTACTTTCGCAATTCTGGCGACGCTCTCTGCAGGCATACTTCTCGGGTCGGTTCTGGCTCATGGGGTCAACGGAAAAGAAACGAACGTCGATAGTTCAGATGCCAAGCCACTGCAGGTTCCCAACCCGGTTAACCTGTCTACAACGTTTACCCAGATCGTGAAGCAGGTGGGACCGGCGGTGGTGGAAATCAACACTGTCTCTATTCCCAAAAATGCCAGGGCGCGCTTCCGCGGCGGTCAGGGCATGATGATTCCCCCTGGGGGCCCGCAGGGGAACGGCCCGGGCGCGGAGGGTCCGGACGATGGGCAAAATGGCCAGGGGCAGGACGATCAAGGCCAGGGCTCCGGGCAAGGCGGCATGCAGGATTTCTTCAATCATTTCTTCGGATTTGGAGGCCCGCAAGGACCACAAGGTGAAGCTCCGGACCAAGGTGAGCGTGAGGCGCTCGGCTCTGGATTTATCGTTGACCCTCGTGGCTACATCATCACCAATAATCACGTGATCGATAAAGCCGATAAGATCTACGTCAAGCTCTCCACGGATGCAGAAGCTGATCAGGGGCACCCGGCCACGCTCGTAGGAAGAGATAAAGATACGGACGTTGCCGTCCTGAAGATCACCACCAATCAGCAACTGCCGACCATCAAGCTAGGCAACTCCGACGGCACGCAAATCGGCGACTGGGTCCTTGCCATCGGCAGCCCGTTCGGTCAGAGCCATACCGTCACCGCAGGCATCATCTCGTCGGAGCATCGCACCATTGACCCGACGCTAACGGGCGAATTCCAGCACTTTATTCAAACCGACGCTGCGATCAATCCTGGCAACTCTGGCGGTCCGCTGCTGAACATGGATGGTCAGGTCATCGGCATGAACACAGCTATTTTTACGCAGTCCGCCGGGAATGAAGGCATTGGGTTTGCTTTGCCTTCCAACACGGTGATCAGCGTTTACAACCAGTTGATCGGACCCGCCCACAAGGTGGTGCGTGGATCGATCGGCATCAGCTTCCAGGCCAATATGCCGAGTGCCGTGGCGCATGTATATGGCTTTAAGAACGGCGTCATCATCAGCAGCGTTACGCCTGGGTTCCCTGCTGCAAATGCCGGATTGAAGCCGGGCGATATCATCACCAGCATTGATGGGCGCGAAGTGAAGGGTGGCAGTGACCTGATTAACGACATAGCCTCCCGCAAGCCCGGCAGCAAGGCGACGCTGGGTTACATCCACAATGGAAAGCACGAGACGGCCACAGTAACGATCGCGAATCGTGCCGACATGATGGCGGCATTGAGCCATAACGGTCGTCCGGGAAATACCAATGGAGCCCAGCAGAGCGGCCAGGGCAAACTTGGTCTTGGCGTGTCGGATGTGCCTCCGCAATTGGCCTCGAAGGCAGGAATTCAGGGGGGTGTTCTGGTGCGGAGCGTTCGGCCTGGTTCCTTCGCCGACAGTCTACGCAGCCTTGCACCCGGAATGATCATCCTGCAGATGAACAAGCAGCCGATTACCAGCGTCAGCCAGTTCCAGGATCTGGCGTCCAAGCTGAAATCCGGAGACGATGTGGTTTTCCTCGTAGTTGATCCGCAGCGTCCAGACATCGGGAACAGCTATATAGGGGGAACGCTTCCCTAAAACGGACTGATCAGCACGAGGCCAAATCACCGGGGCTTGCACTTGGGTGCTAGCCCCCTGATTTCCGCTTTTTAGGCTTTTTTGTCGCGCAGAAGCTCCTTTGGTCACCAACGTGCTTCGGTAGTTTCTGGTTGCCTACTCTATGGAATTTGTTTAGGTTGAATAATATGCATTTCGTGAAAGCAACGCGGGCGTGTGTTTCTGCGGGCATGGTTTTCGTGGGATTGAGCCTTGCCGGCATTGCGGGCGCATCCACCCGCACGGTAAAACCGAACGCGCCTAAGCACACACACGGTTCCGTGCGGTCGCGCAAAGCTTCCCCTCGGCGGAGTTCCAAAGCTTCGTCACGACACGTCTCCTACAACCGCAATGGCCGTCGCGCGCGGCGGTCCACCCATCACCATGCAGGGATCACCGGTCAACGCGTGATGGATATGCAGCGGGCGACGGAAATTCAGCAGGCGCTGATCCAGGCGCACTACCTGAGTGGTAGTCCAACCGGCCAGTGGGATGCGGAATCACAGGCAGCCATGATGAAATATCAGAGCGACAACGGCTGGCAGACGAAAATCACTCCGGATTCGCGCGCACTCATCAAGCTGGGACTCGGGCCCAAGCAGGATGCGGGGGAGTATGCCAACACCCCAGCAGGCATTTCCGCCAATACTGCCTCCCCAGAATCTATTCACACTGTGGCGAACTCCGCCCCACCCTCCACAGCGGCAAATCAAAATTAGGGCTGCCTGACGCTATAGCAGGGCTTTTTCGGTCGCCATCAGGTCAAGAATCGTTTCCCTGTGCCTGATCAGCCGATGTGCAGCTCCATCGACCAACACCTCGGCCGCGCGAGGGCGAGAATTGTAGTTGGAACTGAGGGACATGCCGTATGCGCCGGCATCCAGCAGTGCGATGCAGTCTCCCGAGTTTAGCTCTGGCAGTTCGCGGTCGCGGGCGAAAAAGTCCCCTGTTTCGCAAACCGGGCCTACGACATCGACTACTGCGGCCCGCTCGCCTGTCCTCTCGCAAAGAGGCAAGATCGAATGGCGGGCCTGATAGAGTGCTGGACGAATCAAGTCATTCATGGCGGCATCCGTTACGAGGAAGGTTTTGCTGCCATTCTGTTTCTTGTAAAGCACCTGGGCAATCAAGGCACCAGCCTGCGCTACGATAAAGCGTCCCGGCTCCAGCAGCAGTTGACCATCAAAGCCGGTTAGAGCGCCTCTGACTTCCGCGGCGTAGGCGAGCACGGCAGCCTTTGGATCAAAAGTCCCGGGCTGGTCCAACTCGTAGGAGATGCCCACCCCGCCTCCGGCATCGATAAACTGGATCTCGATCCCCTGCCCGGATCGCAGTTCCTGGACGAGTTCAAGCACGCGGCGCAGAGCCTGCCCGAATGGTTCCGCGGTGCGTATCTGAGATCCGATATGAACACTTATGCCTATCGGCTTGAGGAATTCACTGCGAGCGGCGCGCTGGTAAAGCGCACTCGCGCTCGCCATTTCCACTCCAAACTTATGTTCACGCAGCCCGGTGGAGATGTAGGGATGAGTTTCCGCAAATACGTCGGGATTGACCCGCAGCGCTACCGGCGCTACGCGACCCGATTGCCGCGCTCTCTGTTCCAGCAGGTCGAGCTCCGCCGCGCTTTCTACGTTGAACAGGAGAATATTCGCCGCAAGAGCAGCATCAATTTCCGCAGCCGTTTTGCCCACGCCGGAGAACACAACGCGGCGCAGCGCCGGCTCGGCCACATGCCGCACGCGCTCCAGCTCTCCACCAGAGACGATATCGAATCCTGTTCCCATTCCGGCCAGAAGCCGCAAAATCGAAAGATTGGAGTTGGCTTTGACGGAGTAACAAAGCGTAGTGGGGAGGCCGGAGAATGCCTGTGTAAAAAGGCCGACTCGTTGCCGTATATGCATCGCGGAGTAGACGTATAGAGGTGTACCGTATTCCTGAACGAGCCGCGCCAATTTCACCTTGTCGCAGAGCAGGTCGCGCTCGGCGTTCCTTGATGTTCGGGTGCTGTAGGCGAACGGCCTCGTCGTGACGGCATCGACCCTGGAAGCCTGAGTTGCGGACGCGTCTATGCGTGAGGAATTCAACGCGCTTCTCTGCACGTACGCGTTTTCTCTGCGAAGGCATATTGCCTGTCAAGAAATTTGCCAATCAGTCCGGCGACTCTCTCCGGCTGTTCAAGCGGGGCATAATGGCCCGCATCCTGCAGCAGATGAAACTCAGCCCCTGCGACTTGGTCGGCAATTACCTGCATTTCATGCGGTGTGCTGCTCTGGTCTTCGCTTCCGGCGATGGCGCAAACAGGAACATCAATGGTTTGCAGAGTTGGAACGGAGTCGGGCCTCAACGCGAGTCCCTGCTGGATTGCCAACATGGCATCAAGCGGCATGGCGGACATCATGTTTCTGGCGGCCGCCCGGACGGCGGGCTGCTGACGCTGTGAAGTACCCCCTACCAGGGTTTCAGCCATGGAGCCGAAAAACTTTTCCAACCCACCTGGCCGCTGCGCTGCCGCCATCCATTCCCGGCGTCGTTCGCGATTGGCCTCTGTATCTGGCTGTGGCTTCCCGCAGGTCAGCACTAGGGCAGCAACCTGCTCAGGGAAGCGTCGCCAGTATTCGTAGAGCAGATAGCTTCCAATCGAGCAGCCGACATAAGCAGCCGGTCCGATTGTGAGAGTCTGCACGATCGCGTGAACGTCTCCCGCGAGTTGCTCCATTGTGATTGGGGCGGCTACGGGCGCGGGAATGGCCATGGATTGGCCGTGTCCTCGCAAGTCGATCAAAGTAAGCCGGTAACGGTCCGCGAGCAGCCAAGCCACCGGAAGCCAGAAGGCATGGTGGGTTGGCGTGGGGTGGAGCAGGACGACGTCCGGTCCGCTTCCCAGCGTCGTGTAGAACAGCTGGAATCCGTCGCGTTCAAGAAACAATGCGCTGCTCCCGCCCCTGTACGATGGTTTTCTGCTAGTAAAATATATAGGTTGTGCTGAGCGGCGCGAAAAAGGCATTGCATTTTGCCCGATCGCAATGCCGTTCGCGCCGCTCAGGATGGCAATCCTACGGAGACGTGTTTTGAGTTTAAAACTTGTTCCATAGAAACTGATTGTAGACGTCATGGTGATACTGCACTTCGGCTGGTTTTACGAAAGTCCCCAGCAGACGCGGGCAGCGATCTGCCGAACCTTGCTTCAATTCAGCGTAGCGGCCTTTTACGTCCGCACCGAGCAACTTTGTTGTCCACTCGGACGCGCGAAAATCTTCAAGCGCGGTATAGATGTTGTCGGGCAGAAAACGGTCCGCCTGACGAAGGTTCTCGATTTTCGCCGCAGTGCCCTGCAAGCCTGATTTGAAGATGGAGTAGAGTACGAGGTACGGATTCGCGTCCGGACTGACCGAGCGCACTTCCACGCGCGAGCTCTTTTCGTTCCCGATAGGTATCCGGACCATCGAACCCCGATCCGTAGCGGAGGTTTTGATCTGGTTGGGGGCTTCAAAGTGCGGGTCGAGACGACGGTACGCGTTCACGCTCGCATTCAGCAGCAGGCAAATGTCGCTACCATAGGTCAGAATGCGATCACTGAAGTCCCAGGCAAATTGGCTGAGGTTCTCTTCGCCTTTAGGATCCCAGAAAAGGTTTTTGCCTTCCTTGCTGATCGAGACGTTCGTGTGCATCCCGCTACCATTCACGCCAACCACTGGCTTGGGAAGAAAAGAGGCCGTTAGCCCCATTCTGGTGGCGACCTGGCGACAGACCAGCTTATAGAGCTGAATCTGGTCGGCAGCCGCCAACACTTCTCCATAGCTGTAGTTGATTTCAAACTGCGAGGGCGCAACTTCCGGATGGTCCTTCTCGTTCTCGAATCCCATCGCGCGCTGCACTTCCGCCGTAGTGTCGATGAAGGTGCGCAACGGATCGCCCGGGAGTGAGCGATAGTAGCCGCCGGTGTTCACATATTCAAATTTCGTAATCTCGGTGTAGTGCTGCTCCGCATCGACTCCCTGGAACAGGAAACCTTCAATCTCGTTGGCAGCATTCAGGGTGTAACCCTGCTGCTCATATTGCTCCTGGGCGAATTGCTTTAGCACGCCTCTAATGTCGGCAGAATAGAACTTGCCGTTCTTGTCGATTACTTCTCCAAAAACAAGAACTTTGCCGCTGCCAAAGAAATCCGCTGGTGCCCAGTAGAATGCGCCCCAGTCGATGCCGAGACGAAGATCGCTCTCCCGTTGCGCGGTGAAACCTCGAATGGAAGAGCCGTCGAAAGTGAGATTGTCCCAGCTCTTTACCAGGAACTTCTTGTCATAGTCCAGCATGTGGAGGCGGCCTTCCAGATCGCTGAACAGCACCGTGACTGCCTTGACACCTTTTGTATCTGTCAAATACTTCAGCCGCTCTTCCTGAAGGACGTGGGGAGCGACACGGTTTTTTCGTTGCTCTTTGGCTTCCAGGTTCAACTGCTCCAGCTCTTCATATGAGAGCGCCAGGAAATCGCGAAGTTCGTTGGACATGAATCTCCTTCTCCAGGGTGAGATCGAAAGGGATACAACGACTGTCGATCCGCATGGGAAATTCGGCAGCGGCAGAAGTGCAGATCGAGCGGGTCGCTTTTTCTCACCTTACGTCACGCGGCCTCATACGTAAACAGCAATAGATTTTCTTTATCCTGCAAATAGCTTATTTTTATGCGATAAAACCCTTAGGATTGCGGAAACAGTATGGATTTTGAGCAGCTCAAGGCTTTTCTGGAGGTGGCCCGCAACGCGAGTTTCTCGCGCGCGGCGGAAAAGCTTTTCCGCACCCAGCCAGCGATTTCTGCCCAGATTCGGGCTTTGGAAGAAGAAATTGGGGCCCGGCTATTCGATCGCGCCGGCGGCCGGGTCACGCTGACCGCGGCAGGCAAGCTCTTCATGGAATACGCAGAAGACGCGCTGCAGGCACGCCGCAATATTGTGCGAGCATTGGCGGAGATGACGCGTACTCCACGTGGGGAGCTGGTTGTCAGCGCGAACGAGGCTACCTGTCTCTACATCCTCCCGCAGGTGTTTGCGCAGTTCAAGCGAAAGTATCCACGGGTATCTGTCTCTATCACCCGCAATGAACGATCTCGCACGCTGGAAGAAGTTCTGGCACAGCGAGTGGACTTTGGGGTGATGGCGCAGCCGGTGACTGATCCTCGCCTGACCGTCGTTCCGGTGCATCAGGATGAAATGGTCGTGATCGCGCCTATGGGTCACCCTATTGCGGCCAAGCGTTCCACTACGCTGGCGCAGGTAGCCGCGTTCTCGCTGATTCTGCCCAAGCAGGGCCGCACTCGTGACGCGATCGACCAACTCTTTTCGGCGCGCCACCTAAGGCCAGAGGTTTCTATGGAACTGGATTCGAATGAAATCATCAAGCGCTTTACCGCGGCGGGCGTTGGCGTAGGATTTCTGGCCCGGTCGAACACCGTCGCGGAGCACTCCGCGGGACTGCTGGCCGTCGTGGAACTGGAAGACGCCCGGATTGCCAGGGATCTGGTTCTGGTCTACCGCAAAGACAAGGCATTGAGTCGCGCGGCGCATGCCTTCATCGAAATCATGCAGAGCAGCGTGGGCAGTCGAAAGAACACCGCTGGCGGCGCACGTTCCGCAACTTGAACGGGCACGCTACAATCGCAAGAATGCTGCCACACCTTACCACCCGGACCGCATGGTTGTCGGCAGCCGCGTTCTTCGCCGGCAGCATCAACGCCGTTGCCGGCGGGGGTTCGCTTCTGTCCTTCCCGGCTCTCTTGCAGGCAGGGATTCTGCCCATCCAGGCGAACGCGACGAACACGGTGGCTCTTTTACCAGGCCAGTTCACTTCTGCCGCTGCCTATCGCCGCGAACTGCGGCGTCACCATTCCATCTTGCTCAGGTTGTTGATTGCAGCCTTTGCCGGTGGCCTGCTGGGAGCGCGTTTGCTCATGGGAACAAAGCAGGAGCAGTTTGTGCGCCTGGTGCCATGGCTGCTTCTCACCGCAACTGTACTTTTCGCCGCAGGACCTCCACTGCAAAAGTTCCTTTCGCGGCGCACCAGCGCGGAAGGCCCGCTCGACACTGCGGATGAGACCATCACCCCTCCGGTTCCTGCAAAGAACGACGTCCACCCTAGCGGCCTTCGGCCCCTGGCGCGCATTCTGCTGCCGTTCTGCATTTTCATCGTGTGTCTCTACATCGGCTATTTCGGTGCGGGAGCCGGGTTGTTGATTATGGGAGTGCTGAGCGTTGCAGGTGTCGCGAGCGTGAATGAGATTAACGCGCTCAAGACGGTAATTACCAGCGTCTCCAATACAGTGGCTTCGCTCACGTTCATCCTGTTCGGCGCGGTTCTCTGGCATTACTGCGTCCTGATGATGGCGGCTGCCAGTCTGGGCGGGTATTGCACGGCGCGCGTGGCGCGCAGAAGGAAGCCAAAATGGATTCGCGGTTTTATCGTCGCCACGGGTTGCGTTGTCACCGCTTATTTCTTCTGGAAATTGCACTAGTCTGGTGGGAGAAATCTCATTGGGCGATCGCGCCCGGAAGGTGGTTTCCTGAACCATGAAGGACACGCAAACAAACAAGCTTAGACTAGGACGATTGTCCCGCAGGATCATTCAACACCATTTACCCTTGCTGGCTGTATTGGCATTTTCTACCTTCTTTTTCTATCGGAGCCTTCCGCAGAAAGATGTGATCTGGAAGCTAAGTTTCGTGACCGCCTATTCGGCGCTCCTGCTTCTTGTAGCGACGTTGCTGATCGGGCCATGGAAACTGCTGCGCGGCCGCCGACCCGCCGTTTCCAGCGATCTTCGCCGCGACATCGGCATCTGGGCGGGTATCCTTGGAATTATTCACACCGGAGTTGGATTGTTTGTCCATTTACGAGGACGACCGTGGCTCTATTTTGTGTACGGAAAAACGGAACGCCACCATATCGTTCCTCTACGGCACGATCTCTTCGGGTTCTCCAACGATTCTGGATTGATCGGCACAGTGATTCTCGTGCTGCTGTTGGCGACATCGAACGACTATTCCCTGCGCAGGTTCGGAAGGGCCAAATGGAAGCAGCTGCAACGGTGGAATTACCTGCTGTTCGCGGCAGTAGCCCTCCATAGCTTCGGGTATCAGACCATTGAGAAGCAGCGCGCGCCCTTTGTTGCGGTGGTAATCGCTTGTGTGGTCATTACTTTGCTGCTGCAGATCTACGGGTTCCGTGTAAACCGCGCCGCAATTGCCAGACAAAGACTCTCAAAGGTGTAGAAAAGAACTATGAGCCATGAGGGAATTCGTTTTGTCTCCGAAGAGGCGGCCCGCCAGGCTTCTGCAATCGAGCGGGAGCTGCCGCGAGATGCCATCACTCCGGAGCGGGTGCGCGTCAACAAAACCGAAGGCACCGGAGTGGACATTAGCTGGAAGGACGGACACCGCAGCCACTGGAGCTTTGCATGGCTGCGCGATGCATGCCCTTGCGCCACCTGCATCGAAGAGCGCGAGATGAGCGGGCGCGAACCGGGCCAGCCCAAGCCTCAGCCGGCGACGGTGCTCCCCATATTCAAAGCGGCGGTGCGTCCGAAAGAAGTGCGGTCCGTCGGACGGTACGCCATCGCGTTCGACTGGAACGATGGCCACACAAGTGGTATCTACTCCTGGCACTATCTACGTTCGATGTGTCAGTGCGCGGCGTGCAAAGCAGAAGCTTCTAGAAGTGCCGCAACATCGTGATCGCCTCGGCCACGTTCCCGGCGCGCAGTGCAAACTGGCGGTTTGCGATTTTCAGAAAGCCCTCTTGCACGGCGTGATCCAGCATCGAGAGGAAAGGCTGCCAATAGCCAGCAGTGTCTAGCAGAATGATAGGTTTGCGATGCAGTCCCAGTTGGGCCCATCCCAGCACCTCACATAACTCATCAAGCGTTCCGTATCCGCCAGGGAGCGCCAGGAAAGCATCCGCTCGATCCGCCATGCTGTGCTTGCGTTCATGCATGTTGCGCACCACGTAAAGCTCTGACAGTCCGTGGTGCGCGATTTCACGGTCCACCAGATGCTGTGGAATGATGCCGGTCACATGGCCACCTGCCGCAAGTGCTGCATCGGCAACAGCACCCATCAGCCCAACATGCGCGCCGCCATACACCAGGCGAATACCTTCGGCCGCAAGCGCGTGGCCGAGCTCCCGCGCCGCTGCGCGATATTCGGTGCGGCATCCATCGGCGGACCCGCAATAGACGCACACAGATTGGACGTTTGCCATGACCCATGCAGGATATCTCGACAGGAGAGACAATTTACCGCGATACACTGGAGCTTCAGATGGTTTGCGGACCTTTCTGCAGAATACCCGCCCAACCGCAGGAGCCTTTCGTTTCGTGTCACGTTTAGTCGAAAAAATGAACCCGCAGCAGCGCGCGGCCATCGAAAACGTCGACGGCCCGCTGTTGATCCTCGCTGGCGCAGGCTCGGGGAAAACTCGCGTCATCACCCATCGCATCGCATACCTTGTCGAGGAGCGAGGCGTACCGGCGGACGCGATTCTCGCGGTGACTTTCACCAACAAGGCGGCCAAAGAAATGGCCGATCGCGTCGAGCGCTTGATGGACTACCGGAGCCTGGCCCGGCCAGTGCTCGCAACCTTTCATTCCTTCTGCGTCCGCGTGCTGCGGCGCGATATCGAGGCGCTGCGGATCAATGGCCAGGGGCACACAAAGGATTTTGCCATCTACGACGAGACGGAGCAGCAGGCTGTTATCAAGCAATCCATGCGCCGACTCGGTCTGGACGACAAGCAGTTGACCCCGCGCGTCGTTCTGTCGCGTATCTCCTGGGCAAAAAATCATATGCTCCAGCCACAGGAGATTTACCTGCAGTCGCCCGACCCGAAGAACGAGCGCATCGCGCAGCTCTATGACCTGTACAGTAAGGAGCTGCAGCGAGCCAATGCACTCGACTTCGACGACCTGCTTCTGGAAGCAGTGCGCCTGTTGCGGGCCATTCCGGAGGTTCGCAATCACTATAATCGTCGATTTCGTTACATCCTGATTGACGAATATCAGGACACGAACCGCCCGCAGTATGAGCTGATGAAAATGCTGGCCGGTGAGGAGAAGAACATCTGCGTGGTCGGCGATGAAGACCAGAGCATTTACTCCTGGCGCGGGGCGGACATTCGCAACATTCTGGAGTTTGAGAGAGATTTTCCCAGCGCAAAGATCATCCGTCTAGAACAGAACTATCGCTCGACCCAGGTAATTTTAGAAGCTGCCGGTGCGGTGGTTTCCCACAACATTCAGCGTAAGGGCAAAACGCTGTGGACCTCGCGCGATGGTGGCTCGCTGATCGGGTATTACGAAGCCCTGGACGGCGAAGGCGAGGCGCTCTTTGTTGCCGACCAGATCCAGAAATACATTCGGCAAACAGGCACTGACGCGGAGCCGCCGCGGGTTGCCGTACTGTACCGCACCAATTCGCAGTCGCGGTTGGTGGAGGAAGCCCTGCGTCGCTACGGCATTCAGTACACCATGGTCGGTGGATTTTCGTTTTACGACAGGGCAGAAATCAAGGACATGCTCAGCTACCTCAAGCTGGTGGCGAATCCCAATGATTCCATCGCGCTGCAGCGCTCAATCAACACGCCTGCCCGCGGCATCGGCAGGACGACGCTGGAAACAATCGAGCGACTGGCCCTGGAAACCGGCAGCAGCACGTGGGACGCCATGAAGCAGACCATCCGGCAGCGCCTAGTGTCCGCCCGCGCCGTCACCTCGCTCCAGGAGTTTCGCAGCATCATAGAGGATGCTCGGGCAATGCTCGCTCCTGGATTTGCGGATAAATTGAGCATGGATATAGCCGCGGCAGAGGAACACGCGAGCATCTCGACGCCGGTTCCCATCAACGATCCTGCCGATACCAGCTTTGATTTTGGAACAATCGAAGGGGAGATCGCGGCGTCTTCAGAGGGTGAATTTGCAGCCGATGATGAAGGCGGTGACGATCTCGCCGCCACTTTCGATCCGGCGGAGTTCTCGCCGTTTGCCGCTCCATCGGGAGCATACTCCCCGACAGATCTCACACCGCTCGAGCGGAAGTCTTCGGCCGGCCCAGAGCGGCTGACCGAGGAGAACGCATTCCGCAAGCGGGGCGACGCGGCGACCCTCCCGGAGATGATCAAGTTTCTTATTGACCGCAGTGGGTACATCCGGGCGCTGGAAGAAGAGGCCACGCCAGAGTCGCAGTCGCGCATTGAGAACCTGCGCGAGCTGGTCAATGCCGCGCAGGACGCGCACGAACGCGGCGAAACGCTTGCAGAGTTTCTAGATCACGCCGCCCTGGTCAGCGATACGGATAAATATGATCCGGAATCGCGTGTCACACTCATGACACTCCATGCCGCCAAGGGGCTAGAGTTCCCGCTGGTATTTCTGGCGGGCATGGAGGAAGGATTATTTCCTCATTCGCGGACCATCAATGACGGAGCAGGGCTTGAAGAAGAACGCCGGCTCTGCTACGTCGGCATCACTCGTGCAATGGACGCGCTGCTGGTGACGCGCGCACGCTTCCGTCGCCGTTACGGAAACGATACGCCGGAGCACTCGATTCCTTCACGCTTCCTAGCCGAAATTCCGCCTCATTTGATCAATGACCTGAGCGCACCGGTCTCGGCGAATACGTGGGGCGGCTACGCGGCGCAGTCGGCCAGGCCGACTGGCCAGCGTAGCTCGTCCGGCGGTTCTCAGCATTGGAACTATGAGGATGAAGACCAGAGTGCCTCAACGTCGGTGGCACGGAATGCGCAGGCGCCAGGATCGAGGACCCGGGCTGGCGCTGGCTCAATCGACAATATCGCGCAGTTCTTCAGCGCACGTGGGCAGAAGATTCCCCGCCCTAAGCTGCCGGTTCCGGAGCCCAGCGGCAAGACAGGTTTTCGCAATGGACAACGCGTTCGCCATCCAAAATATGGAGAAGGTGTGGTCTTCAGACGAGAGGGCGAAGGGGAAGATGCGAAGGTTACGGTACAATTTTCTCGGTTTGGCGTAAAAAAGCTGGTGGAAAAATTCGCTCAGCTTGAGCAGGTTTAACAACGTAAGTTCCAGGAGAGAGAGTTTCTAACAATACCCATGGCAAACACAAAAGCAATCACCGACACGGCAGAACGTAAAGCAGTCAAGCGTGCAGCGCGCAAAAAAGCAGCTCCCAAGGCAAAGCGCACCACGCCGCGCGGCGCAAACAAGCAGAAGGTCAAGAAGCTTGCCAAGGCCGTAGGGAAACGCTAGAGCCGATCGTGCTCCGGATCGTCCCCCGCGGTCCGGAGGTGCGCAGCGAATCAGCTTGATCCAATTCAGGAGCCAGTGCCCTGTCGCATCAGATCTTCGCCACTAAATCGATTGACAACCTGATTCGCGACTCGGAAGATCCGGCGCATAGCCTGAAGAAAACGCTTGGGCCGCTGTCGCTGACGGCGCTTGGCATCGGTGCAGTCATCGGCTCGGGCATTT
The DNA here is from genome assembly GCA_035713565.1 of Acidobacteriaceae bacterium. Lineage (GTDB taxonomy): Bacteria > Acidobacteriota > Terriglobia > Terriglobales > Acidobacteriaceae > JAKAAZ01. The sequence continues at coordinate 2,806 of DASSZI010000168.1, read as the reverse complement.
TCACGGTAATCGGCACGGCCATCGCAGGAGAAAATACGAATTCCAGCTCCGTGCTGGACACTCCCGTGCTCGATTTCATTGTGCATCACACCGCGCTTGCGGGAAGGCCTGGAGCGGGCCCGGCTCTGGCCGTCTCGCTGGTGCTGGTCGCTATCGTCTGCGGATTTACGGGGTTGTGCTACGCGGAACTTGCGTCCATGATCCCTATCGCAGGCAGCGCCTACACATACACGTACGTCATCATGGGCGAGCTGATCGCGTGGATCATCGGCTGGGACCTGATCCTCGAATATGCATTTTCCAATATGGCGGTGTCGGTGGGGTTTGCCGCCCATGTTGTTGCCCTCATGGATTGGTTTGGGATTCATCCCGCTCTGCGCTGGATCTCTCCCGCTTATCTGCCCAGTGGGCTGCAGAGCCTTACAGGTGCGACTTTGTACGGTCCAGGCTGGCATTTCGGCTTCAATGTCCCTGCGTTCCTCATCGTTATGTTATTGACGGTGGTTCTTGTTCGCGGCATACGGGAATCGGCCGAAACGAACAATGTCATGGTGCTGCTCAAGATTGGCGCGGTCCTCCTGTTCGTTAGCTTCGGCGCGCATTTCATCCACACTGCGAACTGGCACCCGTTTTATCCCAGCGGGTGGTCCGGCGTGTTGACGGGCGGCTCGATCATTTTCTTCACCTATATCGGATTTGATTCCGTCTCGACCGCGGCGGAGGAATGCCGAAATCCTCAACGAGATGTTCCGATCGGCATTATTGCCACATTGATTGTGGCTACAACTCTCTATGTCGCTGTCGCCCTGGTGCTTACGGGCCTGGTTCGTTGGCAACTGCTTATGGATGATGCGGCGCCTGTGGTGAATACTCTCAGGCGGCTGTACCTGCACAACCACAGCACGTCGCTCCATTGGGTCCAGTTGGCGGTGCTGTTTGGTGCCTTGCTCGGGATGATCTCGTCCATTCTCGTGTTTCAAATCGGGCAGGCAAGGGTCTGGTTTGCCATGTCGCGAGATGGATTATTGCCCTCGCTATTCAGCCGCGTGCATCCGCGCTTCCGTACCCCCGCTGCCGCAACCTGGATAGCCGGTTTCTTTGTCGGGCTGCCATCGGGGCTTCTGGATATCGGTACATTTGCCAACCTGTCGAACATCGGCACGCTTTTTGCGTTCGTGCTGGTCTCCGCAGGTGTCATCATTCTGCGTTACAAGGATCCTGACCGGCATCGCGCATTCCGCTGTCCGGGAGGGCCGATCATTCCGCTGCTCAGCGTTTTCTTTTGTATGCTGCTGATGCTTGGTCTGCCCATTCTTACCTGGGTCAGTTTTTTCGTCTGGCTCGCCATCGGGCTGATGATCTATTTCCTTTACAGTCGGCATCGCAGCGAGTTTGCTCCGATTTCGAGCCGGAATCGCTGATGGCGCCGCGCAAATCCAAACCAGCTTTCGACGTCGGAGCGTGGATTCGCGGCCTTCCCAAGGCGGAACTGCACCTGCATCTGGAAGGTACCATCGAACCGGATACGCTGGTGGAAATGAGCCAGCGCAACGATGCTGACCCGCTTTCGCTGGAGGCTGCACGCTCTCTTTACCAGTACACGGACTTCAGCGGCTTTATGCTGGCATTCAAAGCCATTACAGAGCGTCTGCGTACCCCACAGGATTACGAGCTGATTACCTATCGCATGATGCAAGCGCTGCATGCTCAAGGCGTGGTCCATGCGGAGGTTTACATTTCGGTTGGTGTCGTTTACTACTGGCGCCGCATTGAATTTGAACCCCTGTTTGCAGGGATGGAGCGCGGAAGGCTCCGAGGCGAGCGCGATTTTGGCATCTCGCTGTATTGGATTTTCGACGCCGTGCGGCACTTTGGACCGCAGGAAGCAGCAAGAGTTTTTCACAAAGCTGCCGAGATGAAGCTGCAACACCCTTCCATCATCGGAATCGGCATTGGAGGAGATGAACGGCGGACAAGCGCGGAGCCGTTTCGCGAGCTCTACGCGGAAGCGCGCGGCAACGGGCTGCACTTGACCGCCCACGCTGGAGAAACTGTCGGACCGGAAGGGATCTGGTCTGCACTGAATATCGGGGCGGAGCGCCTGGGCCACGCACTCAGCGCCCGCCACGATGAAGAATTGCTGGAGGAACTGGCGAAGAAACAGGTTCCGCTGGAACTTTGCATCACCAGCAACCTGCGGACGGCCTGCTGCGCTACGTTAGAGGAGCATCCAGTCCGGCAATATTTTGAGAACGGACTGATGGTGACGCTGAACTCCGATGACCCTGCTCTGTTCGGCAGCAATCTATGCAGCGAATTCCTTCTGGCTCATCAGCAGTTTCAACTTACCTTGGAGCACCTGCGGGAGCTTGCGGGCAATTCCGTTGAGGCCAGCTTTCTGCCGCCGGGTCGTAAGCTCGAACTCCTTCGCCGGGTGGAGCAATATCTGGAGCCGAAAGAAATGTGAACAGCCTGCTGACCTGGCGTGCATGGGCTTGTCCACTGCGCAGGCAGGTACCTTTCGGGTGCCCTTCTGGACCAGAATTGTTCAGCCCTTCATATACGATTCTCACGCGGGCTTCGATTTGCGATAGTATCGTGGCATGGCTGGTGAGTGGACGCCTGGGACGGAAGGGCAGTCCGCACGCCAAGGCGGAGTTGAAGACGTGAAACTGAGACAATCGCGCAAGACTGCACTACCCTTGGTTCGAGCAATAGGCTGGGCCTCCGTGGCCACAGGAGCGGTCGCTGTCGGGTTTTTAGTGGGACTCAATCTGCGGGATCGTTACCGGCTGAATCGCCGCAC
>DASSZI010000167.1:0-5014 GCA_035713565.1 Acidobacteriaceae bacterium | reverse complement strand
GCGGGGATTCTGGAAGCGGTGGAGCGGTTTTTTGCGCCCAGAATTTCGCCGGCCAGCGCGGAAATTGAGGAGTACACGGTTCTCGCTCCATAGGACTTTAGAGATTCGATTCCCGGCGCTTGCGGAAAACTACGCGGATTTTCTCCCGCCAACGCTCATCGAGCGCAATGAGACTCCATTCTACGTCCGGCGCAATGTAGCGCAACACGATTTCCGTTGCTGGATGGATGCGCAACGCAGGCGCAACCAGATATAGCAGCGGCGCGTCGGGCCGAAGCATCTTGCCTGGAAAATATCCGAAGCGCTGTAAATCGGTTTTCGCTTCTGCATCGGACCTCAACTCCCGTTGTGGACGATGATGGCGCCGCACGCGCACCCAATAGTCCAGCGCCTGGAATGCAAGGTGCAGATCCTCGTCCGCTTTGATCTCAATGACGACGAGCCGCCCATCGCGCCGGACAGCCAGCAGGTCGAGCACGGCGCGGTCGGCAGCGGAGAACGCTGGCACCTGCGCGTAAACAGGTTGTTGCTCGATCATCGCGTCAATGCTGGAGGGTGATCGGCGCAGCATAGACTCCAGCCAGCGTTCCGGCTGCTGCCGGTAGAGGGGATCGCGTTTGTCGCCGTTGGGCCGCCTTCGCTGAATCAATTGCGCAACGTATTCGCGCAGATGCGCTGCGGAGTCGTCCGTCAACAGAGTCGCATGCGCTCCGCTGCCGAACAGAATTTCTTCCGAGCGTACAAAACCTTTTTCGGCGACGGCAGTGCGCACGCGGGCAAACTCCAGCCCATGCCACAGCAGGCCAACTTCACTGCCGGTGCGGATAACCACCTCAATCTCGGCAGCGGCGCTGACCGGGAGCAAGGCACGCACCCTTTGGACGGCGGCGCGGAAGCGCTCCTCGGCGGCCACAGCATTGGGCGCATGCACCAGATGGGTATCGAGATTGCCGCAGTCTGGATAATCGCGCAAAAACAGCTCCTCTGTTTTTTCATCCAGTTCGTACAGCTCCCATTTCGCAGCGCCCGGGTGCATCCAAGCCACGCGCGCCGCTGTGACAGCGGATTTGCCGCGCGGAACGATCAAGCGCAAGCCTTCTACCAGCCGCTTGCCGCCGCTCTGTTCCCTGCAGTGATGCAGCCAGAGCACCCCGAGGGTCAGCACGCCTTCGACCAGTGCTGGAGACTCTTCGGCATTGACGGCAATGACGGCCCAGGCGGAGTTGCCGCGCACCAGCATGCCGCGCGCGTAGGCGGGGCCAAAGCTACGCTCCAGATCCATGGCGGTCCGCAATGCTTCCACTTTCCAGTCTGGAAAGTAGCGTGGCAGCAAACGTTCCAGCAGGGGAATGAACCGCGCGCGAGTGTTTTCGCGATCGGAGGGCAAGCGTCTCTGCTGCGGCTGCAGTTCCAGTGTCTGCGGTTTGGTCTGGCCCATGCGCAGCACATGCAACCTCAGGCCTGTCTTGCGCACAGTGATGTCCACCACGTTCCGAATTAAATTGTGCTCCTGCGACCAGACATGCAGCACACAATGGCCATGTTCCGCCGTGACGGAGGTACGCGCGGTTCGAAGGTCGAACAGTATGCGGCCGCCTTCCAGCAGGACAGCGGCGGGATGGCCGGAGAGAAAAGTTTGGAGCTGGGAAGCAAGTTGGTCTGGATCGGGCTTTTGTCCGCTTGCGGGGATGGTTCCGTCTACCATCCCATCCGCTCACGCAGGGCGGTGATGTGCGCCGTGTGGTGGCGGCCGTGCCAGGCATACAGGGCAACGACCTGCTCCAGTGTTTGCTGCCCAAGTTCCGCATGGATGTAGCCACAGTCAACCCAGGCTGGCTCGGGCAAAGAGCGCAGCAAGGGGGTCCATCGCTGATGCAGCCCTTCCAGCAATTGCAGCGAAGGCTCGAGCGGCTCAGTCAGCACATCGGGCAGTTCGGCCCAAAGTTTTTCCTGATACGGCGTGATTTTCGGCCACTCTTCTGTCAGCGCCAGCCGTATGCGTCCGGTGGCCTGCATGTGACTGTCCGCCAGGTGGTGAATCGTTTGGCGGACGGTCCAGCCACCATCCCGATAAGACGTGTCTAGCTGCGATTCGTACAGCCCGTCTACGGCGTCGCGCAATTTCCGCGGGAAGTCCGCAATGGCCTGGATTCCAGCAGCGCGCTGCTCCACAGAAAGATACGAAGGCCGTTCAAATTTCCCGATGGGGTATCGTACGTCCTGGGTTGCGGTCTCGGTGGTCATGCCCTTCACGCTATCACGCTGGATAGCGGTCGCGCAGCAGCAAAGAAAGCAATGTGGAACAGGAAACCAGTGATTGAGAATCAGCGCAATGAATCTCTCTATGACCCGCGGAATCTAAAAGATTAGAATCATAAATGACCTTCCAGACGCACCTATTTTCAAGGAGACCACATGCAACCGGCCTCGCCCGACACGCGAAAGTTCTTTTATGAGCACCTTGGCCTGAATGATCAGATATTGGAGCGCTGTTTGAGCGAAGCGCTTTCGGCGGGCGGCGACTACGCAGACCTTTACTTCGAGTATGTAACCGCGAGTTCCCTGGTAGTAGATGAGTCTCTGGTGAAGTCCGCAAGCCATGGCGTAAGTGCAGGATGCGGGCTCCGGGTCGTCTCAGGCGATCGCACCGGGTATGCGTACACCGATGACTTATCTCCCGAGCGGCTGATGCGTGCTGGACGCACGGCTGCGCTGATCGCCAGTGGACCGTCCAAACAGCAGGTACAAGGATTTCGTGAATCTCCGTCCGCGGATCTGTATCCAGTCGCAGGCGCTGGCAACGATGGCGAAACGGCTGCAAAGCTGGATTTGATTCAGCGGGCGAACCACGCAGCGCGCGCGTACGATGCCCGGATTGTCCAGGTGCAGGCCAGCTTTGCCGACGAGTTGCGGCGCATTCTTGTGGCCGCATCCGATGGCAGTTTTGCCACGGACACTCAGCCGCTGGCAAGGCTCAACGTCTCCGTAATTGCGAAGGAGGGCGCGAACATTGCGCGCGGCAGCTCCGGCGGCGGCGGCCGCGTACTGCTGGATTTCTTTCTGACGGACAAAACACCGGAGTACTTTGCCGTGGAAGCGGCGCGGCAGGCAGTGCTGCAACTGGGCGCGGTGCCCGCACCAGCGGGCGAAATGCCCGTGGTGCTTGGCCCTGGGTGGCCGGGAGTTCTGCTGCACGAGGCGGTCGGGCATGGTCTGGAGGCTGACTTCAACCGCAAGAAAACATCGGCCTTTGCCGGACTTGTCGGCCAGATGGTCGCCAGCGCCAAGGTGACGGTGGTGGATAACGGCACGATGCCAAACCGCCGGGGCTCCCTGAACGTGGACGATGAAGGCTCACCCACCCAGGAGACGGTGCTGATTGAGAACGGCGTGCTGAAAGGGTATTTGAGCGACAAGCTGTCGGCACGCCTGATGGGCATTGCGGATACCGGCAATGGCCGCCGCGAAAGCTACCAGCATATTCCTATGCCGCGCATGACCAACACCTACATGCTCCCGGGCGACGACGACCCGGAAGACATTATCCGCAGCGTGCGCCGGGGGCTTTACGCTGTGAACTTTGGCGGTGGCCAGGTCGATATCACGAATGGGAAGTTTGTCTTTTCCGCCTCAGAAGCTTACTTGATCGAAGATGGAAAAATCACTGCTCCGGTGAAAAATGCGACACTGATCGGAAATGGGCCGGAATCATTAAAGCACGTCTCGATGGTTGGCAACGATCTGCGGCTGGATGAGGGCGTCGGCACCTGCGGCAAGGCAGGCCAGAGCGTGCCGGTGGGCGTGGGAATGCCGACGGTCAAGCTGGACAAAATGACGGTTGGCGGGACGGGCAATTGAACCAGAGCCGAATTTCTTTTCTGAGGGATGTTTTGTGACCAGTACCGCGACCATTACGGCGCATGCTATCGACCGTGAATTCGTAAGTGACATTGTTGCGCAAGCGCTTCGTGCCGGTGCTACTGACGCGGAGGCGGTGTTTGCCGAAGGGGACGAGTTTGAAACGCTCGTGCGCCTGGGTCAGGTGGAGCAACTGAAGGAAGCCGGTTCCCGCGCGCTCGGCCTGCGAGTGTTCCAGGGACAGCGCACTGCTTCGACAACCACCAGCGACGTTTCGCCTGAGGGGATTTCACAGTTGATTTCCGGTGCGATGGCGCTTGTAGGCATCACGTCTGAAGATCCCTACGCAGGGCTGCCGGAACCTGAAGATTTCGGCTCAATCGCCGGAGACCTGGATCTGTACTACGACGATGTGTACTCGCTTCCACCCGCGGAACGTATCGAGTACGCCAGACGCGCGGAAGGTGCCGCGATGGCTGCCGACGTGCGGATTCAGAATTCCGGCGGCGGCAGTTTCGACGCGGCTACCGGCAGAAACATCCTGGTGAATTCGCGCGGTTTCGCGGGTGAGTCGCGCAGGTCCTCCTGCTCCATCAGCGCCCAGCCGATCGCAATTTCTGCGGACGGAAGCATGCAACGCGATTCCTGGTACTCCAGCCAGCGCTCCCTCGGATTACTCGACTCTCCCGAGTCAGTGGGAGTGGAAGCAGCGCGGCGCACAGTTCGGAAGCTTGGCGCACGGAAAGTCGCCACGCAGAAGGTCCCGCTGGTATTCGCACCTGAAGTTGCAGGTTCCATCCTGGGAGCAATTCTGGGAGCGATCAACGGGAACGCTGTATATCGGAGTTCTTCCTTTCTCGCCGGGAAACTTGGCGAGATGGTTGCAGGTCCCAACCTGACTGTGGTCGATGACGGAACCATGACGGGCGGTTTCGGAAGCTCCTACTTCGACGGCGAGGGACTGCCTACCCGCCGTAAGATTGTGCTGGACCAAGGCCGTTTGACGAGCTACCTGCTCAATACGTACACCGCGCGCAAACTGAACATGAAATCAACGGGGAATGCCTCGCGCGGACTGGCCGGCGCCCCAGGGATCGGTCCGGGCAATTTCTATTTGGAACCCGGGCTTAAGACGCCAGAGCTAATCATTGCCGAA
>DASSZI010000166.1:0-7280 GCA_035713565.1 Acidobacteriaceae bacterium | reverse complement strand
GAGTTGAGCCGACTGCGCGGTCCGGGCCGGTAGGGCTGCCGTTCCACTTGCCCACTGCGCTTGCGCGCCGCCGAGATCTTCCACGCCCAGCCACGGCTCACGCCAAAGCGCGCGGCCAGCTCCGACAGGCTTGCTTGCCCTCGGTCGTGCGCCTCCAAAAACTTCCTTCGCAGATCGTCCGAATACGGTCGCGCCATCTGAGCTCATGTCGCGGATCATCGCCTTCCACTACTCTACACCATCAGATAAATCGCTCTAGGGGTTCAGGTAAGGCGGTCAAACACCCGTTGCTTCAATGGTGGCACCGATCATCGCGTCGAACCCCATGCAGGAATTCAGCATCAGGTGGTAGATGCGGTAATCGTTCCATTCGGCACGATAGAAGTGTCTCACGTATTCCGCGCGGCGTCGGTCGGTGGCCTCAATCTCTTTCTCGGCCAGCTTGGCTTTATCAGGGAAGGTCTGCTCAAACCAGCGCACCTTACGCGCGGTGGAGGCGTAGATGAAGGCATGGAAGCACTTGGGTATTCCGTGCAGGACGCAGGCTGCGCCCCGCCCCACGATGACACATTTTCCTGCGGCGGCTTTCTCCTTAATCACTTCCTGAATCAGGTCGGTCATCCGGGTAGCATCAAAGATCTCCTGCTGGGTGGCTGCGGCTGCCCGTTCATTGCTGCCGTGCCAGAAAGCCCGGCCCATCTTGTTGTACCAAGGGTCTAGCTGTTCGTCGCATCGCTCGGCGACAGCATCCGCCACCTTGGCGCGGCGCGCAACTTCCTTCACCAAAGACTGGTCGATTAATTCCCAGCCCAGATGCTGCGCGAGAAGTCGGGCATACTCCGCGCCCAGGCTGCCGTACTCGCGTTCCACTGTAATGGTCTGAATCACTTTGCCGCCCGACGCATCAAAACCCGATAGTGTAACGAACTGGTGCCAGCAATGCTCTAAGATGCATCTCCGTCCGGTTTTGCTGCACATTTGGCGTGCGGGGCACCGGAGGTCTATTGACGAAGCTCCACAATCGTAGCGCCCGCGCCACCTTCATTGTGAGGAGGCTCCGTGACCCGGGAAACGCTGGGGTGCTTGGTTAAATATTCGCGCAATGCACGGCGAAGGATGCCCATACCGCTGCCGTGGACCACGCGGACGCGCGGCAAGCCCTCAAGAGAAGCCGCATCGACGAACTTTTCTACTTCGTCGATCGCTTCTTCCACATTCCGGCCGATGACCTTCAGCTCGGTTGCGATCGCGGTTTCACTGTGCGCGCGGGCGACTCTGATGCCTTTGCCGCGGCTCACGGTTTCTTGGACGGCACTACGCATCCGCTCCGCCGCGGGGGCAATCACTTGCGCAATATCGCTGCGGGGAATACGCATCTTCAGGGCTCCTGCAGTCACCTCAAAGCTGTCGGAATCCAGTTGCCTTTGCACCACTGCGGGCTTGCCAAGCGAGCGTAGCTGGATCGTATCGCCTACCCCGACGTTCCGCACGAGGTGAGGCTGTGCGTTCGGATCGCCGCGGTCCGCGCCCGTCCGGTGCGCGAGAACAGTGGCGTCGATCTGTTGGCGAAATTCGCGGCGCAATTTCGCCATGCCACGGTCTGCGAGTTTGGACACTTTTTGTCGTGCGGCCTTGTCTTCAATCCCACGCAGAGCCTCGCGGGTCTGATACTCGAAGCTTTTCAGCAGAGAGGCGAGCTTGCCTTCCATGGCCTCAACCTTGCGCTGCTGCTCCTGGAGTCCTTCACGTTCCAGCTTGTGGCGCTCGCGCAGAAGTTCCGTCTGCTGCCTGTGCAGTTCCGTGCGTTCCGTGTTCACCGCCAGCAGATCGGCGTGCAGCTTATCGAGAAAGCGCCCGATCTCTTCGGTCTGCTTGCCGAGCCGCTCACGGGCGTCAGTGATGATGTTGGCCTCGAGGCCGAGCCGTTGCGCGATGTGGATACCCGCCGACACTCCCGGAACTCCGACCCGGATCTTATAAGTCGGCGCGAACGTCTCCTCCTCAAATCCGGCGGCAGCGTTCTGCACCCCGGGGGTGTTCGCCGCATAGACCTTCATGGAGGTGTGGTGGGTGGAGATAAGCGACCATGCGCCGCGCTCCGCAAACCGCCCCGCAATGGCAGCCGCCAATGCAGCACCTTCCTCCGGGTCAGTTGCGGAGCCAAGTTCGTCGAGCAGAACCAGAGAACTGGCGCTGGCCCAACCAAGGATCGCCTTCAGGCGAGCGATATGCGCGGAGAAAGTCGAGAGGTTCTGCGCGATCGACTGAGAGTCGCCAATGTCAGCCAGAATTGCATCGAAGACCGGCAGCTCGAGGGCCTCCGCTGGAACAGGAATGCCGCTTTGAGCCATCAGCGCAAACAGGCCGACAGTCTTGAGCACGACTGTCTTACCGCCTGTGTTGGGTCCGCTGATGATCAACTGCGGTGCGGCTGCGCTCATTTCCAAATCCAGCGGGACAATGGCCGGCGAGTTCGCCCCCTGGGAAGACGTCCTCGACTCTCCGCGCAGGCGCTGTTCCAGCAACGGATGCCGCGCTGCCTTCAGAACCAGTTGCGCAGTACCGCTGCTGTGGAGAATTGGGGCCACGCAGGCATAGTCCTGAGCAAAACGGGCGCGCGCGAAGAATGATTCGATCTCCGTCAAGATGGCTGCGCAACGGGCGATGATATCGGAATGGCGGGCAATCTGGCGTGTCATCGCCGCGAGCACGCGCTGAATCTCTTCCTGTTCTTCTTCCAGCAGTCGCTGCAGATCGTTGTTGGCTTCAATGCTCTCCATCGGCTCGATAAAGAAGGTTTGCCCGCTCGAGCTTGCACCATGGACTACGCCTGGAACACGGCGTTTCCACTCCGCCTTGACCGGTAAGACGAAGCGCTCGCCGCGAATCGTGATCAGGTCCTGCTGCAGAGAGCCTTCTCCGCCGAGGCGCCGGAGCATACCGCGCAGACTGTCCTCAATGGATCTCTGCTTTTGCTCGATCCGCCGGCGGATGCGCGCCAGCTCGGGTGAAGCGTGATCGGCGAGGGATCCGTCCGCTTCAAATTTGCCATCGACGGCTCCCAGCAGTTCGGCGAAGCTCGCTTGCAGCAGAGGTGTCGCAAGTTCAAAGATTGAACCGTCCGGCGGCGGCGACTCATTTTCAGGACGCTCGCCTGCGGTTCGCGACATTGCGGCTACCGGAATGTGGCGTGCCCATTGTTGAAAGGAGTGAAATCTGCCGGCCAATGCCGCCAGTGTGCGCACCTGCTCCGCCTCCAGAACCGCGCCGGTGATACTGGCCCGCTCCAGCAACTCCGCGGGATCGACCAGTCCATGGAAATCGAAGCTGTGACCGCGTTGGATCAGCCGGAAGCATTCTGCAACGCGTTGCTGCTCGAGGCTTGCCCATGCCTGATCGCCAGAGGCTTCGAGCCGCAGAGTCCAGGCGCGTCCTGGCGCTGTACTGGCATAGCCGGCAACCAGCTCGCGAAGACGCGGGAACTCGAGCGCTTCGGCGCTGGTGTGCTGCAGCGGGTTGGGAATGTGGGGAAGCATGGCCAACCTTACAATGGTAGCTGTTTTTGCTTTACGCAGATTGGGGCCGGATAGGCATCTATCGACTCGCAGGAAGAAATCACACTTCGGAATGCCCGCAGTAGAATCAGACTCAGCATGGAATTCCCTTCGGTAAGAATGCGGCGGTTGCGGCGCTCCGAGCCTATGCGTGCTCTGGTGCGGGAGACGCGCCTCCATCCCGGTGCGCTGATCGCGCCTCTCTTTATTTGTCCCGGTGAAGGGATTCGACGGCCCATTTCCTCCATGCCCGGCGTCTTCAACCTTTCAGTCGACGAAGCCATCCGGGATGCAGCCGAGGCGGCAAAGCTCGGCATCGGAGGTTTCCTCCTCTTTGGTCTGCCGGAAAGCAAGGACGAAGTCGCCAGCGGTGCGTGGCAGGACGATGGAATCGTGCAACAGGCACTGCTGGCGATGAAGCGGGAACGCGCCTTGGACTCCGCCCTGTTGATCGCCGACGTATGCCTGTGCGAGTACACCTCGCACGGACATTGCGGCATTGTCCGTAAGAACGCCCAAGGTCACGAGATTGAGAATGACTCCAGCGTGGAGCTGATCGCCCGCACGGCGGCTTCGCTGGCGCGCGCCGGGGCAGACGTGGTTGCGCCAAGCGACATGATGGATGGCCGCGTCGGCGCCATTCGGAGCGCACTGGATGAAGCGGAGCTGCACGACACTCCTGTCCTTTCCTACGCATCCAAGTTTGCGTCTGCTTTTTATGGGCCGTTTCGCGAAGCCGCCGATTCGGCTCCGCAATTCGGCGATCGCCGCAGTTATCAGATGGATGGCGCAAACCGCCGCGAAGCGATGCGGGAAATCGAACTTGATTTGTTGGAAGGCGCGGACATGGTGTTGATGAAACCCGCCATGCCGTATCTGGACGTCATTCGCGAGGCGCGCGACCGGTTTGACGTGCCGCTCGGCGCGTATCAGGTATCTGGCGAATACGCGATGCTGCAGGGAGCTTTTGAGCGCGGCTGGCTTGATCGCGACCGCGCAATGATGGAATCCCTGCTCTCCATCCGCCGGGCTGGCGCGGACTTCATTGTGACGTATTTTGCCAGTGCTGCGGCGAAACTCCTATGATTAAAAAAAGCCATGGCATTGGGGTAGAGGAATCAGTTGTGGCCAGGAGGTCTTCTTATGAGTACAGCTATGAATGACATCGCCGTCCTGGCAGGACGTGAAGCACACGGCGCCGCGATCGATGACCCCTTGCTCTTTGAATACAGCACAGCCGCCGATCCGATCTCTTCCGGTGCGACTCCCGGTGTTCCGCTGGCGGAGTTTTCCAGTGATCTGTATGCACAGGGGCCCAGCCGGGTAATCCCGCTGGATCTTTCAGAAGCCTTGCGCTGCAGTTCTCCTGCGACCGGGCCATCGCTGGCTGCAAGCTTTATTCGTCTGGAAGAGAGCGCCCCGGTGCATACCAAAGTCAACGCTACATCAGAGCTTTTCTACGTGATTCAGGGCAGCGGAACGTCGCGCGTGGGCGCGCAGGATATTGCATGGGCGGAAGGTGATTTCTTTACCCTGCCCGGCAATGCAGCCCAGCATCGCGGCAATGGGACGGCTGCCCTCTACTGGGTGCACGACGCACCGCTGCTGGAGTATTTGGGAGTGGAGCGGAAGCACGCCAGATTTGCCCCTACCCATTACACCCGCCAGGCGCTCAAGCAGGCACTCGAGGAAGCTGCCGCCGATCCACAGGCGAGCACGCGGAGCCGGGTAAGCCTGATTCTGGGTAATCCGAACTTCCACCAGACCATGACAGTGACCCATGTGCTGTGGGCCATGTACGGGCTGATAGAGCCTTCCACGCGCCAGCTTCCCCATCGCCACCAGTCGGTTGCGTTGGACTTTATTATCGAAGCCCAGCCAGGCTGCTACACGCTGGTTGGTACGGAGTTGAACGCGGACGGCACGATTCGCGATCCGCGCCGTATCAACTGGAAATCCGGCGCTGCCTTTGTCACGCCTCCTGGCTATTGGCATGAGCATCGCAATGAGTCCGGCGCGCGCGCCTACCTGACTCCCATCCAGGACGCGGGCCTGCATACGTACTTGCGCACTCTCGACATCACGTTCTTCAAAGAGGACGACTAGCAGAGCGGATTCTGCACGTCTCTCTTGAGCTCGTGCAGGAGTCCATTTGGCCAGGCGAGCAAGCAACACTCTTTTAGAGGCGCGGGCCCCGGCTTAAAAGAAACTTAAGCAGGTCCGCGCCACAATCGCCGTACAGTTGCCCTTTGCCAGCAGGTATTCTTAAGGCTGGATGCAGACCAGGAACAGTCCCTTATGACCATGGAAACAAAAACCATACAGGTTCAATTGCCGGACGGCAACACGCGCACCGTTGCAGAAGGAACCACTCCGCTTGAGATAGCCAGCAGCATTTCACCGCGTCTCGCCGCCACTGCTGTGGTCGCCCAAATCAAGCCGCTGCATGCGGCGGAATCGGATGGCAAGGCGGACGCCAACGCGGCGAGCGAGGAGTCCATGTACAGGCCGGAGGCCTCTGGCACCGAGAGGCTCGTCGACCTGGGCACTCCACTTCAGGAGGACGTTGCGCTACGACTCTTGACCGAAAAGGATCCCGAGTCGTTGCATGTGGTGCGACACTCGGCGGCGCATGTGATGGCGGCCGCGGTTCTGGAGCTGTTTCCAGAAACCAAGCTGGGCCACGGCCCTGCCACCGAAAGCGGTTTTTTCTACGATTTTTATCGCCCCACTCCTTTCACGCCAGACGATCTGCAGGCCATCGAGAGGAAGATGGGAGAGATCGTTGTCCGGGACGAAAAATTTGCCCGGGAGTGGCAGTCGCGCGAGGAAGGACTGGCCCGCTTTCGTGCCGAAAATGATTTCATGAAGACCCACTTCGTGGAGCGGTTTACCCAGCCTGGGGAGAAAATTTCTCTGTATCGGAATGGCGCATTTGTGGATTTTTGCCGTGGGCCGCATGTTCCTTCCACCAGCCGCGTCAAGGCGTTCAAAGTGCTCAGTATCGCTGGCGCCTATTGGCTGGGCGACGAAAAAAATCCGCAGTTGCAGCGCCTGTACGGAACGGCATTCTTCTCCAGAAAAGACATGGAGGAGCACTTTGCCCGCCTGGAAGAGGCAGCGCGTCGCGATCACCGTGTACTCGGCAAGCAGCTTGATCTTTTTTCCATTCAGGAAGTGGCGGGAGCGGGCCTGATCTTTTGGCATCCCAAGGGCGGAATCATCCGCAAAGCAATGGAAGACTGGATGCGCGAAGAATGTATCCGTCGTGGTTACGATTTGGTCTTTACGCCGCATGTGATGAGGAAAGAGCTGTGGAAAATCAGTGGCCACGAAGGATATTACGCGCAAAACATGTACGCGCCCATGGAGTTGGACGACGCCGATTACAGGCTGAAGCCGATGAACTGTCCAGGGCATATCCTGATTTATAAAAACACGCCAAAGAGCTATCGCGACCTTCCGGTGCGCCTGGCTGAACTGGGAAACGTCTACCGGTATGAGCGCAGCGGGACCATGCATGGATTGCTGCGGGTGCGAGGCTTTACCCAAGATGATGCGCACATCTTCTGCACGCCGGAACAGATCGAAAATGAGGTGGTGGCGTGCATCGACTTTGCGGAAGCCGTGCTGAAGACCTTCGGCTTTGCGGAATTCAAGGTGGAGCTTTCTACTTGGGATCCGAAAGACCGCGCAAGCTATGCGGGTACGGACGACAAGTGGGAA
>DASSZI010000165.1:0-16418 GCA_035713565.1 Acidobacteriaceae bacterium | reverse complement strand
GGCCGGACGTGCGGAAAGCGCTGGTCCTAGCCAACATGGAAAAACCCGTCCTTCACCTTCCCGGCGATCAGTATGGAGCCCAGGTGCTGCAGCTTTAGCAGGGGCAACCACGGCGGACACCTGGCCGGTGAAGTATCGATTGCACATCACATCGAGGATTTGCTAAGCTAAATGAACCCGGCGTGGCTACTATTTAATGCTGCGGCGGTTCTATCTAGAGGCTCCTGCGGGGGCCTCAATACTTTTATAGGGAAATATGTTTACTTCGCGGTATGCCGTCTTTGTTGATGCTGGCTATGTCTTTGGCCAGGGGTCGCTCAGCTTGTCGGTCGGCAAGCTCTCTCGGTCGCAGATGCGCCTGAATGAAGCGGAAATCATCAATCAGCTCAAAAGCATGACTTCCAAAGCTCCTGCCGAGCTTCTACGCATTTACTGGTATGACGGCACGCGTGGGATGATGACCGTTGAACAAAATACTTTGGCGGAGATGCCGGACGTTAAGGTGCGCCTTGGTTACATCAATGGTGTCGGAGAGCAGAAGGGCGTCGATTCCCTTATCGTAACCGATCTGATCGAACTTGCTCGTAACCAAGCTATTACGGATGCATACTTGGTAAGCGGTGATGGCGACCTTCGCGTTGCTGTTCAGATCGCCCAGAGCTTCGGCGTTCGAGTACACCTGATCAATCTGGAGCCGAGCACCTCGTCTCTTAACCCTCAGTTGCGACAAGAGGTAGACACTCGGCACGAGATTTCCAAGGTCGACGTTGTGAAGTTTCTTCGTCTAAGCCAGCCGGCAGCTGGAGTCGTGTCTATCGCGGCATCCGCTTCCGGTGCGACGCCTCAGCCTCATTCCGCCTCTCCTCAAAGTACGAATCCCGCTGCCACTCCTCGGACGCCAGCCCCTACGCCCCACGAGGTGACCGTTGAGGATGCGGCGAAGCAAGCAATCAAGGTGGTCTTCTCGTCTGTCGCGCCGGAAGATCTCGCAAAGTTGAAGGCCTTGCAAACAGGCAAGACAATCCCGCCCGAGTACGACAGAAAAGTTCTGGGAACGTGCAGAGCACTTTTGGGACGTGATCTCATGAATTCAGAACGATCAGAGATGCGGAAACTGGTGATGGCTTGGCTGACACAGCCCTAGTGTAGTGCGTCATGCGGATCGCCGATTATAAAGAGTTGCGCGCGCGCGTGACCTTCTCCTGGATTTCGGCATTGCGAAAGACTCCCCGGCGTAGGCGATTTCGGGTTAGATTGCGCAGGAAGTGCCGGAGGACGGTGGAAACTAGTCTGACCGATGCCTGCGGAACTGCAACGCTAGCACGAATCCGAGCAGAGTCATTTCCTCACGTCCTCTTGGTATCATCGCCGTGCGATGTTTTCCGATCCTGCAAGTAGCAGGTTTTTGAACTCGCGCTGGAGCGCGTGCGGCGAAGTTTTGTCCTTTGTGTCTACGGTTACGTGGGGATGGCGGAGCATGTTCACCCATTGATGAGCGAACCCGGTTCTCACCCATTCAAGCCAAAGTACGGCTTGAATGGGGCACCCGCACTGGCGCTCGCCCTGCTCTTCCAACTCCGCTATGGTTAAACTGGAGGAACTGAAGCGGCGGAAGGAGGGTCACGATGAAGAAGATTGGCGTTCTGTTTGGCATGGAGAATAGTTTTCCCGGCGCGCTGGTGCAGCGAATCAACTCCATCGCTCCCGCAATGGCGGAAGCGGCAGGGCAGGAACAGATCCAGGCGGAGTTCGTTCAGGTGGGCGGCGTGCGGATGGCGCATCCCAGTTCCTATGCGGTGATCGTGGACCGCATCTCGCATGACATTCCGTTCTATCGCGGATACCTGAAAAACGCCGTGCTGACCGGGACGCGGGTCATCAACAATCCCTTCTGGTGGTCAGCGGACGACAAGTTCTTTAACTACTCGCTGGCAGAAAAGCTGGGCGTGGCGGTTCCGCCTACGGTTCTGCTGCCGCATCGCGAGCATCCGCCGGGGACGACGCACCGCTCCATGCGCAACCTGGAATATCCGCTGGATTGGGATGGCATTTTCGCCTACGTGGGCTTTCCTGCGTTCCTGAAGCCATTTAACGGTGGTGGCTGGCGCAACGTGTATCACGTGCACACTCGCGAGGAGTTTTTCAACGCGTATCATCAGTCGGGCGATCTCTGCATGACTCTGCAGCGCGCGGTGAACTTCGCTGAGTACTTCCGCTGCTATGTCGTTGGCCAGGAGAAGGTTCGGATTATGGCCTATGACCCGCGGCGGCCGTTCCATGAGCGTTATCTGCAAAATCCTCCGGCCTACGATGAGAAGCTGCTGGGTCGTGTGGAGCAGGATGCCCGAAAGCTCTGCCGCGCGCTCGGGTACGATCTGAACACGGTGGAATTTGCCGTCGAGAACGGTGTGCCGTATGCCATTGACTTTATGAATCCTGCGCCGGATGCGGACCAGTTTTCCGTGGGGGATGCGAGCTTTGAGTGGATTGTGCAAGAGGTGGCGGAGCTTGCGATCCAGAAGGCATTGCACTCTGAAAAAGAAGTACCTGCGGAATTGAACTGGTGGACATGGCTCAGCGGTGCGACCACTGGCGCGGGTAAGTCCGAAGAAGGGAAGAAACCTGCCGCGAAGAAAGCTGCCAAGACGCCCGCAAAGAAGGCGGCGAAAAAGGCAAAGTCGGCCCAACCCGGTTCAGAGAAGTAAGAAAGCGGGGATGTCGCAATGCGTCCGTCCTTCACCATCGGCATTGAAGAGGAATACCAGACCGTCGATCCGGAGACGCGCGACCTGCGCTCCCACATCCATACGGAAATTTTGCCGCAGGGCAGGCTGCGTATGGAGGAGCGGGTCAAGTCGGAAATGCACCAATCTGTCGTGGAGGTGGGAACGCGGGTTTGTACCAGCTTGCGAGACGCGAAAGAGGACCTTTTTGATCTGCGCCGGCAGATGATCGGACTGGCTCAGGAGAATGGTCTGTTGCTGGTTGCAGGAGCAACGCATCCGTTTGCCGATTGGCGCGTCCAGGAAATCTATCCGGATGACCGGTACAAGCAGGTGGTGGAAGACCTGCAACTGGTAGCGCGTGCGAATCTCATTTTTGGATTGCATGTTCACGTTGGAATTGAGGACCGTGAGACGGCGATTCGCCTGATGAATTCCATGCGGTATTTTCTGCCGCACATTCTGGCGCTCTCCACCAATTCGCCATTCTGGATTGGGATGAAGACGGGTTTGAAGAGTTATCGGGCCAAGGTGTTCGACAAATTTCCGCGCACTAACCTGCCGGACAGTTTTACCAGTTGGAGTGAGTTTGAGGCCTTTGTCAACCTGCTGATCCGCACCAACTGCATCGACAACGCGAAGAAGATCTGGTGGGACATTCGACCCCATCCGTTTTTTTCTACCGTGGAAGTGCGCATCTGCGACATTCCGATGCGTGCGGAAGAGACGCTTGCTCTGGCTGCACTGATCCAGGCAACGGCGGCCAAGCTGTGGAGGCTGCAGGCCAACAATCAGGATTACCGGCAGTATTCTCGCGCATTGTTGATGGAAAATAAATGGCGAGCTGTGCGTTACGGTTTGGATGGCAAGCTGATCGACTTCGGCAAACAGCAGGAGGTCCCGGAGCGGGAATTGATCCTGGAATATCTGGATTTCGTCGAGGACGTTGTGGACGAACTCGACTGCCGCGAAGGGATTGAATATGTCCGTACGATTCTGCGTGAAGGTACCGGCGCAGACCGGCAATTGAAGAAGTTCGCCGAGACGAACGACCTGAAAGCTGTGGTGGATTACATGGCGGAAGAGACGCGAGCGGGACTGTTCTAGCCCCGGAGACCAGAAGGTATTTGCGGGAAGATCATAGAATTGAGAGATGTGTTCTGTGCCTGAAAGACCCTCGATCAGCATGCGCCAGCAATTGCTCAATACTCCCTTTCCCGCTGAGTTCTCTGAAGGCGCACGCAACGCTGTAGTCACCTGCCTGCGCATCAGGCCTGAAGAAAAAGTCACGCTCATCACTGATCGGTTCACTCTTCCTATTGCAGTGTCTCTGGCCCATGAATTGGAGCGGCTTGGTTGCCCGTGGAACGGCTTCATTCTGGAGGAGATTGCTTCCCGTCCGCTGCCTTCCATGCCGCAAGCTGTGCTGGCGGACATGGAAACGAGCCAGGTTTCCATTTTCGCCGTGCAGGTGCAGTCGAATGAACTGTACTCCCGCCGCCAAATGACCGATGTGGTGAACCGGCGCCGGATGCGCCATGCGCACATGGTGAACATTACGCCGCAGATTATGCTGCAAGGCATGCGCGCGGACTTTGTGGACGTGGACCGGCTGAGCCAGAAGGTACTCGATCGAGTTTCGGGCGCCAAACAGATCCGCGCTACCACGTCTGCGGGAACGGAGATTCAGGCGACCTTTCTGCCGGAGTATCAATGGCTGAAGACCAGCGGCATCATCAGTCCGAACAAGTGGGGAAATCTTCCGGGTGGGGAGGTCTTTACTGCTCCCGGAGACGTGAATGGAACATTCATTGTGGACGGCGTGGTGGGGGACTATCTGTGCTCGCGTTACGGCAGTCTGGCGGCGACGCCGCTCACAATTGAAATCCGAGGCAATCGCATTGTCGAGTGCCGTTCTGCAAACAGCCGGCTGCGCGATGAGTTTTGGGCTTACACGCATACGGACGAAAACTCCGACCGGGTGGGCGAGTTCGCGATCGGCACCAACATTGGCGTCCATGCCGTGATTGGCAACATTCTCCAGGACGAGAAGTTTCCCGGCATCCACATTGCATTTGGCGATCCCTATGGTGAGCACACGGGCGCGCGCTGGACTTCGAAAACGCATATCGATGTTGTCGGTTTGGGATTCAATATCTGGATCGACGATGCGCCGATTATGCGCGAAGGCAAGTTTTTAATCTGAGATCCAGCCCGAGGTATGGGCTTGCACTTGTATCTCCGGCTGCAACTTCTCTCTATGTGAGGCATCCAAAAAGACATGCAGACAGCACAGGACATTTCAAAACATACGCGACAACTTGGCAACTCCGACATGCATATTACGGTGATCGGCTTTGGTGCCTGGGCCATCGGCGGCGGCGATTGGCAATTCGCATGGGGTTCGCAGGACGACAACGATTCTGTCGCAGCCATTCACCGCGCCCTCGATCATGGCATTAACTGGATCGATACCGCGGCCATTTATGGCCTGGGGCACTCGGAAGAGGTCGTTGCGCGGGCGCTCGACGGCCGCTCGCAGAAGCCTTATATCTTTACCAAATGCTCCATGATCTGGGACGGCAACCGCCAGGTTGGCCGCAGCCTGAAGCGGGATTCCATACGGAAAGAAATAGAAGACAGTCTGCGCCGTCTGCGAGTGGACGCAATAGATCTGTATCAGATTCACTGGCCCAATCCAGAGGCCGACATCGAAGAAGGATGGGAGACGCTGGCGAAGCTGAAGGAAGAAGGGAAAACGCGCTATATAGGCGTCTCGAACTTCTCGGTGGCCCAGATGGAGCGCGCAGCGAAAATCGCACCTATAACGTCACTGCAGCCGCCCTACTCCCTGCTGAACCGCAGTGTCGAGGCGGAAATTTTGCCGTATTGTGAGAAGCACCAGATCGGCGTGATCAATTACTCGCCCATGGTGTCTGGGCTTCTTACAGGGGCGATGACCAAAGAGAGGGCCGCCAGCTTGCCGCAGGATGATTGGCGCCGTAACAACCCGAAATTCCAAGAGCCGCAACTCAGCCGCAACCTGAGACTCGTGGAGCTGCTGCGGGAGATTGGAAAGCCCTATGGCCGCGGCCCGGGAGAAGTGGCCATCGCGTGGACCTTGCGCAAGTCGGCAGTGACAGCCGCAATTGTGGGAGCAAGAAACGCGAATCAGGTGGATGGGATTATTGGCGCGGGGAATCTTCGATTGCGGCAGGAGGAGACGGCGCGGATCGAAAAATTCCTTGAAGAGAATCCCGCGCCAGCCGCGAAATCCTGAAACTGGAGAGTCGCACCGTTCCAGAAGCAGCGAGTTCAAAACGGACTCGCTGCTTCGCATTTACAAGGAAAAGTATGCGAAAAAAAGCGCTTTCCGGACCCAAAATCGAGCGGCATCGGTTTATTGGAGTTCACCTTTCCACCGCGAAGGGTGTGGCTGCCGCAGTGCGGAATGCGTCTCGGATCGGTGCCGACACACTGCAGATCTTCTCCTCCAGTCCACGCATGTGGCGTGCTTCGGCAGTCTCGGCGGAGCAGCGGGACTTAACCCGCGCCGCACGGGAGGAATGCGGGATCGGACCGTTGGTCATCCACACCAACTATCTGGTAAATGTCTGCAGCCACGCGGATGAAATCCGCGAGAAGTCCGTGGTTTGCTTTCGCGGCGAGATCGAACGGGCGCTCTCGCTGGGCGCGGATTACCTGGTCATCCATCCTGGCTCGTTTCGCGGAATGACGCGCACGCGGGGGTTGCGGCACGCTGCGGAATCGATCGCCCGGGCCATTGACGGGCTGCCGTGGCAGAGCACCAGGTTTCACATCCTGATTGAAAATACCGCTGGCTCAGAATTCTCTTTGGGTGGCTCGTTTGAGCAGGTCGCGGAGATGATTGAATTTCTGCGTCCGCACGCTCCCGTGGCCGCATGTCTGGATACCTGTCATACCCATGTTGCCGGGTATGACATCGTCAGCGAGCCCGGGTGGGCAGAGATGCTGGCGCAAATTGAGAATACGATCGGATGCGACGCGGTGCGGGTGTGGCATTGCAATGACGCCAAGGCCGAGCGCGGCTCCAGACTCGACCGGCACCAGCACATCGGAGAGGGAAAGATCGGAACGGAGCCCTTCCGCCGGCTGCTGCGCGAACCTAAATTTGCTCACGCGGCATTCATTGCGGAGACGCCGGTGGATGCGCCCGGAGATGAGGAACGGAACGTGCGGGCGCTTCGAGAGTTGCTGGGCTAAGGAGAGTACGTGCTGGGCCGACGGGCGATCTCAGTGGCCAGCGGTCATGGCATCGTTGAAGCCCTGGAAAACGTCATTGAACTTGCCGGTTTCGGAAGCGTAGCGCAGCCGGTCCACGGCTTTGACGCAGATTTCCGTTGCGTTGGGCTGGGTCTTCAAAATATCCATCACCTCTGCGATATATGCATTAAGCGGCATTGCTCGCGGATCGGAGGCACCGCCCATCAGGTCAGTCTGCACGTAAGGAGGAATCAATTCCAGGACCTCCGTTGTTGTCTCCTTCAATTGGTAGCGTAGAGACAAGGTGTAGGAATGTATGGCTGCTTTGGTTGCGCAATAGGTCGGCGTAAGAGCGAGCGGCACAAAGGCAAGTCCGGAAGAAACATTCATGACCACTGAGTAGGGCTGTTTTTGAAGGTGGGGCAGCAGCGCTGCTGTCAGGCGGACAGGGCCAAGCAGATTGATAGCGACGATCGCTTCCGCATCGGACAAAGTGTTCTGTTGCGCCTGCAGATTTTCAGGACGCATGATGCCCGCGTTGTTGATCAAAACGTTCACTGCCGGAAAATCTTTCGTCACCTGCGCCGCGAACGAGCGAATGTCCTGGGCATCTGCGATATCAAGCGGCAAGGACTTCATTCCAGAATTTCCAGCGGTGGCTTTGTCGAGGACATCCTTGCGCCGGCCTGCAATCACTACCTGGTTTCCCAAGGCCTGGAACGCTTTGGCGAGGCCAAGCCCGATGCCAGAGCCGCCGCCTGTGATCAAAATCGTATTTCCTGTTAACTTCATTTTTTCTCCTTGCTGTAAAAGATTGGATGCAACCGGCATTCGATGCAAAAGCTGGGAAACGCATGGCTGATGGTGAAAAAAGACGCCCCGTTTAGAATCTAGAGATATGCAAGGCAAAGCTGACAGCACGGTGCCTCAACCCACACTTCCAGCTACTGGGCGCGGATCGCGTACGGACGCACATCTCCCGCGCTACAACCCGGCGGAGCTAGAGCCGAAATGGCAGGCGGTCTGGGCGGAGCAGCCAGATCTCTATGCCGCCCAGCAACCCGAATGCGGCAAGCCGAAGTATTACGTGCTGGAAATGCTGCCGTATCCCTCCGGGCAATTACATGTGGGCCATGTTCGCAACTACGCTATCGGCGATGCACTGGCGCGCCATATGTGGATGCGTGGCTACAATGTGCTTCATCCCATGGGATGGGATGCATTTGGCTTGCCGGCGGAAAACGCTGCTCTTAAGAACAACACCCCTCCGCGCGACTGGACACTTGCCAACATTGCAGCCATGCGGCGGCAGATGGAGCGGCTTGGTCTGGGGTATGACTGGCGGCGTGAAGTCACGACCTGTCTGCCGGAGTACTATCGCTGGAACCAGTGGTTTTTTCTGAAGCTCTACGACAAAGGTCTGGCGTATCGCAAGAACAGCAAAGTGAACTGGTGCCCGGAATGCGCTACGGTGCTTGCGAATGAGCAGGTGGTGAATGGCTGCTGCTGGCGGCATGAAGAAACCATCGTGGAGCAGCGGGAACTTGAGCAGTGGTTCTTGCGGACCACTCGTTATTCCGACGAACTGCTGCGCGACCTGGAGAAGCTGGAAGGATGGCCGGAAAAAGTGCGGACCATGCAGCGCAACTGGATCGGCCGCAGCGAAGGCGCGCTGGTGGACTTCACCGTACTGCTGCCGGTAGAGAACATTGCCGCGCGCAGAGACGATGGTTACCCAGTGAAGTTGAATCTTACGGAAACCATGCTGCCGGACGAGGAGGCTGCGCCGCGAATCAGCGTCTTCACCACCCGTATTGACACGATTTACGGAGCCACTTCTCTGCAGCTTGCACCGGAGCACCCTTTGGTGACCCGATTTGCGGCTGAGGATGGCGAACTGGCGAAGAAGGTTCGCGATTTGCTGCAGGAGCAAAAGAGCGCTCGTGAAATGGGCGAACTGGGCAACCTGGAGAAGAATGGATTCGCCACCGGACGCTTCGCGGCCAATCCGTTCACAGGAGAGCCGGTTCCGATCTGGGTCGCAAACTATGTGCTGATGGACTATGGCACGGGCGCGGTCATGTCCGTGCCTGCGCACGATGAACGCGACTATGAGTTTGCCAGAAAATATGGTCTTGAATTGAAGATTGTCGTATTGCCGCGACCGGTGAACGACTCGGACGGCCAGCAGAAGGAACCGTTGCTTCCCTACACGGAAGAGGACAGCCTGCTGATCAATTCCGGAGAATACACCGGCATGGGCTGCAGCGAGGCGCAGCAGAAAATGGCTGCGTATGCCCAGGAACATGGCTTCGGTCGGGCCTCCGTCACATACAGGCTGAAGGATTGGGGAATTAGCCGGCAGCGCTACTGGGGCACGCCGATTCCGATGATCTATTGCCAAACGGACGGTCTGGTTCCAGTGCCGGAAGACCAGTTGCCGGTGCTGTTACCCGAAAAAATTGAGATCACACAGGAAGGAGGTTCGCCCCTGGCGCGAGTGCCGGACTTTGCGCGCGTCACCTGCCCGAAGTGTGGACGCATCGCACGCCGTGAAACGGACACGATGGACACCTTCGTCGATTCCTCGTGGTATTTCTACCGGTATACGGATCCTCGCAATTCCGAGGCTCCGTTCGACAGCAAGACTGCGGACTACTGGTTCCCGATTGACCAGTACATCGGGGGAGTGGAGCACGCAATCCTGCATCTGATCTACTCTCGATTCTGGACGAAGATGATGCGCGACCTGGGACTGGTTCAAAATGGCGAGCCGGCAGAGCGCCTCTTTACCCAGGGTATGGTCATTCGCAACGGTGCGAAGATGTCGAAGTCCAAAGGCAACATTGTGTCGCCCGATGAAATGATTGCGCGCTATGGTGCGGACACTACGCGCATGTACGCGCTGTTCGCGGCTCCTCCGGACCGGGATCTTGACTGGCAGGAAGATGGCGTCGCAGGGGTGAGCCGTTTTCTCTCTCGTGTGCATCGATTTGCGATTCAAGCCATTCCGCTGGCCCTCGAAGGAAGAGGTGAACGGCTCCCTGCGAGCTTTTCCGCTCTGGAACGGCGGCTGATTCGCAAACTGCATCAGACCATCGGCCGGCTGACCGATGAGTTTGAAGGCCGCTGGCATTTCAACACCTGCATCGCGGGGATTATGGAACTGGTTAACGAACTTACCGGCGAGGAAAGCGCGATCCTGGCGGGAGAGGTGCGGCCGTCCGTTCTGTATGCGCTGACGCGGAATCTGATTCTGATGCTGGAAGCTTTCGCACCTTATCTCGCCGCTGAGTTGTGGTTGCAGCTCGGCGAAGAAGATGCGCTGCTGCGCGCACCGTGGCCGCCCTACGATGCGTCCCTTGCCGCAGAGGATATCGTTCAGATTCCTGTACAGGTGAATGGAAAACTGCGCGCTGTCATCTCGGTGCCTCCTGCGAGTGAGCAGGAACATCTGCAGACAATGGCGCTCCAGGAGCCCAAGGTGCAGGCCGCGCTCGAGGGTAAACAGCTGGTGAAAATGATTCTGGTACCGGGCAAGCTCGTGAATTTTGTTGCGCGTTGAAGAGCGCTGTTTCCATGACTGCAGAAGTTGAGATTGAACGCGGAAGACTGGACGGACAAGTTCCTGCACGAGGTACGCAGTCTTTTCTCCATACGCTGGGTTACTGCTGGCGACGACCCTCGTTGTTAGGGCTGGAGTTTCTCTGGCGCTGGAGCCTGGGTATCCCGGTACTGGCCCTGCTATCTTGGGAAATCACCAGAATTCTCGCCTCGGTTCCGCTGGACAACACCGGCATTCAGCACTTTTCGCTGCTTGATACGGTGGGTTCGGCCCAGATTCTTTCAGCCGCGGCGGACATGCTATGGCCGCCGGTGCGCGCCGTCGCTTTCTGGCTGCTGCCATTGCTCGCGATTGCCTGGGCCGTAGCTTCGGGCTTGGGACGTACCGCCGTTCTGCGGCGATATGATGCGACGCTCTATCGTGAACCTTTCCGGATGGTGGGCCTGCAGCTGCTTCGGATCGGAATGCTCGGAAGCAGCTTCGGCCTTTGGTTTCTGTGCCTTCACTGGGCTGCATGGACCTCCCTGAGCGGGCCAGCGCCTAACCTGGTCGGCTACTTCGTAAAAGCGATTTTCCTGTCGCTCGCCATGTTCTGTTTCTGGGCGGCTGCCGGATGGGTTTTCAGCATCGCGCCACTGCTGGTCGCGTTGCAGGATGCGGGAATGATCGCTGCCATCCGGGAGTCACTTGGTTTGGGACACGGATCCCTGCGTGGGCTGCGTCCTAAGCTGGTGGAAATCAATCTGGTGCTGGGGATTGTAAAAGCTGCGCTGATCGTGCTCGCGATGGTGTTCTGTGCGACTCCGATGCCTTTCAAAGAAGAGATCAACGGCAACGCGCTCTACGGATGGTGGGCTTTCGTGACCGTGATGTACTTCGCCGCCTCTGATTTTTTCCAGCTTGCTCGAGTGATCGGTTTTGTCCAGCTGTGGAGAGCGGCCCATCCAGGCGAACCCGTCCTCGTTTAGCATTTCTACTTTCGTACTCTATCGCCCTCCGGCGGGCTGCTATAAACTGTCCAGTGCCCAGCAGCAAATCAGGACCTACAACCATTATGGAAATGCCGATCCATACCGGAACTTCCTCAGCCATTGTCATTCTTGATTTCGGCTCTCAATACACGCAGTTGATCGCGCGCCGCATACGCGAGCAGAACGTCTTTTCCGTAGTGTTGCCGTGTACCGCATCGCTGGAAACCATTCAGCAGGCAAACCCGGCGGGCATCATTCTCTCGGGAGGTCCAAGTTCGATCTACGATGCTGATGCGCCTGCCGCAGACCCGCGGGTGCTGGCGCTGGGTAAACCTGTTCTGGGTATCTGCTACGGGCTGCACTTCATTACGCACCACCTGGGGGGCAGAGTACGTTCGGCATCGCTTCGGGAATACGGCCATGCGGATCTGGAAATCGTCAGCCCGGCCGTTTTGTTGGAAGGATTGCCGAACCAGTTGCAGGTCTGGATGTCGCACGGGGATGAAGCCCTGGCACTGGCGCCAGGATTTTCATTGATTGCCAAAACGTCCAACGCGGTGGCCGGAATCGCAGACGAGGCCCGCCGTATCTGGGCCGTGCAGTTCCACCCGGAAGTCCACCACACGAGGCTTGGGACTGAACTGCTGCGCAACTTCTTATTTCGCATCTGTCATGTTGCTCCGGACTGGACGCCGCAGCATTTTGTGCAGGAGACGGTGCAAAGAATTCGCCAGCAGGTCGGCGATGGTCACGCCATTTGTGCGTTGTCGGGTGGGGTGGACTCCTCGGTGGCGGCGGTGCTTGTAGATCGTGCTATTGGCGACCGGCTGACCTGCATCTTTGTCGACAATGGGGTGCTCCGCAAAAATGAATTCCAAAAGGTGCAGGAGAATCTACGTCTCCGACTGGGATTAAATCTGGTTGCGGTGGATGCGAGCCAGCAGTTTCTGGCCAAGCTTACCGGCGTGAGCGATCCGGAAACCAAGCGAAAGATTATCGGAAATGAGTTCATCGCGGTGTTTGATGCCGAAGCGCATCGCATTGCACAGCAGACCGGCTCCGTGGATTGGCTGGTGCAGGGAACGCTTTATCCGGACGTGATTGAATCCTCCTCTGTAAAGGGACCTTCGCAGACCATCAAGAGCCATCACAACGTTGGCGGTTTGCCGGAGACGATGAAGCTGAGACTTATTGAACCGCTGCGGGACTTGTTTAAGGATGAAGTGCGCCGCATTGGCCGCGATCTGCAGATGCCTGAAGACATTCTGCAGCGTCAGCCGTTTCCCGGACCTGGGCTGGCGGTAAGAATTCTGGGAGAAATCACCCCGGATCGCGTCAGGATATTGCAGGAAGCCGACGACATTGTCGTAAACGAGATCAAAGCGGCTGGCTTGTACCAGAAGATCTGGCAGTCGTTCGCGGTTTTGCTGCCCGTGCGCAGCGTGGGAGTCATGGGGGACCAGCGTACCTATGCCAATACATGCGCGATTCGCGCAGTCCACTCCGAGGACGGGATGACGGCAGACTGGGCGCCTTTACCCTATGAGGTCTTAAAGCGCATATCCAGCCGCATAGTGAATGAGGTCAGCGGGATCAATCGCGTTGTGTATGACATTACATCCAAGCCTCCGGGCACCATCGAGTGGGAGTAAGCGCGGAAATGCAAAACACAAGCGCAGTAGCAATACGCGAGCACTGGGAAAAAATATACACTTCCCATCCCGAGGAGGAACTGAGTTGGTTTGAATCTGCTCCCTCCATTTCGCTTGATCTACTTCTTACGCCTTCGATCAAGAAAGACGCAGCGATTCTGGATGTCGGTGGAGGGACCTCAAGATTGCCGGATGCTCTGCTTGACAAGGGATTTACCAACCTCAGCGTACTGGACGTTGCCCAATCCGCCCTGGAGATTTCCAAGGCCCGCCTGGGTGAGCGTTCTTCCCAGGTGCAATGGATCTGTGCTGATATCACTAACTGGGAAGCGGACACAACGTATAACGCCTGGCATGATCGGGCTGTATTCCATTTTCTTGTGGACGAAGAGGCGCGGCGGGCCTACGTCGCGGCCATGGAAAGGTTTCTGGCTCCAGGTGCCCTGGTGGTCATCGGGACACATTCGACGCTCGGACCGGAACGCTGCAGTGGGCTGCCGGTCCAGAGATATTCCGCGCACAGTCTGGCGGCGGAACTGGGGGACGGTTTCCGCTGGACGGCTACCCGAAAGCTGGAGCACATCACTCCCTCCGGCGAGATGCGGCACTTTCAGTTCAGCAGGTTTGTACGGGAATAGAGCAGTTCCAGATCGCCTTCGCGTTAACGGTCGGCAACGGACAGTTCCATGCGTGTGTTCCGGGCAAACTCCACCTCGTGTCCACGCAACAACCAGCGGCGGGTGACGGACTGCCCCAGCGAATAGTAGGCGAATACCGATATCGCGGTTCCGCTGACGAAAAGAATGGACAGTACGCGCGCGGGCAGACCGAACCCATTGCTCGTTGTAGCAGCGTCAAACTGATTCTGATTCGTGTCCACGGCATTGGAACCTGCAAGGTACCCCAGCAGAAGCGGATCCACATATTTGCCCTTGTCCGCGTTGGCGTGCGCTCCTCCCTCGTTGTCCAATGAGAGATTCTGCCCTTGCTTCCCCTCCACAGCGGTCATCTGCGCGTGGACCTTTTCGGTGATTCCGTGTGGAAGTTCGACTTTACGGAACGTAAAGCGAAGCGTCCCGTTGCGGGAAAACGACCTGGCGGGCCGGGCCTGGGTGACGACTCCCTCGAGCTTGGTACCCTCCGGAAGCACCACATGGTGCTTATCGGGAGCAAGGTACGGCTGGGTCAATGTCGCCGTAACGGGAGCTCCCACTTGGTCCGTTTTGGAGCTTAGGGCCGTGTTCAAACGCGCCTCCATCCGGCCGGGAGGAATGTGCCCATGGGGCGGGGTTTCCGGCAGCGGCAAGATCGGCCGGGGACTTTGCAACTTGAGCGGCCGCTGCAGTTCGGCGTCGAACTGCGTGCCCGCCCATATTTCCTGGGGATGATATGGAAGCTGGTTGTAGAGGATCTGGAGTGCCTTGTCGCTCTTGTGCTTGTCGTGGATGGCACCGGATGCGCTTTGCTTCGCCCCTGTAATCTTGCGGTGAAGGGAGGACTTGATCCGCTGGAAACGAGATTGCTTCCTGGCGGCAGGTGCCATCTTGACCAGGTCTGCGGTCCGCTCGAAAGCATCCGCGTTGATGGGAATACGCGTCCCATCAGGCACCGTCAGCCCGTCGAAATGGATCAGGGGCTTCTTCAAAGGAGTGAAATCCCCGTTCAGCCTTGCCCAGGCCAGGGTGCTGCCGCGAACAGGTCTCATTCCCGAGACGGTGCCGAAAACTTTGGTTTTCGCCGGCAGAACGATGTGGTCAACCGCGTAAACGGGATCGATGAGGAATCCTTCCACACGGGTTCCTTTGTGGATGCGGTAGCGATGGATGACCTGCACCCTGAGCGGCAGGCCTGCGGGAAGGGTGACTGAGCGAACCGGAAGAGTTTCGGGGGCGGCTGGTTTGTTGGAGTTCCGGGCCTTGGCGTGGCTGCGCGGAATCAGGCCAGTCCGTTTCTGGCTTCGCAGCGTTCCCACGGGAAGAAGAATGCAAATCAAGCCCGCGATTACCGAATTGTACCGCGTCTGAAGCCTGCTCACCAAAAAGTCGCCTGTGATGCCTGTCTTTTCAGCCTACCACCCGAAAATGACCACACAGGGAACGCCGGTAAAGTGAGACGGCAATCCATGCTGGGGTTGCAGGTTGGACGCACGCGGCTGCAGTTGGTTAGTCCGAGAAGGGAGAGGGCATACTGGCAGCCTGCATTGCGGCTGGCTCGAGCAACGCAGCTGCCGGCTGCCCAGTCATGGCTGCGGGGATGGAGATTTCCTCATCGGCAAGAGACTGGATGCCGGCGAGATCTTCCTCGATGAGTAGAAAGCGGCGTATGTAGCGCAGCGGGTCGTCAGCAACGGCCATCTCTTTCAGGTGATAGCGCCACGCGTCCGGCTTGACGGTCCGGCGGGTATGTCCGCGACGCTCCACAATTTTTGGGGGACCGTCTTTCGAAACGCGTGTAAATGTGGTGATCGGCACCACAAAAACCATTTTGCTGCCGGGCTTCCAGAAGGATTGCACAAATTCGTGTGCAAAGAGAAGTGAGTAATAGCGGCGTTCTTCCGCAAGTGTCCTTACCGCCGCGTCGAAACCATCCCAGGGAAGCGTCATCCGCGAGGCGTACCATTTGCGAAACTCAAAACCGTTGGCTTTGGCTTGCCGAATGAGCGCGCGTAGCAGTTCGACCCTGGTCATACCGCACCTGCTGAAAAGATTTATGCCAGTGTGCCACAGCGCGCGGCAAAATAGAACCTTTTTTGTGATCTCGCCTCGGAAACCTCTCCCCGGCTTGCACTATTCTCTGCAACAGCCGAAACTGGTTAGGTTCGTCCAACCACTATGTTGTCGTGCACGCGCCGGTATCTTCGCAGGCTTGTTCCCGGAAATGGAGTTCAATGTTTCTCGCTATTTCTGCTCCTCTTCGGGATGCTGGCTTTATTTGGTTCCTTCTTGGGGGGCGCGGATGCGGAGAACGGGTCGGGGAATGTGGCCACCGCGCCGAATGGCACCCATACTGACCCGCTGAACCTGACGCCGGAAGTGCAGGCCGCTTATCTTCATTTCTACAACCTGGAATATGCGGAAGCGGAAGCCGAGTTCGAGAAAATCGCGGCGCAGCATCCGGCGGACCCAATGGCGGCGGATTACGTCCTGAATAACAGCGTAATTCGTGAACTGTACCGGCTGGATCTGCTGGATACCACCCTGTATGTGCAGGACGGCTTTCTGTCCGGCAAGCATCCTGTGGTGGAGGACATGCAGACCCGGGC
>DASSZI010000164.1:0-2961 GCA_035713565.1 Acidobacteriaceae bacterium | reverse complement strand
GCGCGATCCAAAGAAACAGTTGGTCAGAATCATTGGCTGCGTCCGGTGCGATCTGCCATAGGTAAGTCGCAGCCATAATGAAAACGTGCATTCAATTGCCTCCAAAACTTTATACTTCGCCAGACACACATCCCCGGCAGTGCGTGTCGCACCTGTGGACGCGCTCATGAGCGCGTTTTGCGCATCACTTAGGGGTGAATGCCGTGCAGTGGAAACAGCTATACATCAGTAGGTGCAAGCCATTCATGATTGATAACTGATGATTACACGACGGCGACATTGCAGGTCGATAGATTGCTGCTTTATAGCCGCTCCTACATCCATACATTCTTAGGCATGTATCTGGCAACCCCCGTCCTCTCTGTCGCGAACGTTTTTCTACATACACGGCTGGAGTAACCAGCGGGAGGTGACTCTCGGATCGATACTCGTCTGCCTGGATTCAACGGCTGACAGAGGCAGAGACAAGCCGCTACAATACCCGGTTACAGAATTAGGTTTCCGGATCGACCTGTTCGGACCCTCGAGGATCCCATAGATGGCGCAAACACAAACTCTGGCCGCAGAAGTCCTACCCGCGGATTCTCGCTCGCTTTCCTCCGATCAGATGCTGCGCATGTATCGCCTGATGTATATGTCTCGCAAGCTGGATGATCGCGAAATCCTGCTTAAGCGACAGCAAAAGGTCTTTTTTCAGATTTCCGGCGCGGGACACGAGGCCCTGCTGGTCGCCGCGGGGATGGCGCTGCGGCCGGGTCACGACTGGTTTTATCCCTACTACCGGGATCGGGCGCTCTGTTTGGCTCTCGGAGTCACTCCGGAAGAAATGCTTCAGCAGGCGGTAGGGGCGGCGGCTGACCCTGCCAGCGGCGGCCGCCAGATGCCGTCGCATTGGGGAAGCAAGAGGTTGAACATCGTCACGCAGTCCTCGCCCACCGGCTCCCAGTGTTTGCAAGCGGTTGGCTGTGCGGAGGCGGGCCGCTACTTCTCGCGCCATCCCCAGGCTGCCAACAAGCCGCAAGTTGCTGAAGGGCAGGCAAACGATTATCGGGATTTCAAGGAAGTGCGGTTCCAAAGCGATGAAGTTGTCTACGTTTCGCTAGGCGATGGCACGACAAGCGAAGGAGAGTTTTGGGAGGCTATGAGCTCTGCCTCTAATCTGAAGCTGCCGGTGCTGTTTTTAGTAGAAGATAACGGCTACGCCATCTCAGTGCCCGTCGAAGTAAACACTCCTGGCGGAAACATCTCCAGACTAGTAGCAAATTTCCCGAATTTCTTTTTTGCCGAAGTGGACGGCACGGACCCGGTTGCCTCCTACCACGTCATGGAGCAGGCGGTCCTTCATTGCCGCGGTGGCAATGGCCCTGCTTTTGTGCACGGGCATGTGATTCGCCCCTATTCGCACTCACTGTCTGACGACGAGCGCCTGTATCGGCCAGAGTGCGAGCGACAGGCCGATTCCATGCGCGATCCTTTGCCGACCATGCAAATGCGTCTCCTGCGGGAAGGTATTCTCGACGCCACCGGGATCACTCGCTTGGAAAATGCAATCGACGAAGAGATTCGCATTGCGGCAGAAGCCGTTCTGCGCGCCCCCCTCCCGGGCGTGGAGACCATCTCCCGGCATGTTTATTCCGAAGATCTGGACGCTGCCGCACCTGTATTCGAGAAGGAGCAGCCCATCAACCCCGAGGCGCAGGAGCGCACTATGGCAGACCTGGTTAACGCCTGCCTCCAGGACGAGATGGGCCGCGACGAACGGATTGTGATTTTTGGCGAAGACGTTGCGGATTGCAGCCGCGAAAGCAGTTTGAAAGATGGTTTGGTGAAAGGGAAGGGCGGTGTGTTCAAATTGACCTCTGGCCTGCAGGCGGCTTTCGGCTCCGATCGCGTATTCAACTCGCCGCTTGCGGAAGCGAACATCGTAGGCCGTGCGATCGGCATGGCGACACGTGGTCTAAAGCCGGTTGTCGAGATTCAGTTCTTCGACTATATCTGGCCCGCCATGCACCAGTTGCGCAATGAACTGCCATTGATCCGCTGGCGGTCTAACGGAAGCTTTTCCTGTCCTGCGGTCATCCGCGTGGCCATCGGAGGCTATTTGACAGGCGGCTCCATTTATCATTCCCAGTCCGGCGAAAGCATCTTCACCCATACGCCCGGTATCCGCGTGGTGTATCCCTCGAACGCGCTGGACGCTAATGGACTGCTGCGCACCGCGATTCGCTGCGATGATCCGGTCCTTTTCCTGGAGCACAAACGTCTTTACCGCGAAACCTACGGGCGCGCCCCGTATCCGGGCACCGACTATAGCATTCCATTCGGCAGGGCAAAAACCGTTCGTCCTGGAAAGCACCTCACTGTCATTACGTATGGCGCAGTGGTGCCCCGAGCGTTGCAGGCCGCGCAGCGCGCAGCGCGAGAGGACAATCTTGACGTGGAAGTGATCGATCTGCGAACTCTGAGTCCTTACGACTGGGACTCGATTGCGACCTCGGTTCGGAAAACCAGCCGGGCGCTCGTGGCATATGAAGATATGCGCAGCTGGGGGTACGGAGCCGAGATTGCCGCTCGCATTGGAGATGAACTGTTTGAGGATCTCGATGCGCCCGTCCGGCGCGTTGCCGCTAAGGACACCTTCGTCGCGTACCAGCCGGTTCTGGAAGATGCCATTCTGCCCCAGCCGGAAGACATCCGGAAAGCGATCGTGGAACTCGCGCGGTTCTAGCCATGGCCCAGATCGGTGGGCCTGGACTCACCCCTGCTTCATTACCGCAGTCCGGCCGCCCAAAGCATGTTGGCCAGGTAACTGGTTAGCTTCAACTTTTGCAGCCGCGGAGGGTGCGCGGAAACAACAACATGATGCATGGTTGGACTGATGTAGAGGTGGACGGGCAGATTGGCAGGGGCGTCATGCACATTCCATTCGGCCTCTGAGAGGGGAATGGTTGGATCAACTTC
>DASSZI010000163.1:0-20049 GCA_035713565.1 Acidobacteriaceae bacterium | reverse complement strand
CGGCTCGTACGCGATGACGATTTTGCGCGCCCACTCCGGAGCAATTTCCGCCAGACCACGCGCGGTTTGACGGACCAGAACCTCTTCTGTCTTGTTTGCTTCGCGTTCCGCCAACAGTTCTCCCACGCAGAATATCGGCGTCAATTTGGCGTGCAGGGCTGCCTGGAGCTTGCGATTGACAGATTCATCCGTCTCGCCGAAGAGCTGGCGTCTTTCCGAATGGCCGAGGATGACATAGCTGCAGCCCGCTGCGGCAAGCATCGCCGCTGAGATTTCTCCCGTAAAAGCGCCTTCCTCCTGCCAATGCATGTTCTGGCCGCCGATGTGAACATTACTGCCCTGAATGGCCTCCACTGCGGCCGCGAGGTCGACGAAAGGCGGGCAGAGCACGATCTCATCGCGGTCATGGCCATGCACCAGAGGCAAAAAGGCTGTGATAAATTCCTTCGCCTGCTTCGGATTTTTGTGCATCTTCCAATTGGCGGCGATTACGGGCTTTCTGGACAGTTCAGGATGGCGAGTCGTCAAGCGGTACACTCCGTCAGGGCTTCCACGCCCGGTAATTTCTTTCCTTCTAAGAATTCCAGCGATGCTCCGCCACCGGTCGAGATGTGAGTGATTTTGGCGGCCACACCTGCTGCTTGCACAGCGGCTACGGAGTCTCCTCCGCCCACAATCGAAGTGGCAAGAGTATTGTCCGCGACAGCCTGCGCCACCTGCATCGTACCCAGGGCAAAGGCAGGCATTTCAAATACGCCCATGGGCCCGTTCCATACGATTGTGCGCGCGTGAGATATCTCTTCCACGAACATACCGACCGTCTTTGGACCTATATCAAGCGCCATCCAGTCAGCGGGGAAAGCTCCGTCCCCAACAAATGTCTGGGTATGCGCATCGGCGGCGAATCGATCGGCCAGCACGTGATCGACCGGAAGAAGGAATCGAACGCCACGCTGGGCGGCCGTCTCCATAGCCGCGCGCGCAACGTCGATTTTGTCTGCCTCCAGCAGAGACTTTCCTACGTCCTGTCCTTTCGCCTTCAGGAAGGTATAGGCCATGCCGCCGCCAATCAGCAGAGCGTCCACTTTACCAAGCAGGTTTTGGATCACTTCGATCTTGTCCGAGACCTTGGCTCCGCCGAGAATGGCCACGAATGGCTTGTTTGGATCGTGGAGCGCTTTGCCCAGATAGTTAAGTTCCTTTTCCAACAGGAGTCCGGCTGCGGATTGCGCGACAAAATGGGTAATTCCTTCAGTGGAGGCGTGGGCACGGTGCGCGCTACCGAACGCGTCATTCACATAGAGATCGCAAAGGTTTGCCAACTGCTTTGCGAACGCAGGGTCGTTTTTTTCCTCCCCGGCATGGAACCTCAGATTTTCGAGCAGCAAGACCTGGCCCGACTCCAACATGCGGGCTGTTTCCTCCGCGGTCTCGCCCACGCAGTCCGGCGAAAATCCAACGTTGACCGATTGTCCAAGATGAGCGTCCAGAAGTTGACGCAGGCGGTCCACGACGGGACGAAGGCTCATGGTGGAATTGGGCTTGCCTTTGGGGCGGCCAAGGTGGGAAGCAAGGATCACTTTGGCGCGGTGGCGAAGAGCGTATTCGAGCGTGGGCAATGTCTCGCGAATACGAGTGTCGTCCGTAATCTGAGTTCCGTCTTCAGAAAGTGGAACGTTGAAGTCGACCCGAATCAACACGTGCTTATGCTCAAGGGAAAGATCGCGAACAGATAGCTTGGCCATAGGTATGTAGGATGACGTTGCGCCAGATCCGTACTGGTCCGGCTAGTAGAGATAGTAATACGTTTTGGATCGCGATCGCTCGTCAGCCACACGCGACGATCCGATGTGGAGAAAACTTTTGTGGGCAAACAGACTTGGGACTGCGCTGGCAGAAAGGAAGGGTGCGGCGACTTGACGTTAAAAGTGCCTGGCGAGAAACTGGAGTCACACGGGAAAGGAGGGCGATCCAAAGAATGAAAAATATTGAAGGTTGTAGTTGCAGCAGATTACGTGAGGTGACTGGGGCTTAGGCGTTCTTCGCCAGTCCTGACGGTCGCAGTTTCGTCGTCGAGGCCCATTTGCGTGGACGCCTCCGGTCAATCTAACCACTCACCGGCCACGGCCCGCCATTCCATTGTGGATGGCGGGCCGTCGGTTTTTCTGACGTGCGATAGTTCTGCCGAACTTGTGGCTCAGCCTTACAATATGCTTCATGGAACCCCTCGTTATCGCAGGCAAGGCCTTTCAGTCGCGGCTGATCGTTGGAACCGGCAAGTACAAGGATGGCGCGGAGACGCAGCGAGCCATTGAAGCCTCGGGTGCGGAGATGGTCACAGTTGCAGTTCGCCGTGTGAACCTGGACCGCAGCAAGGAAAGCCTGCTCGACTTTATCGACCCGCAACGCTATTTTCTGCTGCCAAATACCGCTGGCTGCTATACGGCTGAGGAAGCGATTCGCGCAGCGCGTCTTGGCCGGGAAGTTGGCCTGTCAGACTGGGTAAAGATTGAGGTTATCGGAGACCAGCGGACGCTCTATCCCGATGTCCTCGCCACAATCGAAGCGACACGTGTTCTGGTGAAGGAGGGATTTACGGTTCTGCCATACACCTCGGATGACATCGTGGTCGCCAAACGTCTGATCGATGCCGGGGCGGCTGCCGTCATGCCGCTTGGCGCGCCGATCGGGAGCGGCCTGGGGATCCAGAATGCGACCAATCTACGAATTCTGCGCGAACTCATCAGAGAAGTTCCGCTGGTTGTGGACGCGGGTGTGGGTACAGCGTCGGACGCGGCTCTTGCGATGGAACTTGGCGCGGACGCGGTGCTGATGAACTCCGGCATTGCCCACGCAGAGGACCCGGTGCTGATGGCTGAGGCCATGCAGCACGCCGTGTTGGCAGGGCGCCAGGCGTACCGCGCGGGCCGCATGCCGCGCAGGCTGTACGCCACAGCTTCCTCGCCGCTTGAGGGTATTTCGCGCTAAGGGAAATCGGCCACCAGCATGCGAGTGATGGGAATTGACTGTGGCACGGAATGGACCGGGTATGGTTTCGTCGAAACGGACTCCCGTTGCGAGTTGCGGGCCGTTACGCACGGCGCAATCCATCTCCTGAAGCGCGACAGCCTTCCGCATCGTCTCACGATCGTATACAGCAGATTGATGGCCCTGATGGCGGAACATGGCCCCGACGTGGTTGCTGTCGAAGAGGTATTCCATGCTGCAAACTCCAAGACCGCTCTGAAGCTAGGGCAGGTGCGCGGGGTGGCGCTCCTGGCTGCAGCCACCTGCAATCTTCCCGTGGCCGAGTATGCCCCGCTCGCGGTGAAATCTGCCGTCTCCGGTTATGGCATGGCGGACAAGCAACAGGTGCAGTTTATGGTGACTCGATTGCTCCACTTAGCTGCTCCAACGGAAACCATGGATGCCTCCGACGCACTTGCCATTGCAATTTGCCATGTGCATCACGAGCAAACCAGAGCGGCCCAGCGGAACTCGAGAGGTTAAGTGAATTATGGCCAAATTAGAGTCCGTAATCGCTCACGAAAGCATCTTAAACATGGTCAAATGAGGTAAGCAGGAGTAGGTCATGCCGAAGCTTCAAAATGGAGCATATTGCTCCAGTCCGTTGGAAAGAGCAGAGTTACAGCAGGGCATCGGCAGTCCATTGCGCTTGCATCCTGCGATGAAACACTTCGCCGGAGTCACAGCACTGGCGGCGGGTTTATTGCTGTTTCCTTCTGTTTCTTTTGGCCAGATTGCGGCGCAGGCCGACGGTTCCGCGCTGCCAGCCAACGCCGCGAGCGCGTCGAGCGTTCCCGAACAGCAAAACGGTGGCTCGCCAGCGGCCAGAG
Source organism: Acidobacteriaceae bacterium (assembly GCA_035713565.1). GTDB lineage: Bacteria > Acidobacteriota > Terriglobia > Terriglobales > Acidobacteriaceae > JAKAAZ01. Next base: position 16,192 of record DASSZI010000163.1, on the reverse strand, counting down.
ACGCATTGCACCCTGTCATTCGCGCTGTTCGCCTCAGTGATGTGGAGGGCACTGTCCAGATTCTCCGCGGCAATCAGACGGAATTCTCCCGAGCCGTGATGAACATGCCGATTACCCAGGGTGTACGCATCCAGACGGCCGCCGATGGAAGGGCGGAGATCGAGTTTGAGGATGGAAGCGTGGCCCGAATCACGCCAAACAGTTCTCTGGACATTTCCAAATTAAGCATTGCTTCCGGCGATACGCTGGATACGAGCGTAGAACAGCTGTCAGGGCTGGTTTACTATGAGCTCCGCAGCGACCCCAAAGCGCCCTACAAGGTGACTTTCGCGGGACGAAAAGTCATTCCTACCACCAACTCGACCTTTCGCATCATGATGGGGAACAATCCTGATCTAGCCGTGATTGACGGCGGCGTTCAGGTACAGGGCGCATCGGATTATCTTGCTGAGGTGCATCAGGGGCAGACGATTAATTTCCAGCCTTCCGGAAATTCCAAATACACCATAGCCCAAGGCATCACTCCCAATGGCTTTGATCAGTGGAACGACCAGCGCGATGAGGAGGCAGCCCAGGAAGCGCAGAATCAGACGCCCGCGCGCAAGCAGCAGGGCGGCGGCGGCGCGCCCATGGGTAGCCTGATTGGCTATGGATGGAGCGATCTGGACAACGCCGGAGGCTGGTATCCACTTCCGGGATACGGAATGGTTTGGCAGCCGAACGGAATCGGTCCGGGATTTGATCCCTACGGAAATGGGATGTGGGCGAATATGGGCGGCGGTCTGGGTGCCTCCTGGGTGTCCGGCTATAGCTGGGGCTGGCTGCCCTTTCACTACGGGCTTTGGTCCTATATCGGCGGATTCGGCTGGGGCTGGATGCCGGGTGCCATGGGAATGGGGATGGGCTATGGCATGGGGATGGGCTATGGCATGGGGATGGGCTATGGCATGGGGTACGGAATGGGTTATGGCTACGGTGGAGGCTACGGCGGCTACGGTTATGGCGGGATGACCAATGTGTATGGCGGCCCTCCAGGATATCGCGCACCCGCTCCTCCGATTCGGGGAACGAAAGCTGGAACAATTACCCCGTCGGGGAGCCATGGTGCCAATGTCCTGACCGCGTCCACGCATCCAGGTGCTATCCATGGCACAAGTGCCCTGAGCGCGGGCGGTGCTCCACGTCCTATTAACTTCAACGGAACCAGAATTGCTCCACTCAGCCCCGTTCTGGCTGGCGTGCATGTACCAGCACGCAATGCCGCTCTGTACAACAACTATCCAGCGCATGCCTTCCGTGGAGCCGGAGGAATTCGCAACGTAATGCTTCAGCGTACAGGTGCCATTCCGCGCGGATCGTTCGGCGGAGCTCGGCAGGGCACTGGTCTGGGCCGGAACGGCTCTCGCGCCGGAGGCTATCGAGGAGCCGGGAACACTCGTCTCGGACGTCCGGGAACGTTCGATGTCGCACGCGCTGACTATGCAGGGCACCCGTTCGGAACAACGAACCGGGGTTCCTTTGGAAATCGCGCTGCCTTTGGACAGCACACGTCCTTCGGTTCACATGGCGCGTTCGGAGGCACACATTCCGCCATTCACGGTGGTGGCGGGTTTGGCTCTCACAGTAGTGGCTTCGGTGGACGTGGGGGTGGCGGCTTCGGCGGGCGCGGCGGAGGTGGCGGAGGACACGGCGGCGGCGGTGGCGGACATGGCGGAGGAGGCCGATAGGCCGCTTCGCTTCAACATAGAACCTCTAGCAGGTCAGCCGGTGGGCTCGCTCACCGGCTATCTATTGCATGCTGCTGCTTTCTTACGATACCTGCCAAGTGGCGAGTCTGTCGGCTGATCACCGGCAACTCGCTCACTGCGGAATAAGCGAGGGTATCCATGGCCTCGAGCCGGGTGGCGTCCGTCATAAGCGGCGGCAGATCCTTCGCCAGATCCGCAGCTGTAACCATGTCGAGCGGGCCTTCAATTTCGGGATCGACCGCCTGATCGGCTGTGATCACTCCCGCGTATTCTCCCTTCTCATTCAGAACATAAACAACGGGCGAAGGTGTGCTGAGCAGGGCCTTGAGAACAGCGGAGTAGTGTTCGGCTGCGGAAACGACTGAAAAGTCTCGAATCAGAAGAGAATCAATGCTGCCTTCTACCGGCAACGGCGCTTCTTTATCCGCGGCCGACTTACCCAGGCGAACCTTTGCGCTATAAATTGATCGCGCTTCCAGACGACTGGCTGTAATCGTTGCCCCGGCAACAGCCAGCATCAGGGGAACCATCACTCCATTGATGCGATACGTCAGCTCGATCACGAGAACGATGGCGGATACAGGTCCCTGGGTTGTGGCCGCCAGTACGGCACTGGCACCTATAATCGCGTACGCTCCGGAAGGAACTGCCCAGGGGAAGAACGTCCAGATATGCCCGCACAAGCCACCAAGCAGGGCTCCGAATGTGACTGTAGGAGTAAACAGTCCGCCCGGCGCACCGCTGCGCAGACAGCCCGAAGTTGCGGCGACTTTCAGGACCATCAACGCCAACAGCAGCCTCCAGTCGAGAATGTTCTTGAATGCGAGCTGCGCTGTATCCTTGCCGTTGCCCAGGAGTTGTGGGTAGTGGATGCCGACGACCCCGAGGATCGTGAACACAACGAGAGGGCCATATAGCATCCGCATCCCTTTCGGCTTCGCTCGATCCGCCCATACGATGGCGCGCACATAAGCGACAGAAGCCGCGCCCGCGATCGGTCCAAAAATCAATGCCCAAAATATTTCGGACGCGTGGATGTGAAAGGAGGACACGACGTAGGTCGCGTGGGTGGGAAGGTAAATCCAGGAGATGCCCGTGGCGATCAGAGACGTGACCACAGCCGGGAGAACCATGGGAAATGCCAGGGTGCCGAGCAGCACCTCCATAGCGAACAGCGCGCCGCCTAGAGGAACATTGTAGACAGCACCCATTCCTGCCCCGGCCCCACAGGCGGCCAGCAAACGTCTCTGCGGATGGCTTAGGTGGAACCAGTCCGACAGCTTGCTGGCGATCGCCGCGCCCACCTCCTTCGGTGCACCTTCGCGTCCAAGCGAGGCTCCGAGTCCGACGATAACGACAGATAACACTGCGCTGAAAGTGGTTCGTATGAAAGGGAACTTCCCCTGTTCGAACCAAATCGATTCAGCAACGCCCCCGCCGCGGCTCCTGATCACGTATTTACGAATAAGCAGTCCGATACCGGCAACGAACCCCCCGATTGCAAGCACCAGGACACGATGCCGGTACGATGCATGATCCACGGCATTCAGGAAGTCTCCCGACTTGTATCGCCAGAAGAGGTGCTGAACGGAGTGCAGAACCCACATGAGTCCCGCACCGCCCAGGCCTGTGCCAATGCCTGTCAGCGCCACCATTGCCCAGAAAAGCGGTGTAAAGCGGCGCGTGTTCTCTTCCGCGACCATGTTCGGCTGTGGCGAATCGCTGCTCATCGAGTGAATTGGATGCGCCGACCTTCGAAATGTCCCACGCAAATCCTCTGAAAACTGCGTCCAATATCTTCAAGCCATTCGGCCTGCATTTCCTGGCCGGGAATGTCTCTGTCGCGCAACTTGTCTGTCGGAGTATAATTCGACGTTCTTTGGGGTAGGGAGATTTCGCGCAGAGAACGTTGTATATCCAACCCGGTTCATCCGGAGATGCAAGGGAGGTCTGTCATGAAAGGGCTGAGTAGGAGAACTGTTCTGTTCTGTGCCGTGGCGGCTTTGGGTCTGATGACCGGGTGCGATCGCCATCAGAAATCTGAAAAGTATTTTCTGATAGCCAACAACGTTGACCTGCCATATTGGCAGACTGCAAATGACGGACTACAGAAGGCCGCAACGGAATACGGTGTGACGGCGGAGATGGATGGGCCTTCCACTTTCGATCCGCAGGGAGAAGTTCAGGCATTTCGTGCCGCGGTAGCGAAAAAACCCGCGGGAATTCTGGTTTCCGTCGCGGACGCAAATCTGTTGACTCCTGAGATCGACTCTGCAGTGTCCTCCGGTATTCCTGTGATAACGATCGATTCCGATGCGCCCGACAGTCACCGGCTCTATTTCATAGGAACCAACAATCTGCAGGCCGGCAGAATCGGAGGTGCTCGCGTTGCTCGCCAGTTGAATGGCCGAGGCAATGTGGTCTTCTTCTCAATGCCGGGTCAGCCAAACCTGGACGAGCGGCTGAAAGGATACGAGGATGCATTCTCAAAATTCCCCGGAATCAATGTTGTGGAAATTTTTGATATGAAGGGTAATTCCGGCACTGCCATGGACAAGGCAGAAGAATATCTGGCACGCACAGGCAAAAACAAAATTGATGCTCTGGTGTGCCTGGAAGCATCCGCTGGAAAAGACGTAGCCGAAGCGATGCGCCGCAGTCACGTTACAGGAAGAACCCTCGTAGCGATGGATGTGGATCCTGCAACCCTCAATTTGGTGAAGGAAGGCATCATCGATGCCACTCTCTCACAAAAACCCTACACTATGGCGCTGTACGGATTGAAAGGTCTGGATGACGTGCATCACTATCCGGTCCAAAACATGGCGATCAATTACAGCTTTGACCCGTTTGCGCCATTTCCCGCGTTCGTAGATACAGGGGTGTCGCTGGTCGACAAGACCAACGTCGAAAACGTTCTGAACAAGACGAAAGGGAAGTAGAGTCTCCGCTAGAAAGGTGAGGCCAAAGCAACCTTACGTTCCGCAACGATTCGACCGTGCTGGAGTTCTACAATGCGGTCGGCCATCTGCGCCATGGCTGGATCGTGGGTGACCATCAGGATGGTGTGTCCCATCTGGTTGAGCGAACGCAACAGTCCGGTAACGATTTCCTGGTTGGCAGCATCCAGATTGCCGGTAGGTTCATCCGCGAGCAAAACAGGCGGCTGATTGATCAGAGCGCGCGCGATGCAGACACGCTGCTGCTCTCCTCCTGAAAGTTCGCTGGGTAGATGGGCCGCGCGGTCCTCCAGTCCTACACGCCGGAGGGAGGCCAGCGCCTCCTGGCGGTCTGTGATGCTATGAAAGTATTGCGCGAGCATCACGTTCTCCAGGGCGGTGAGGTAGGGAATCAGGTGAAATTGCTGGAAAATGAATCCTACAGTTTCGGCTCGGAACTGATCGAGTTCCTTGCGGGAAAGGGTATGCACGTCTTTGCCAGCAATCCATACCGAACCTGAGTCTGCTCGGTCAAGGCATCCGAGCAAGTTCACCAACGTAGATTTACCGGATCCTGAAGGACCGGTGATGGCCAGCCACTCCCCGCGCCCCACAGAAAGGGACACTGAGTCGAGTGCACGCACCTCTCCCGCGCGACCTTTGTACTGCCTGGTCGCTTGGCGGAGTTCTACAATAGTTTCCTGTGCCGACTGAATCGGTTCTTGTGTTTCGTTCATTACTCGCCCCGCAGAAGGGTGGCAGGATCCAGCCGCCGAAGCAGCCGCATTGGAATTGCAGCGGCGAGCAGCGCAACAACCAGATTGAGCAGTGCCACCTGTGGCAGCACGCGCCATACGGGAGCAATGCTGGTGTGGAAGTTCCATTGCCCGATCAAGTCTGCAATACCGCAGCCAAGAAGGTATCCGCAAACGAGCGCCAGCATCGCCAGAAGCACCGCTTCGGCCAGGAAGATTATTGTCACGTTACGCTGCGTAGCTCCCAAAGCTTTCATTATGGCAAAGTCGTGCCGACGCTCAAAAACGGACGCGGTCAGTGTGGCTAGAACACTTATAGCGACCGTCAATGCAATCAACACCAGCGAACTGAGCATGAGAGAGCGAGTGCGAGAGACTACGTTGGATTCTGCTTCCACCAATTGGTGTACGGCGTGGACTTCAGCCTGTGGCAGCGCCTGTCGCAGCCGCTGCAGAACCGCCTGGACATGCTGCGCGTCTCCTGGCACCTGGATCTCCAGGGTTGTGGGCGATAGTCCGGTCCAGTTCTCAAAGACCTCCAGCGGGAGGTAAATACGGCTGTCGTCGGCGTCTCCAGTGCGCAGCGTTCCCGCACTTTCTGCGGACAAAGCTCTGCCGTTGTACAGCAGACTGAACTGGTCACCAGGGAGCGCTTGCGCGGCACGCACCCCAACCAATGCCTCTACCTGCCCGCGGCTCCCCACCGGAGTGGGCTCTCCCGGCCAACGGCTGACCTGCCACCAGGAGTTCATGTGCCGCACCGCCGCCATGTCGGTTCCTGCGATCACGATGGGGGTTCCGTTTTGCGCCTGCGCGACGGCATAGACGAACGGAACGACGCCGGTGTCTCCTCCAGCCACCTTGCGAGCGATCTCAAACGCATTCCCAGGAAGCGGCGCATTCCCTGAGGAAGAATGCCCGGTGACGACAATGTTCGCGCCGAAGGCACGAAACTGATGATGCAGTTTTTGATCGAGCGAAGCATAGAGCGTCAGCAGGGCGGTGGCGACGGCGGCGCTAACGGTCAGCGCAATCAGTTCGGCCGCAGTGCGGCCGCGCCGATGAAAAAGAGAGCGGCGAAGCAGCAGGGGCAGAGATAATCCTGGCTTCATCCTTCCTCCCGTAAGATTGTTGCTGGTTCCATTTGCGTGGCCTGCCAAATGGAAGGCGCGCTCCCGGCAAACGACACTCCCAGGGCCAGCAGCAACGCGGCGGGTAAGAGGGTGGCGTTGAAGGAGATTGGGCTTCCGAAAACCTGATCACTGATGCGCAGTGCCAATACGGAGCCAAGCAGATATCCCGCAATCCCACCCGCCAGCGCAAGGAGCGTAATTTCAGTAAAGAACAGACCCGCGATGGTAACGCGGGTAGCTCCGAGGGCGCGCATCAAACCGATTTCCTGACGCCGCTCGACGATGGCTGTGGTCATCGACGCGCCAACCGCAAGGCCCGCCGCAACAAGAGCCGCGAAAGCCACCAGCAGCATCAGGCCAGAGATGCGGGACAGAATGGTTCCTTCCCCTTGCGCTATACGCCGAATCTGCTCGGCGCGAGTGTTGGGCAGGACCTCCTGAATTTGATAGGCGATCGAGTTGGCGTACGGCGAGCAATACCAGCGATCCCTCAGCTTGGGCGAAAGCTTGTCGGGATTTCGGCGCGCCAAAGCATCCTCCGGCTTAGTGAGTGCGCCGACATACACGCGCCGCACGGCGCCCGGATGGCCGACCCATCGCTGTGCAAGTCTGAGCGGAATCAGCAGAGTGCGGTCTGTCGCGTCGCCGCTTGAAACAATCCCAACCACCCGAACCGGCTGGTTCTGAGCCACAACCTTGTCGCCTATCTTCAGCCGAAGTTGGTGCGCGAGTTGGGCGCCAACCGCAATCTCATCCGTACGTTCGCGGGGCCACGCTCCAAGAAGCTTCCACCATGGATGCAGGGAAGGAGCACCCATGATCCAGGATTCTCCGCTGGACGGATCGGTGGATCGCAATGTGTGGTGGAACCAGTATCCCGTCGCCGGAACCTCTAACGTGCCGTGGGAAGAGCTGAGGGATGCGGTGAGTGGCAGTTCAGGTGAAATATCGGCCACATTGTTACGCCAGAAAATGTTTTTGATTTTAGCGAGATCGTTCTCCTGCAGATAACTTCCCACAGCTACAGGTCGGACATTCACACCGCCTATTTCCACGTCCAGAGCATCGGCTGCCGGGTACACCACGATGTTGGCACCGTAAGCGGACATCTCGACAGCCATTTTGTCGCCTACGCTGGTGGCGATGGCGAGCATGGCGGTCACGGCCGTTGTTCCCAGCACGATGGCCAGCGCAGCCAGTATCTTACGTCGGCGCTGGCGCAGAAAGCTCTCCAGAATAAGGCGAGAGAACATAGAATCTACTTTAAGAAGTAACCGCACTTCTGCGGAATCACTTTGAAAACTCCGGAACCAGCGCCTTAAGTGCTTGTGCCTGGATGATGACATAGCCGCCGGCGGTGGTAGAAGGCAGCGGAATGGGATTGCACCCCCCCGGCTGCCCCATGGACGCACCGTTGATCGGCGAGGCGCACATTTTGCAGATGATCATATTTCCGCTTTTGTAAAAGCCAACTGGACCGCAAATCTGGCAGGCATCGGCGACGCTTACGATATTTCCGTCTGGTTTGCGGTAAAGAAGGAAACGTACGTTGGTCGTTCCGACGCGGACTACATAGCGCTGGAGAGTACCCTCTTGAATCTGGGAAGCAGGCACGGTCACCTGAGACCCTGCAAGCGTGACAGGAGCCGCCGGAGAGAGAGCCGTCGTGCTCATAGCGTAGATGAATTGCGCCGTAACCAGGAAGATAAACGCAAAGCTACAGGTGTAGACCGCCGTCATCCAGAGCCGCTCTTTGCGCGCGATGGAAGCTGCCTTCCTCCGCTCCGCAGCGTTCGCTTCCGGCGGCAGGGTGCTCTGGCTCATGCGCTTGCGGTATTCAAACAAGACCATCATCCCCGTCAGGGCAAGGATCGTTACAAAAAAGAAAAGGTCATTGCGCACAATTGGGCCGATGACCCGCATTTCGAACCGGCTTGACGGAAGAATGCCGTTCTCAGACAGCTCATGCAGACCGGAGACAAGGAGCTGAAAAGCCACAAAGTACAGGATGACAGTTGTGACCCGGAAAAACCGCTGGATATTGATCCGTACGCTGCCTTTCACGAACAGCACGCCGAAAACAACGGCCAGAGTAATGCCCAGCAACGTGCCAAAAAGGCTCATAAGTTCCGTAGAGTTAAGTGACACGGCCGAAAGAATCAACACCGTTTCGACACCTTCTCGTAGAACCATTAGAAACACGAACAGAAACAGGCCGCCCCGTGAGCTGTTCGCAGCCAGCGAGCCGATTTTGCTTTCGATTTTTCCTTTGAGCGCCTTGGCTGTCCTATTCATGAACCAGATCATGCTGATCACGAAAAAGGCAGCGACCAGCATAACGGCGCCTTCAAAGATGTCCTGATTGAACTGGGTCCGTGCCAGCACCACGGCGACGAGTACGCTGCACAATAGAGCTGCGCCCACGGCCTGCATTACCGTGCGTTTCAGGTCAACACGGCCGATTTTATTTAGATAGGCGAAAACAATGCCGACGATCAGAGATGCTTCGACACCTTCGCGCAATGTAATGACAAATGCCTGCAACATGTTTGTTCCTGGACCCTTGCATGCTCCAGCACGGAAATCGCAGATTGCTGTACGTCCCGGCAGAGCACTCGGCTGCTGGGTTGATTCTAATTCGGACTAAATTGGTCGTCAATTCATGCTGGCTTAAAAATCAAATCGATAGCAGCTCCTGATAGAGGCAATACTCCGTCCGATCGGCGCCTTTGCGGAGTTCGACATAACTGAAGATGCATGGCTGAAGACGCGATTCGCAGGATGCGGAGCCTATGTGGGAAAATCCAGAAAAGCCATGCCAATCAAGCCGCAGAGTTTCGACGAAAGAGGAACGACAATAGGAAGGGAAGTGGTGCGCCCCGAGAGATTCGAACTCCCGACCTTCTGGTTCGTAGCCAGACGCTCTATCCAACTGAGCTAGGGGCGCACATGATGTGCGGAAGCGGCTCCATTCAAGTTATCAGCAGGCGCGTTCCGGCGCAAACTTTTCAAGCCGCTGGAGGTTTGTTTTCCGCCACCGGCGGAGGCGCAGGCGGGGCAAACGCCGAGATTTGCTCTGTAACTGAAAGACCAGCGCGACGCAGAAGCTGAAACACGTTTGCAGCGCCTAGCCGGGTTGCGTCGTACTCCACAAGAATAGTGCGTTCCGCCTGGTTCAGGCGCACGCGGCGGATGCCGTACACGTCGGAAAGCTCGGCGACGGCTCGGATTGTGTCCTCGTCCGGAGCCTGGGTAAATTGAAATAGCATGTCCACGTTCGTCATAGATCGATGATAGATGATAAAGGATGCGGGCTTCTGCCTGCGGCAGCGATGTTCAAGCCTCAGTTTTGGTGATTGGTTGAGCGGCGGCGTTTCAAGGCTGAATCACCTGCGGCGAGATAGAGTGGGGGGACTGCGCCCCCTGCTTGGCCCAATCCTCCAGACCGCCGATGGCGTTGAGCAGGTTCAATTCGACGCGCGTCACATTGAATTGAGCATCGCGCAGATCCACGTAGCTGGAGCGCTCTTCCACGCGAGATTCGTCTGCCTGCTGCGGCGTGACCGGGGGGGCTCCGGCGGCCGGAGAGCCCTGATTCAACTGCGTCTGGATGGAAGTAAGGGTGTCCTGAGCAACCTCCTGCTGGAGCTGTGCCACTTCCTGCTCCGCCTTGAGCTCACGCAGGCTATGCCACATGGAATAGTTGCCCTCATCGGTCTGGATCCGCGTTAGTTCGGCCTGACGCTGGGCGCGCAGGGCCTCTGCTTTGGACTCCATGGCCTTATCGCGGCGGATTGGATCAAACAATGGCCAGACCGCCTGAATACCGAACCCGATATTGTTGTAAGTGAAGTGATTGTAGTAAAGGCTGTACCCGTTAAAAGGCGCGAAGCGGGCATATTGGAAGGCCATTCCCACGGTTGGCCGGTAGTTCTGATTCTTATCGCCGACGGCGCTGAATTGCTTGGATTTTGCAGTTTGAAACGCGGCTTCCACCAGTGGAGCATGGCCGCTATGCTGCAGTAGAGTATGGAAATCGAGGTCCGGCAGTTCTGGAATGGAAGCCGGTGCGGGCGTAATCGCATCGGGAGGAAGCCCGGTCAGATTCGCCAGATGCTGGCGCAACTCCTCGGCGTGGTCTTCCAGCTGCATTTCGCGCAGCCGTAATTTAGCGCGGGTCAGTTTCGCCTGGGTAAAACTCGCTTTACTCTCAAGCCCCGCCTGCAGCCTGTCTCCTACCACCTGAACCATTTGGTCGGTTGCGCCAATAGCTTCATTGAGAGCTGCTATCTGAGCCAGAGTTTTGTCCAGTTCGATGTAATTCAGGGAGGAGTCCAGGATCACCTGCTGGCGTACGTTCTTGAGGGAAAGAGTGGCGGCTTTCACTGCGGCTTGAGTGGACCGGATGTAATCGCGTTGCGAAAAGCTGAACAGCAGGGATGTGGAATTCACGTTGAAAAGCGTTGGATTGCCGAGCGGGAATCCATAGGAGTAGCCGAGGCCAGATCCCAGAGAAAAATTGGGGATATAGGCGTCCCGCATCTCGAGCATGGATCCGTGCGCGTGCTGCCGCTCGGCTTCTGCTACCTGAACCGCCTTGCTATTGCGCAAAGCGAGGTCAACGATGGTGTAGAGGGAAACAGTATCGGTGGCCTCTGCGGGCGGCGCCTTCGATGGCGCTAGTGGTCCGTTTCCTGTCTGGAGTCTGCTGCCCGGTGCATTCCAGGCCAGCACGGCCGGTACGGGGGCGTTTGGAAGTGAATTTTGCCGGCTTTGCGCTCCGCATGCCGCGACAAGAGAAGCAGCCAGAACAATCCCTGCGAGAGCTTCTCCCGTGGCTGGACGGCGCGAGCGGGACGACTTCCGCAGTGGCATCAGGAGAGCCATCGGACTATTCTGCCTGGCGCACGGCGAGTCCGCTGCGCAGCGTGGTGCCATCGGTCGCGGAAAGCGCGACCACGGAGTTTTCCGCCAAACCCGAAACAATCTGAACCTGGGTCAGATTCAGCGCGCCAATTTTCACCGGCACGTGTCTCAAGCTGTTGTTCACCACTTCATAGACGTAATCGCCAGCATCATCCACGCGCAGAGCCTCGCGCGGAATGACAAGAATATTTTTTAGATCCTGCAGCGTGACGGTAATGGTGACATTTGTGTTGGGCAGCAGGGGAGTATCGGACGGATCGACCGAGATCAGAGCCTCCCCTACATTTCGCGTGCCATAACCCACGATTGTCGTCGGCGTGTGGATCACGTGCCCCGTCCAGGTATGATTCGGCTTCGCCTCCCAAACAATCTTGACCGGCTGACCTATCATCAGCTTGCCGATCTCCGGCTCGTCAAAGTAGGCCCGTACCTGGGTCTTGGTCAGATCGGCCATTTGCAGCAGCTTATCTCCCGCCTGAACAAAGTCGCTGGAGTGTACGAGGACGGAATAAACAGTCCCGGAAAAAGGGGCGTGCACGTCTTCTTTCGCCAAAACATCCAGTGCGGAGGCGTACGCAGCTCTCGCGTTGGCCAGATTTGCCTGAGCGTGCTGCAGGTCAATAGGCGCGTAATTCTGCGTCTGTTGCTCCCCCAGCACTCGCAGGCTCGCCTCTTCGGCGGCCAGGGTGCGCCGCGCCGCTTCTACCTCGCTGGCGGATGCAGCTCCTTGTTTCTGCAATTGTTCCAGGGTCTGCAAGTTCGCCGCAGCCTGATCGCGCATTGCTTTGGCCTTGCCGATATTCCCCGAAAGGATGATCTGCTCAGGGCGGGTGCCACCTTGCTGCAGAGCTTCCAACTGGCCCTCCGCTCCGCGCAACGTGGCAAGCGCCGCTGTTACATCCGTCTTCGCGTCGGAGTCGTCCATGGCCAGCAGGAGCTTGCCCGCCCGAACTTTTTCTCCTTCGTGCACGTACACCGCTTTGATAGTTCCAGCCTTGGGGCTGAAGGCGGCGAAATTCTCGATCGGCTCCACTTTGCCATTCGTCGGCAGTGTGCTGAGCAGTCGGCCACGCTCCACCCTGGCCACCCGCACCTGCACCGTGCCGTGGGTGAAGGAACGCAATAGCAGCGAAGCCGCCAGGACCACCAGGGCAATTAGAATCCAGATGTGACGAGTTGTTTTACGGGTTTTTACGGGTGCTTTCTCAGGCATCTGAAGGTACGCTGGAGTAGCCAGTATATAAGACGCTACTCGCGCCGCATGGGTGCAAGCTTTGCAGGTCAGACCGCAGGTAACCGCAAAGCCATGAGCTCTGACCAAACGAGCGGCGACTCTTCAGATTGCTTCCTGCATTTCGAATCCCAGTGAGCGGCGGATTCCAAGAGCTTTTCCGTACAATAGTTCTGTATGCCAATCGTCGAGACGACCCTTTCCAGCAGATACACAGAAGATCACGCCAAGGCAGGTTTGGACTTTACGTTTCCTTCCATTGAGACCTGGCCCAACCAGTTCGCCGGTTATGAAGTTGTGATCGAAAACCCGGAGTTTACCTCTGTTTGCCCGAAGACCGGATTACCGGATTCCGGGATCATCACCTTGCGCTACATGCCACGCCAATCCTGCCTGGAGCTGAAGTCATACAAGGAATACCTGTTCACGTATCGCAATCTCGGCATCTTCCAGGAAAATGTTGTGAACCAGGTGCTGGAAGACGTGGTGAAGGCATGCGATCCCATGTGGGCGGTTGTGAGGGGAGATTTCCGCCCGCGCGGCGGCCTTACAACGATTGTGGAAGCAAAGTGGCCACGCCCTTCCTGAGTGGGGACGGCAATTCTCCGCAAGAGAAGCTGGAACAAGCCTGATATGCTGGCGGCTCATGCCGCAAATGCCGGACCAGCCCGGAACGTTCAACTCCTCGCGCGCGGCCTGGGTCGCCCTCGTTCTGCTGAGCGCGCTGAACCTTCTCAATTACGCTGACCGCTATCTCCTGGCCGGTGTGCAGCCGCTGGTACAGCAAGCTTTCCATTTGACCGATGAGCGCATCGGCGCGCTGACGTTCGCTTTCTTCATCACCTACATGCTGGCTGCTCCTCTGACAGGCTGGCTCGGCGATCGCTATGCTCGCAAGCCGCTCATTCTGGCGGGAGCATTCCTTTGGAGCCTGCTGACTCTCTCCACGGCGCTAGTCCACACCTATGGTGAGCTTTACCTGCGACACGCGCTACTGGGCATTGGAGAAGCTAGCTTCGGCATCTACGCACCGGCTCTGCTTTCCGATTCCTGGCCGCCGGAGCAGCGCAATCGTATCCTGACCATCTTCTATTTGTCTCTCCCGGTTGGTGCGGCGATGGGATACATACTGGGAGGAACACTGGGGCAGGCGTACGGCTGGCGTGCGCCGTTCTACATATCCGCCGCGCCGGGGTTGCTGATCGTCGTCCTGGTCTGGATCTGGATGCGGGAACCAGAGCGGGGAGCGTCGGAAGCGAGCCCATCCTTGCCGTTAACTCCGCAGCAGTATGGCGCGGCGGTCCTGACCTTGACGCGGAACCCGGCGTACTGGACCGCAACCCTGGGCATGGCCATGATGGTCTTCGCAATGGGAGGTATCGCAGTTTGGATGCCGACATTTCTCTACCGTCATGGAAACTACTCCCTCTCCGCCGCGAGTCAGATACTTGGCGCCATTACGGTTGTGGATGGCATTCTGGGCACGTGGCTGGGCGGATGGGTTGCACAGCGATGGTTGAGGAGCAATCGAGCGGCACTCTATCTGCTGTCGGCGTGGAGCGTTCTGCTGGCTGCGCCGTTTGCGCTGTTTATCTTTTTTGGTCCACGGGCGGCAATGGTTCCTTGCCTGGCCGCTGCGGAGTTTTTTCTATTTCTGAACACGGGTCCACTCAACGCCGCGATCGTCAACGCCGTATCCGCTCCGATTCGCGCGGCGGCAATTGCCATTGAGCTGTTCATGATTCATGCGTTGGGAGACGCTCCTTCGCCGCGCATCATTGGCTGGATCTCCGACCATTCCTCCCTGCGGCTCGGCCTGTCCATCACCCTTGCTACGCTTCTGGTCTCCGGCGGACTGCTGTTTGCGGGTGCGCGATTTGCTCCGCCCGTGAACGCAACAAGGACTTGAATCACTCTTTGGAAGAGACAATGCAGCGATTTGGCCAACAGTGAACGCGGAGTCTGCATATTATGAGGTATGCATGGGCTTCCGATTGCCGACTCCGAACAGCAGCGCTTGTTCCTTGCGGGGTTCGCGTGGTTGATCACGGTTGCGTGGCTCTGGCGCATTCTGCCCGCCCTGTGGAAACTGCCAAACATTCCTAACCTGCTGGACCCCTCGTATGAGGCGCAGATTGGAATGGATTGGCCTTCCGTCGCCGTGGTCGTCCCGGCTCGAAATGAGGCCCAGGCTATCGAAGCGTCACTGCAAAGTCTGCTGGAGAGCGACTATCCAAATCTGCAGATTGTTACCATCAACGACCGTTCCACAGACTCTACAGGCGCGAAAATGGAGGCTGTAGCCGCCGCGGCGGCGGCCAGCCGGCTGCGTGTCCTGCACGTGACCGATTTACCGCGGGACTGGCTGGGCAAGCCGCACGCCATGGCTTTGGCCGCCGATCAGATCGACACAGAATGGCTATTGTTCACGGATGCGGATGTTCTCTTTGCGCCCGATGCGATCCGCCGTGCTATGGCTTTTGCCAGGCGTACCAACGCGGATAACGTGGCGGTCTTCCCGTCACTGATTCTGCGTGGGCCGGGAGAGAAAATGCTGATTGCGTTTTTCCAGAGCGTTTCGGCGCTGGCTGCCCGGCCCTGGAAAATCGAAGATCCTAAGGCAAAGAGGGATTACATCGGGGTGGGAGCCTTTTCGCTGGTGCGCCGCTCCGTGTATGACGCTCTGGGCGGGTTTAAAGCGCTTCGCATGGAGGTCCTGGAAGACATGCGATTCGGCTATCGTGTGAAGGAATTTGGGTTTGCACAACGCGCAGCATTTGGAAAAGATTTGGTTCGCATCCGCTGGGCGGAAAGTGCGTGGGGAATGCTGAACAACCTGACCAAAAATCTGTATTCCGTGTTTCGCTTTCAGACGACAGTCCTGCTGGCCGCGTCCGTAGGACTGTTTTTCATGTGTCTTACCCCGTTCGTCGCGCTCTTTTTCTCTGGTGCGCCGCAGTGGGCCGGAGCGGTCGCCCTGACCTCTCTGCTGTTGCTGAATCTGCATTACTGGAGGCAGACGAGAATCTCACCGGCGTATCTCACGCTGTTACCTATGGCCATGCTGTTGTTTCTTTTTACTCTGCTCCGCTCCATGCTGCTGGTGCTGTGGCGCGGCGGCGTGCTGTGGCGCGGCACGTTCTATCCGTTGAAAGAGCTACGCAGGGCGGCAGGACCTCTCTGGTAGGGCCGCCCTGCAGCACTGAACTGTCCAACTGCGGAAGCGACCCGCAAAGCGAAACGTCCAAGGAAAATTAATTTCCGCGATGATGAAAATGGACGCCGTGCTGGCCCATGGTGCCGTTTTTCGGGGTGAAGGCCTGCCCACCGTTCTCTGCGGAAAAACTCTTGACCAGCTCGGGATTGGGGTAGAATTTCTCTTTTCCGCCGTGGAGCTGTTGTTTGCTGCTCAGTACTATTTCTGCACGCCCTTGAACCGTGTGCACGGTTCCGCGGATTC
>DASSZI010000162.1:0-12195 GCA_035713565.1 Acidobacteriaceae bacterium | reverse complement strand
CTTGGCGGCATTGGTCTGCTGGTGTCAGTTGGGATCGCAATCGCCAAATTCGGCTTGCCGGAGTTGAGCCTCGCCGTCGTACGAAAACTTTTGGAGACGCATTCCAAAACGGATATGTTGCGGCAAATTGAGGCGCTGCCTGCGGCGGTGCCCAAAACGTAAGGCTGAAAGCCAAGTCTCTATTGGACAATAAGTGAATATCGCTGTGCCTGCGTTTACTGGGACCGGCTGTCATCCTTTTGTATGCTGCGTCTCGTAGATTTCGGCGACCCGCTCTAACGTGTCGATTTCCTCCAGCGGCTTGTCGCTTCGGATCCGCACGATGCGCGGAAAGCGTAATGCATAGCCGCTGCTGTGCCGGTCGGACAGCATGACGTTGTTGAAAGCCACCTCCAGAATGATTTTTGGTTCCACCAGCAGTTGTCCGCCGCTTTCCTCCAGCGTGTGCTGCTGGAACCATGGCGTCAGCGTGGCAATTTCGTCATCCGTCAAACCGGAATACGCTTTGCCCACGTTCAGCAAATCTTCCCCGCTCCGCACCGCAAAGGTGTAGTCGCTCAACACCGCCGCGCGCCTGCCATGCCCATACTCGACAGCCGTCACTACAACATCCAATGTTGCCAGTTCCCGCTTGATTTTGAGCCACGCTGCTCCGCGTCTTCCCGGCTGGTAGGCAGATGCAACGGACTTCACCATCAGACCTTCATTGCCGCGTGCGCGCGCGGCGGAGAAGGCTGCATCCAGTTGTTGTGCGGAAAGCATCGACGTGACAGGCGAAAGCTTCAGCCTTGTGGGACGCTCGCGACCTTCTGTAACTCCCTCTGTTGCAAATAAAGAGATTTGTGATTCATCTTTTGCTCCCACTGGTGCAGTGGAGACGGAGGTATGCTGCACCGACTCTGCCCAAGCCTCCAGGTGACTTCTGCGGACCCGCAGGGGAAGGTTGAGAAGCAATTCATTGCTGCGTAGCAGCATATCGAACGCCATGAATATTACGGGCGAGGCGGCTTGCATGGCGGAAGTGACGCGCTTGCGGCCCAGCCTGGGCTGCAGGGAAGTAAAGGGCAGTGCGCGGGCGGCAGTAAAGTCCCACGCAAGAACTTCGCCATCCAGAATTGCCGGCTCTGTTGCCCCGGCAAACCACTCGACAATTTCCGGAAAGCTGGTGGTGATGTCGTCGCGAGTTCGTGAAAAGATGCGCACGCGTCCAGGCTGTGAAGGGTCGCCGCAATGGATCTGCGCCCGCATGCCATCGTATTTGTCTTCAACCTGGGCCGAGAAATCGTTGTCAGCGGGTATGGCAGCGCTTGGTTGGGTGGTGTCCTTCTGGATCTCCTTGGCCTGCGACAACTTTGCATAGGCCTCCTGCGCATTTGCAGCGGGAGTGGCCAGCATGAATCCCAGCGAGTGAAACATCCGGAAGCTCGCCGTCTCCAGCTTGTGCCGCCATGACAACTCCACCACGGCGGGCAAACTTCCGAGCAGCATTCCGGCATGTCGCACGGCGCTCAGCGGTTCTTCGGCTGCGGCGGCGATCGCCTCCTCGACCAGGCTTTGCTGCACGCCGGTGCGCATATCCCCCAGCAGCAGCTTGGTGAAGTACTTGGCTCCGCGGGGCGAAAAGCTTCTCAACGTGTCCACAAGCTGCGCAAACTTCACCGCCTGCTGGCGGGCGGCGGCCAGGGCATTCAGGCGCTCCGCCACTTCATGCAGGCCGAGTCCGCCCTCCGACTCCCGCGGGACGGTGCGGAGCAGTTCCTCCGCCGTGGCGCCCAGATCGCCATGCTTGCGGTAGGTTGCATGAAAAGTCTCGGGCGTCGCATGGACGATCGCTTCCAGAGCCCGCACGACCAAGCGTCCGCCGACGTTCACCGCAAGTTCTTCATTTTCCGGAAAGACGGAGCCAGTCAGATATTGAGCGGCGAGACCGGCGGCGGCCGCATCCAATGGGCGCAGATAGGCCGCAATCGCCGCGCGTTTTGCCAGCTTGCCGCGGGTTGCTGCCAGAATTTCGCAAAGCTCCGCAAACCCGAGCCAGGAGGGGTTTTCAGTCATTGTTTCGTTCTCCCCATCTTGCGGAAACGAGGTACCATAACCATTGCAGGCCATGAAAATTCCCGCCGTAATCCGCTCCTGTGGTGAGACGCTCTATTAGCGGTTTCCGCCGCGTTTCTACTTTGCAAAATAGCCATTCGCTTGAAATCCTTCAAAAGATACGCATCAGCTCCGCCAGATTCGAAACTGGCAATGGAAAGTGATCATGTTAGAACGTCTGACACAAATTGTGGCTCGCTACGACGAGCTTTCCCGCCAGCTCTCCGACCCCGCACTGGTATCCGATCAGCAGCAATACCACAAGGTTGCCAAGCAGCACCGCGATCTTGAATCCCTGGTCGATAACATCCGGGAATTACAGCGGATCGAGCAGGGTATCCAGGAGGCGAAGGCAATGGCCGCCGAGCCGGACCCGGAAATTCGCGCCATGGCGGAAGAGGAGTTAACGGAATTGCAGGCGCGGCGCCCACAGGTTGCGGAACGTATCCGTGTCCTGCTGCTGCCGAAAGATCCGAACGATGAGAAGAATGTGGTGCTGGAAATTCGGGCAGGTACTGGCGGCGATGAAGCCTCCCTGTTTGCTGCGGAGCTGTTCCGTCTCTACACCCGTTTTGCGGAGTTGCATCGCTGGCGGGTTGAAGTTCTTTCCATGTCGGAGTCCGGGGTGCGCGGTTTGAAAGAAGTGATTGCCATCATTGAGGGTGACCGGGTTTTTTCGCAGATGAAATTCGAAGGCGGCGTGCATCGCGTACAACGCGTGCCGCAGACAGAAACTCAGGGCCGGGTGCATACCTCCGCTGTGACGGTCGCCGTATTGCCAGAGGCCGAAGACGTGGACGTAAAAATCGAAGCCAAGGACTTGCGCATCGATACGTTCTGCTCCTCCGGGCCTGGTGGGCAATCGGTGAACACGACCTATTCTGCGGTTCGTATCACTCACCTGCCGACCAATACCGTGGTCAGTTGCCAGGACGAAAAATCGCAGATCAAGAACCGCGAAAAAGGGATGCGCGTGCTGCGCGCCCGGCTCTATGAGATGGAGATGGAGAAGCAGCAACAGGCGCTTGCTAAAGAACGCAAGCAGATGGTCGGCACGGGCGACCGGAGCGAGAAGATCCGCACCTACAATTTTCCGCAGAACCGATTAACCGACCACCGCATCGGTCTGACTGTTCACCAGTTGGGGGAAGTGATGGAGGGCAAACTGCAGCCCGTGGTGGACGCTCTGATTGCGCATGACCAGGCTCAACGTCTGCAGCAGGATTCGATCAGCGCATGAGAGGCATGCTCGATCACTCAATGAGCGTGGGCGACGCAATCGGCTGGGGTGCGACGGCTCTCGAGCAGTCCGACGATGTATTCCGCACCAGCCGCGCCGATGCTACGCTTCTGCTGCGGCATGTGCTGCAGATTCCGCACGCGGAGCTGTTTGCATACCGGGAACGCCATCTGACGGTCCTGCAGACGCAGACCTACCAGGCGCTCATCAATGAACGCTTGAAGGGCAAACCGATCCAGTACATCACCGGCAACCAGGAATTTTTTGGGCTATCGTTCCGTGTCACTCCGGACGTCCTGATTCCACGCCCGGAGACGGAACACCTTGTCGAGGCGGCGATTGCTCGCATGGAGAATTTTCCAGCGCCGCGCATCGTGGATGTCGGCACCGGCTCCGGCGCAATTGCGGTCGCATTGGCGCACTCCCTGCCACACGCCCAGGTAGTCGCGCTGGACGTCAGCGGAGCGGCACTTGCGATCGCGCAGAAAAACGCGCAGCAGAACGGCGTGGCTGACCGCATTCGCTTTATGGAGTCAGATTTGCTCGCCGAGGCTGCCGGAGAACGATTCGACGCAGTGGTCTCCAATCCGCCGTACGTCGCACAGCCGGAACGTAACTCGCTGGCTAAGGAGGTGCGCGATTTTGAGCCGCCGCTTGCGCTGTTCGCAGGTCCGACCGGGTTGGAAATTTACGACCGTCTTATCCGCCAGGCAGCCGACGCACTGGAGTGCGGCGGGTGGTTGATGCTGGAAATCGGCTATGGCCAGCGGAATGCGATCGCACAAATGTTACGGGGCTGGAACACCGTGGAATTTATTCCGGACCTGCAAAACATTCCCAGAGTAGCGCTGGCACAGCGAGTTTGATCGCTTTCTGCGGCTTTGCCGCAAATCGAGGCCCGGGAAATCAGAAGTTAAGTCTTGCAGCCAGTTGGATTTCTCGTGGAGTGTAGATCGCGTCACTGTTCACGTTCGTCGTCACTCCGTAGGTCGGATTGAATTCCAGATACGGATGCGCCGCCGTCGAACCGGAAGGACATCCCTGGGTGAGGGGGGTGGAGCAGGCTGTGTAGCCCAGGGTGTCCACGCGCGTCACATTCTGCGTATTGGTCAGGTTGAACGTTTCCGCGAAAAGCTCTACATAAGCGCGCTCACCCACAGGAATCCGCCGGGTGAATCTAAAGCTGGTTGTCTGGGTCGATGGAAACCGATAGCTGTTGCGCTGCAGAATATTCAAACGCGATGGACCGCCTGCCCCGTTGATGCCGAAGAACGCGCCGCCCGGTGCGCTGCCGCCTACTCCCAATGTGTACGGCAGTCCGGTCTGCCAGGCCACGACGGGCGAAATTCCATAGTCGTTCAGCAGGTAGCCACGCCATCCCTGCTTGTGCCATGTGGTCCATGCTGTTCCGTGGGCCACCAGACGCTGCCGTACGTCCGTATTGGAGTTGCCATATTCCAAAGCCATGTTGTTTGGCTCCAGAATATTTGTAGGCGACTTGTTCAGCAATTCGTTTTCGTTATAGTCCAGCGCATGCGCAAAGGTATAGTTCAGACCGAAGCTGAGGCCACGCAATGTTCGATGCTCCACCGCCAGCACACCGGCGTTGTAGTTGGAGTTTACGTTGCTTAGCAGTTCGGTAATGCTGCTGTAGAGATAGTTTGGCCGGATGGATGTATAAAGCGGCGTGGAGTAGATCGCGCCTTGTGGAAGCGGACTCCTTTTGCCAAGCGGAGGCCCGGGAATGTCGATCGTATAGTTCAACTCGCCTATGGTCGCGTCGTCAATGTTGGTATCAATAAAGTTGGGCAGATCTCGTCCCTGGCTGGTCAGGTAAGACAACGTCAAAACTGTGTTCCATCTTATGTTTTGCTCCAGCGCAAAGGTTCCCTGCAAACTTTCAGGAGCTTGATAGCCTTTCGCAAAATAGTATGCGCTCGGCAGGGAAAAACGGGCCGCTCCGGTTGGAGCGCTGAAATCGATACTGGGGAACTGCGGCGCACCAAAAGCGATGGAAGAAGGATAGCGATAGGTTCTCTGCGCCTGGGGCGATCCCGTGCTGGTAAGGGCCGAGAATAAAGTGTTGTTTACAATCCTTCCGTAGAAAACCCCGAAGCCCGCGCGCAAAATCGTGCGGGCATTTCCAAAGATGTCCCATGCCACCCCCGTACGCGGTCCAAGATTATTGCGGTCATCCGGGTAGTTGGCAGTCTGTGGAAGTTGCGGATTGATCAGGAACGAATGCGGCACGCGTTCGTACTCATAGCGCATTCCCGCCGTGAGCGTGAGTCGCGGGAGCGCTCGCCACTCATCATTCAGGAAGCCGGAGAAGTCGTTCGTCGTTATAAAAAAGCCCGGCTGCCCGAAAGTCTGCGAAAAACCCGCATAGCTGTCCACGTAATACACGGGCGGCGGAGGCCCCAATCCGTCCACTGCGTGGTAATAGTCGGCCAGAAATCCAGCAAAGGATGTGTAATAGTACTTACCCGCGCCAGTGTTCAGGTTATCCAGCAGATCGGCATTGCGATCCCAGTCCGCGCCCACCTTGAGGATGTGGTTGCCCGCCACCCAGGAGATTGAATCCGAGATTTCCGCGCGGTGCTCATCCGGAAATTCCGGGCGCGGAAGCTTCGCCGGATTGCCCAGAATCATCCCTTCACCGGACGCGCCGCCTGCAATGCTGATCTCCGGAGCCAGTCCGAACTGGTTTTGCCCCAGCGGGGCCTCCGCGCCGGCTGGCAATGGGCTCGCCTCGCTATCCAGTTCATGGGACAACTGCAGGCGAAATTCATTGGCCACATTTTCTGTCAGAAAAGTTGTCAGCCTGGCGATTCCCCAGTCCACGCTTACAGCGTCGTCACCCAGACTATGCACGCCATATTGCGTGGAGCTTTGCGTCTGTACGCCATTAGGCGAATTCCAGCGCATTCGGTTGTAGGAGAAGGTCGCATGATTTCTGTCATTGATGAGCCAGTCAAGCTTGGGGAAGCTCAGCGTCTGGTGGCCGGTTCGAGGCGCAAGTCCGCTGAGCGTCCCAATCATCTGCAGTCCTTTTCTATATTGCTGAATCCCTGCTGGATACGACGGCAAATCGAGCCGGTCGTAAGTCTGGCATGCCCCCTGGGTGGCTTCAAACTGGAAGACGCTTGCGTAGTAGACACTTCCGTGCTGCCCGGTGGAGTTATAGGGCGGCAGGTTTGCGCAACTGATCGGAAATCCCAGATAATTACCCGTCGGAATGGATGCGATCGGCTGGGCATAGATGGCTCTGGGGTAGCCGACGCGTGATACGGAAGGAAAATCACGTGTTTCGTAGTCGAAGGCATAAAACCAGAACAGCCGGTTTTTCCTGATCGGTCCACCGGCCGCGAATCCGGTTTGTCTCCGCACATCCAGGGGCCGAAAGGGATTGGTTACAAAGTTGCCGCTGCTGGTGTTGAAATTGGTGAGCGTCGTGTACGGATTCGTGGCTGCCAGATCGCTGTTGCGTTCGAAGTAGAAGAGCTGTCCGTGCAGGCGATTGGTGCCGCTCTTGGTCACGGTGTTGATCACACCGCCCGCGGAGCGGCCGTACTGGGCGGAATAGTCGGCTGTGTTCACCTGAAATTGCTCTACCGCAGCCATGCTGATGGAATAGGGGGCACGCGTGCGGCCGCGCTCTTCTGAAAAGAAAGCTTCATTATTGTCAGCTCCATCCACCGTATTGTTGTTCAGCGACACGCTGACGCCCCGAAAACTTAAAAGTCCATTGCCGGCATGATCGCTGACTACGCCTGGAGTCAGGAGGGCAAAACTGCTCCACCGGCGGCTGTCGGAAGGTATGTCCAGCAATTGGGTCTGCGTCACGTTGGTCGCGAGAGAGGGATAGGTAGCCTGGAGAAACGGGACAACAGTGTGCACATCCACCGTACTTGTTGAGGCACTTACCAGCAGAGCAGTGCTGAGAATCGTTCGCCGTCCCAGCTCCACGACGACGTGCTTTGCGGTGAATGCCGCAAATGCGCTGGCGGCAATGTCGACAGAGTAAGTCCCTGGCGGAAGGTCGGCCAGCGCGTAATTGCCACCACGGTCGGAGTAGCCCAGAAATTCTGCTCCGGTTGCATCGTTCACCGCCAGAATCCGAGCGTTGGGCACTACCGCATGTGCGGAATCGAAAACCGTGCCGCCGAGCACGCCCGTGGTCGACTGCGCGCGCAGCAACGCTGGAAACAGCAGCAGCAGAAGGCAGAGCCCTGCGGCCGCGTGCCGGTGGGGGCCGACCAAGCGCAGCATGCAATCTCCTGAAGGCTTGTTGATCCGTTCAGGCTTCTGCGGTTCTGCCTTGGCGGAGGACAACTAAAATAGGTGCCAATGAAGCAAGAGTTCTGCGAGAACGGGTTTACCCATTTCCCTGGAATCGTGATGCGTGAGCGTTACACTGAGAGTAGCGCGATTTTCGCACCCCAGGAAGACAATTTCTATTCATGTTTATTGATGAGGTAAGGATACGGGTTAAGGCCGGCGACGGCGGGAATGGCTGTATGGCTTTTCGCCGGGAAAAATTCGTTCCGCGCGGGGGACCTTCCGGGGGGGACGGCGGCCGGGGCGGCGATGTGATTATGGAGTCCAGCCAGCGGCATAATACGCTGGTTCACTTTCGCTTTAACCCGGAGCACAAGGCCGAACGAGGGCGGCACGGCGAGGGCTCGAATTGCAGCGGCCGCGAAGGCGAAGATGTGGTGCTTAAAGTCCCCGTCGGCACGGTTGTTTACGATGACACCAGTGGCGAGGTGATCCACGATTTCCAGCATCCCGATGAGCGCGTAGTTCTCGCGCGCGGCGGCCGAGGCGGACGCGGCAATCAGCATTTCGCCACCTCCACGCATCAGGCTCCTCGCGAACATGAACTTGGAACGCCCGGCGAGGAACGCCTGGTGCGCATGGAGCTTAAGCTGCTGGCCGACGCCGGTCTGGTGGGCTATCCCAATGTCGGCAAATCCACCCTGATCGCGAGAATTTCCGCAGCCAGGCCTAAAATTGCGGATTATCCATTCACCACACTGGAGCCCAATCTAGGTGTGGTGACAGTGGGAGAATCGCCGCATGAGGAGAGTTTCGTCATCGCCGATATCCCCGGTCTGATTGAAGGCGCGCATCTCGGCTCTGGATTAGGAGTGCAGTTCCTGCGGCACATTGAACGTACGCGACTGCTGCTGCACATTGTGGACGTCTCGGACGCAAGCGGCCGCACCGATCCTGTGGAAGACTACAAGATTATCGAATCGGAACTCAGCAGTTTCGGTCATGGGCTTGACGAGAAGCCCCGCATCCTGGTGGCCAGCAAAATCGACAGTGCCAATCCCGAAAAGCTGAAGAAGCTTCAGGCCATGGCGAAGCGCAAGAAGATTCCGCTGTATCCAATCTCCGCTGTGACCGGAGAGGGCATCGACGCACTTAAGTACGCCGTGGCGGAGCGCGTCCGTTCTCAACGGGAGTCGCTGAGCAAGGTCGGCTGAGACGGTGCGCCGGATTGCCTTTTTCGGCGGCAGCTTCGACCCTCCCCACCGTGGGCACCTGGCGTTGGCTCGCGCTGCCGCTGATCGCTTCGCACTGGACGAGGTCCTATTTGCTCCAGTCGGCAGGCAGCCGTTCAAAGCCTCCGACAGCGCCACCCCGTTCATTCACAGATATGCCATGACCGCCTTGGCCACGCAAGGGGACGCGCGGTTCATACCTTCGCTGATAGACGCCCTGCAGGAATCTGTCCTGCAGGACACGGAGGGTACTCCCAATTACACGGTGGATACGCTCAGGCGGTTGCGCGATTCTCTCCTCGCATCCTCAGCCCCGTTCCATCTGGTTGCGATACTGGGCGCGGATAGTTGGCTGGATATAGCCCGGTGGCATCGTGCTGCGGAACTTCTTACTCTTTGCGATTGGATTGTAGGAGCGCGCCCGGGGTTTGACCTGAGCCGGGCAGCGCAGGCCGTGCCCTCCGAGGTTACGGTGGCGCGGGAAAACAATGGCGATTGTGACTTGTTGCTGGCCCACTCCGAGGGCACGACTACGCGCGTCTGGTTATTGCCCGATCTGGATGAGTCAATCTCGGCAACCGATCTTCGAGATGGCCTCCGGAATGCAGAAGCCGACACCGGAATTGCCGCAGTGGAAGAGTATGTACGGAAGGCCGAACTCTACACCGGCGCAGCGCAGGACATTTAAGCACCGCGCTCCGGTGAAATACCCTTGGTCCGGACATGCGGAACGGGCTACGATGGCGGATGAGAAGTTTTTAGCGCGCAGGAGAGCGCAGGAACGCATGACCAAACTGGAAATTCGTCGCATGGTGTCGGCGGCTGCGGCTGCTTGCGAAGATAAAAAGGCTGAAGATGTCCGCATTCTGGAGCTCGATCCCGCAGAATCGGGGTTTACCGATTTTTTCCTGATCTGCAGTGGCACGAATGATCGACAGAATCAGGCTATAGCGACTGCCATTGAAACGGTAATGAAACATGAGTTCGGCTCCATCCCAAACTCAATGGAAGGCTATCGCCAGGGCGAGTGGATCCTGCTGGACTACGTGGATTTTGTCGTTCACATATTTTCATCGGAAAAACGGGAATTCTACGACATAGAGCGGCTGCGTAAGACGGCGACCAGCGTGGGTGTGGAGGAGCTGAAAGCTTCCCTGCGTGAGCGTGTGACGGCCGTACGCAAAAAGCAGGCGGTCAAAACGACCGCAGCGAAGAAGCCCGCCGTCAAGAAAGCTGGAAAGAAAGCTCCTGCAAAAAAGAAGCCTGCTTTGAAGAAGAGTTCTCGAGGCAAGGTCCCGGTGAAGGCGACAGCCGCAAAGACCACTAAAAAAGCTGCAAAGAAAAAATCTCCAAAAGATGGCCGGCGTAGATAGCCGCTGGTGCTCCGATTCTGAATAGGTCTGAGGTGTGTTGAATGGCGCGCCAGATCCAGCCTTGTGCTTGATTGAGTTCGCGTCTAAGGGGGCAATCAGGCAATTCAATGGATTGCGAACATCACCCCTCGCTTCTCCACTCGACGTTGGTTGGCGTTGAGAACTGGATAACCGGCTGGCGAGGCGGCCGGTTGTAGCTGAAATATCTTTTTAGCTTGAGGAAATGGATTTCATAAAAGTTATAGCTGAGCCAAGCGAGAGCAATCGTTATCGCAAAGCTTCCGGTGGCGCTGAACACAACCAGTCTTCCTGGATTGGAAATCAAGGAACGGGCCAATCGAGTGGGGAGCACCCATCTTTGGAAAAGCTGCTGTGTTCCGAAATGGTAGATGTAGATGCCATAGCTATATCTACCGAACCATCGCAATATTCGAGTCTTGAAAGCAATCTGGACATACGATCCCTCACTCAGTGCCATCATGAGCAGTGCCGCGCTGGCCAGTGCGATGACAGTAAAGCCAAAGGTCTCGGTAATCCGGCTGTTCCACCACCAGAAATAATCCTTTCTAATTGCAATCATTAAAATGATTGACGAGAAGCCGCCAAACGCCACCTTAGAATATCTAGCGAGCGAGCGTCGCGTGGGACCCTGGAGAGCCAGTGCCAGCCAGCCTCCTATCAGCAGCGAATCCATGCGGCATACCACCAGGCGATAGCAAAGCATCAATGCTTGTGAACGGGGCAACAGGGCGAAAAGCGTGATGCGAAGCGTGAGAGCAACCACGGAAAGAATGATGCAAAGCCTCATGATTTTTAGGCGATCTCTTAAGGAAAATATAATGAGCGGCCAAAACAGGTAGAACTGTTCTTCTACCGCAAGTGACCAAAGATGTCCTGTCAGGCTGGACAAAATATCCCAGTGGTCGCCAAAGATATTCTGAGTGTAGGTAAACAGGAACACTACTCTCCGGTCTAGTTCAGTGCCAAGTAGATAATGAGAGGCTACAACCAGGATTAAATATCCGTAATAAAGCGGAAAAATTCGTAGAGCTCTACGACCATAGAAATTTTTAAAGAAACGATCAGAGGAAAGCGTGTTGTACAGGATGCCTGTAATCAGAAAGCCTGAGAGAACAAAGAAAATGTCTACACCAAGCCAGCCGCCAGCCATCAATTTATGTAAGACCAATTCCAATGGGCGAGATCCGATGTCATTGACCCCGAAAACGTGGAAAGCCACCACGAGCAGAACTGCCAGACCTCGCATCCCATCGAGCGCGGCAATGTGGTTCGGCTCGGCCTGGCTAGACTCGCTGGAAAGTGACGATGCGGGGGCGGGCAGCATAGTTAAGACATGATAAATGCGCTATTCGCGCCGGATCCCGTTGGAATTGGGTGCTCGCCTGCTGCGCAACGAGACGGCCATGAGGGGGACGATCGGTTTCTTCCCCAAAGCAGCACCACTCTGCAAATCTTTCCAGTGATCACTTGCAGCGAATTACAGAGGGCGAAGTAGCAAGGTAGGCGATAAGTCAATTGGTTGCTGCTCTTTCTTAGGTCCGAGTTCGGCGCGCTAAAACAACTGAGTCTGTCGCCGGGGCTGCTGCCTTCCTAAGTGCTCATAGGCCAGTTTGGTTGCGACGCGCCCACGGGGCGTGCGATCCAGAAATCCGATCTGGATGAGAAACGGCTCATAGACCTCCTCCAACGCATCCTCTTCTTCGGCCAGCGCGGCGGCAAGCGTGTTCAGTCCCACCGGGCCGCCATCGTACTTGTCGATGATGGTCTGCAGCAGGCGGCGGTCCATTTCATCAAAGCCATGCGCGTCTACCGCCAGCATGTCCAGCGCGGCCATGGCGCACTGCCGGTCAATGTGGCCGCTGCCGCGCACCTGCGCGTAGTCTCGCACGCGACGCAGCAGACGGTTGGCGATGCGCGGAGTTCCACGGCAGCGCATGGCGATCTCCGCCGCACC